>JBILMQ010000149.1:0-8677 GCA_044375455.1 Caulobacterales bacterium | reverse complement strand
CAGCCACACTGGTCTCAATCGCCAGGTGTGCGCCCATGCGCTGGCGGACGTCATAAACTGAGCGTCCGTTCATGAGGGAGTCTGGTCGAGCGAAATAAACATATTCAAAGACGCATGGTCGCGCCCGCTGCGGAGCAAACGGCTTGAATGAGCGCACCGTGTTCTGATCGATAACCACGATCTCGCCGTTTTCAATGTCTCGAATGAACCGCGCGCCGATAATGTCCAGCGCGCACGTTTCCGAGGCGAGAATCGCAGCTCCGTCAAGATCGCCGAGGACCAGCGGACGGATGCCGAGCGGATCGCGCGCGCCGATGAGCTTCTTGTTCGTCAGCGCGGTTAGCGCATAGCCGCCTTCGATCAAGGACAATGCCTCGATGAACCGATCCAAAAACCCGGCTTTGCGTGATCGGGCCACGAGTTGGAGAATGACTTCCGAATCGGATGTGCTCTGGAAGATCGCGCCATCCTGAACAAGGTCTTCGCGCAAGGCGCGGGCGTTGGTCAGGTTCCCATTGTGCGCGATGGCGAGGCCGCCGGCTGCGAGATCGGCGAACAATGGCTGTGTGTTGCGCAGGATGGCGCCGCCTTGCGTGGAGTAGCGCACATGGCCGATCGCCGTGTGTCCTTTCATGCGGCGCGGCAGATCCTCGCCCGTGAAATTGTCGCCGACAAGACCGAGGTGGCGCTCATGATGGAAGAGCTCGCCATCGAAAGTGCAGATGCCGCATCCTTCTTGCCCGCGGTGCTGAAGGGCATGCAGTCCCAAGGCGGTCAGCACGCCGGCCTCTGCGTTGCCGAAAACCCCAAATAGGCCGCATTCTTCGCGCGGGCGACCGCGATAGCGATCGACTTCAATACTGATCTCGTCCTCTGCGGTGCGCAGAGGTCGGACGGCAAGCCCGGTGTCGGGTTGCGGAGCTGTGTCGCTCATAGGCCTTGCCCTCCCTGCGGCGGCGGCGGGCTAGCGGTCGCCCGGCGCGGCTTTTGAGGCTCCGCCCACCACGTCTTGCACCGCGCTCTGAGCAGTCGGCGCCAGACCCTGCAGCCAGGCGGCGGCGGCGGCGATGTACGGATAGGAGGCGGAGTCCGTCAGCCATCGTGGCTGGCGCTCAACCTTGAAGATCGCATTGACGAAGATCACGAAGAGCGCGAGCACAGCCAGTCCGCGGACCACGCCAAAGGCGACCCCCAGAATGCGGTCGATGAAGCCTATTTCGTCGGAGGATCGCAGGAATGCCCCGATCCTGCCCGCGACCACGGCGATCAGCACATACACGATCACGAAAACGCTGGACAATGAGACGAGATCGGCCACCACGCCGGCGGGCAGGAAATTCTGTACGATCGGCCGCACATGGTCGAATGCAATGATTGCCGCGACGATGGCGCCGACGAAGGCAAGAATAGAAATCGCCTCACGCATGAACCCGCGGGCGAAGGACATCGCAGCTGAAATCACCAAGATGGCGATCACCGCAAGGTCAAAAAATCCGATCGGCAGATCGTTCATCTGGGCGCCCTTCCGCTTTACCTGACAATGCGCTCAACCAGCTCCGTCAGCCGGCGCATCGGCACGACCTCAACCAGCGTCGCCTCTGTGCGGGAGGTCTGCTCACGCTGACCTTCCGGTGCAAAGGCCCTCCTGAACCCGAGTTTGGCTGCCTCGCGCAGCCGCGCCTCGGCCCGCGCTGCAGGCCTGACGTCGCCACTGAGCGCGACTTCGCCGAACACCACAACATCCTCCGGCAGGGGGACGTCATTGAGTGCGGAGATAAGCGCCGCAGCGACCGCCAGATCGGCAGCCGGCTCGACGACCTTGAGGCCGCCTGCGACGTTCAGATAAACGTCACGGCTCGAGAAGCCAAGGCTGCAGCGTGTTTCCAGAACAGCCAGGATTGTCGCCAGCCGGGCAGGATCCCACCCAACGACCGCGCGGCGCGGCGAGCCGTGCGCTGCCGGCGCGGCCAGAGCCTGGATTTCCATGAGAACCGGGCGCGTGCCTTCCAGACCTGCGAACACGGCCGCCCCGGAGGCGCGGGCCCCCCGGCTGTCGAGAAAAAGCGCGGAAGGATTTGCAACCTCGATAAGGCCCCCTTCGCTCATCTCAAACACGCCGATCTCATCGGTGGGCCCGAAACGGTTCTTGACCCCGCGCAGGATGCGGAACTGATGACCGCGCTCGCCCTCAAAATAGAGCACCGCGTCGACCATGTGTTCGACGACGCGCGGGCCGGCGATCTGACCGTCTTTCGTGACGTGCCCCACCAGCAGAACGACGGCCCCGGTCTTCTTTGCGTAGCGCACCAGATCGTGGGCCACGGCGCGGACCTGTGTCACCGTCCCCGGCGCGGCGGGCAGAGCGTCCGACCACAGGGTTTGGATCGAGTCGATGACGATCAGCGCCGGCTTCTCGTGCTTCAGTCCATCCAGGATGGCGCGCAGGTCTGTCTCCGCAGCGAGGCGAACCGGGCACTCGCTGAGGCCGAGGCGGCGGGCGCGCGCTTGGATCTGCGCGGTCGCCTCTTCACCGGAAAGATAGACTGTCGGCACGCCTTGTGCGGCGATTCTGGCGCTTGCTTGCAGCAGCAATGTGGATTTTCCGATTCCGGGATCGCCGCCGACCAGCACCGCGGAGCCCAGGGCAAGGCCGCCCCCGCAGACGCGGTCAAATTCTGAGATGCCTGAGATCAGACGCTTCTCTGGCGCCTGGAACGCATCCAGCGTTTCAAACGCCAATCCGCTTCCACGCCGAGGTTTAGCGGCTCCGCCGAGCGATCCGCCCGGCGTGGCGGCCGCCTCTTCCATCAGCGTGTTCCAAGCGCCGCAAGCGTCGCATTTGCCGGCCCATTTCGCCGAGACCGCCCCACAGGACTGACAGACATAGTGCACTTCGGTGCGCGCCATGACCCCTGACTAGGCGGATTCGCGAGTGACGGCTTCCTCGCCGCGCAGGAGCCGGCATGATCTTGCCGGCAGGATCAAGCCGGCAGGCTTCGGCCGGCGCCCGGCGGGGGGGGCGCGCTACCATGAACATTGGGGTTCGGCCCCGCGGCGCGGCCGGCAAGATATACCCGACCAGAGCGAAACTGGGGGCAAAGGATGTGGCCGCTGCCGCCGACGTTGCTGCCTTTACGCCATTGGCTCCGGCAAGATCGGAGATTGACGCCCCGAGAGAGGGGGCATCCGACAGGGGCGGATTATCCCGAGACGGCAGGCGGACCGATTGCGTATGACCAAGGTGGCGCTTTGGCGCGCGACCTGGCGCGGCCTGGCGCGTCCTGTGCAAGCAGGTCGACCGCATCAACAGTTCGACCGCGCCCTGCATTGTGTCTGGCGGTGTCGCGCGACCCCTGCTAGATCGCGGCTGCGATCGGGCCTGCCGCGCGGCCATGCACGAATTGGTCAACTCGCGGGTCGCCGCTGTCAAACATCGCTGACGCTGGCCCGCGCCAGATAATGCGGCCCTGATGCAGCATTGCGATGTCATCAGCGATCTTACGTGCAGAGACAAGATCATGGGTGATCGAAATGGCCGCCGCTCCCAGCGCCTTGGTCTGCTCGACGATCAGTTCATTGATCGCATCTGCCGTAATCGGATCGAGCCCTGTGGTCGGCTCATCGAAAAACAGGATTTCCGGACTGCCCATGATCGCACGCGCAAGCCCCACGCGTTTTTGCATGCCGCCTGACAGCTCCGCCGGGCGCAGGTCTGCGGCCTCCGGCCGGAGCCGCACGCGCGCCATGGCGTCTATGGCGCGCTCCTTTGCCTCTTTGCGGCTTACGCGATCGCGATAGATCAGGCGAAAAGCAATATTTTCCCACACGGTCAGCGAGTCAAAAAGCGCTCCTCCCTGAAACAGCAGCCCGCAGCGGCGCATCATTGCATCGCGTTGCGCTCCGCGCGCCTTGGTCACGTCCACGCCGTCGATCAGCACTCTGCCCTGATCGGGCGCGATAAGGCCGAGCGCACACTTGATCGTCACCGACTTCCCTTGACCGGAGCCGCCGATGATGACCAGCGACTGCCCGGGGGCGACCGTGAGTGACACGTCCGCCAGCACGACGCGCGCGCCAAAAGTCTTTGACAGGTTCTCCAGCGCAATCTTGGCCGGGCGCTCCTGCATCACGTCACCGCTCCACGAAGAGGGTCGTGAGCACATAGTTCCACGCCAGAACCAGCACAGCGGCGCTCACAACGGCATTGGTCGCCGCTCGACCGACGCCGCCTGCGCCGCCTTTTGAGTTGTAGCCGAAGTAACAGCCCATCACGGCGATGATAAAGCCGAACACTGCGGCTTTGATCAGCCCGGAGACGACATCGTCGGTGGTCACGAAGTCCAGTGTGTTTTTCAAGTAAATCGCCCCGTTGAACCCGAGGCTCGTCGTGGAGACAAGGTAGCCGCCCATGACGCCGATGATGTCGGCGATGAGAACCAGCAGCGGCAGCGACACGGTCGCCGCGGCAATGCGAGGCGCAAGAAGAAAGCGGAACGGATCGGCCGACAGAGTCTGGAGCGCGTCAATCTGCTCCGTCACCCGCATTGTGCCTATCTCCGCTGCGATGGAAGCGGACACGCGCCCGGCGAGCATGAGCGCCGCCAGAACTGGCCCGAGCTCGCGGGTGATGCCCAGCACCACGATGTTCGGGACGAATTGTTCGGCGTTAAAGCGCGCTCCTCCGGTATAGATGTTGAGCGCGAGAGCAGCGCCTGTGAAAACTGCCGTCAGCCCGACGACCGGCAGCGAATAATACCCGATGCGCGCGAACTGGCGCGCCCATTGGTCAAGGAACAGCGGGGCTGAAAAACAGGCCGCCGCCGCTCTGCAGGCAAACAGGCTCAGCTTGCCGATTTCCGCCAGGGCGGCGATGACCGTGCGCCCGATGGCTGCCAGAAAACTGACAAAGTAGGTCACCCGGCCGCTCCCCAGCCTGCTTTCAGCCGGCCTCCCAGGCGGGTCAGCACTTCATAGCTGTTGGTTCCGGCTGCGGTTGCGACCGCGTCGACCGGCGCCTGCGCGCCCAGCATCTCCACCTCGGCGCCGGGTTGAGCGGCCTGCGCCGCCGCTGTGACGTCCAGCGTGATGAGGTCCATGGAGATGCGCCCGACGATTGGGCAGCGTGCGCCCGCCAGAACCCCATAGCCGCGTCCCGCGCCGGCGCGCAAGAAACCATCCGCATAGCCGAGCGCAATGGTCGCCAGACGGACGGCGCGGGGGGCTGTATAAGTGGCGTTGTATCCAACCGTGTCGCCGGGATTGAGGTCGCGCACCTGAACGATCGGCGCACTGACCGTAGCTACCGGCGCAATGCCAATCGGCGCGTCTGGAACCGGCTCGCCCCCGTACAGCGCAATGCCTGGGCGCACGAGGTCGAAGTGGTAGTCACGCCCAAGCAGGACGCCTGCGCTGTTGGCGAGGCTTTTGGGCGCCGTCGGATGCGCCTGGGCAAGGGCGCGAAACAGCGTTAGCTGGCGGCGGTTCATGGTGTCGTTTGCGTCCTCGGCAGACACCAGATGGCTCATCAGCAGCGCGCAGGGACCAGGCCAGGCGGCTGCCTCGGCCGCCGTCAGACCCAATCTGTTCATTCCCGTGTCGATATGCAGGGCGCCTGGCCGTCCCGTGGGCGCCCACCACGCCACATCCGCCGCGGTCGCCAGCACGGGCGTCAACGCCGCTGCGACGAACAACGCCGCTTCGCCGTCCGATCGGCCGTGGAGCACATAAATCGCAGGTTCGGGTCCAAGAGCGCGCCGAAGCAGGGCGCCTTCGCTTGCATATGCGGTGAAGAAGGTGCGACATCCCGCCGCCGCCAGCACTGGCCCAAGGGCGTCCGCGCCCAGCCCGTAGGCGTCTGCCTTGATGACGGCGGCGCAATCCGCCGCCGGCGCGCGGAGCGCCATCATGCGCCAGTTGGATGCGGCCGCGGCGCAATTGATCTGGAGGCGCGGTCGTGCAGGAGGCCCGGTTTCAGCCGTTGACTTGTCCATAACCGGCGTCATAGCGCCCCGACGTGTCGAGGTCAGAGAATTTTGTGATCTCGGCGTTGAAGCCCAATTCCACTTTGCCAATCGGACCGTGACGCTGCTTGCCGATAATGACTTCGGCGCGGCGCCGCAGCACGTCCATGTCCTGTTGCCATTTCAGGTGCTCCGCGGTTCCTTCGCGCGGCTCCTGTCTCTCAAGGTAATAGGCCTCCCGATACACGAACAGCACCATGTCGGCGTCTTGTTCGATCGAACCGGATTCCCTTAAATCCGCGAGCTGTGGTCGTTTGTCTTCGCGGTTTTCCACGCCGCGAGACAGCTGTGACAGGGCAATGATCGGCACCGACAGCTCCTTGGCGAGCGCCTTCAGGCCCTTCGTCACCTCAGACACCTCCTGTACCCGGCTGTCTGACCGACGGTTGGAGGAGGGCATGACGAGCTGCAGGTAGTCGACGATAATCAGATCCAGTCCGACAGAGCGCTGCAGCCGGCGCGCGCGCGCCGCGATCTGGCCGATGGAAATGCCGCCGGTATCGTCGATATACAACGGGCTGGAGTTCAGCTCAGCCACGGCGTCCTTGAGGTCTTCGAACTCGCCTTTGTTGAGATCGCCTTTGCGGATCTTTTCTGATGCGATGCGGGAGTGCTCAGCCAGAATGCGCGTTGCAAGCTGTTCTGCGGCCATTTCAAGCGAGAAAAAGGCAACAACGCCGCCCTCTGTGGTCTTCTCCGTGCCGTCCGGTTGGCGCGATTTGCGATACTTGCGCGCGACATTGAATGCGATGTTCGCGCCGAGCGCCGTCTTGCCCATGGACGGCCGGCCCGCGAGGATCACCAGATCCGACTTGTGCAGACCCCCCAGCATTCGGTCGAGTTCCCGAAACCCGGTCGAGATGCCGGCGAGACCACTTTCGCGCTCAATCGCCGCCGCGGCCAGTGCGATTGAGGTCTTCAGCGCCTCCCGGAAGCTTTGAAAACCCTTGCGGACCTGGCCGGCCTCGGCAAGCGAGTGCAGCATCCGTTCGGCTTCTTCGATCTGGCTGCGGGCGTCTTTCTCCGGGTCGGGTTCCTGCGCTGAGATCGCAATCTCACTGCCCACCCGTATCAGCGCACGTCGCAGCGCAAGCTCATAGACGAGGCGCGCATAGGCTGGCGCGGAGGCTGGAAGCGCCGCATTTGTGACCAGCGCCGCGAGATAAGCAGGTCCGCCAATCTCGGAAAGTCCGCCATCCCGGGCGAAAGCGTCTTTCAGGGTGACCGGATCCGCGAGCCCGCCCCGCTCCACGATTGCTGTCGCAGCTTCCCAGATGCGTCCATGCACCGGGTCGTAAAAGTGCTCGCCGCGCAACGGCGTGTCGATCCTATTTGCGACCTCATTGTCGAACAGAAGGGCGCCGAGCAGCGCTTGTTCGGCCTCGATATTGTGGGGCGCGGCGTCTGACGAAGCTGCCGCGGAGATTGGATATTGCCCATCAGCACTCATGCCGGCACCCTATCAGGCGGCGGGTCAGCGCGAACCTGGCGGGCGGGACTTGTCCCTCTGCTTTCGCCAGCGATCCACAGCTAAACCCAGATCATTTCGGGGCCGGTCAACATCGGTGCCAGATGGTTTACGAATCGTAAATAATGCGAACAAATAGTGACCGCGAGATGATGGCGAGGCGTCGCTCCTGGCGCTGGCGGCACGCGCGGCAGAGTTGATGGAGGGCTTTACCGCGACGCTGGCCGACGCGGCGCACACCCGCTGCGCCTGCATCAAGTCATCCTCGAGTTCATGGCGGGAAGCGGCCATGGCGGATGTCAGCAGCGCCTGACGCCAAACCACCCTCTGAAGGAGCAGCTTCGTTGCATGCGCAGCAACCTGCACAATCCTGGGGTCACAATCCTGGGGTCACAACGCGGGGGTCACAACGCTGGGGGCGCAACCGTGGGCGCGCAACCTTGGGGAGGCGACTTCGCAGGCGGGCGCGACTTGCGGCCGCAGCCCGGGCCGGGCTTTCTCAGCCGAGCAGCGCCTCGATGTCGCGCCGCAGGCCCTCGGGCGCGGCCTGCGGCGGGTAGCGACGCACGACCCGGCCTGTCCGGTCGATCAGGAACTTTGTGAAGTTCCATTTGACCGATCTGGTTCCCAACAGGCCTGGCGCCGACGCCCTCAGCCAAGCGTAGAGGGGATGCGCGCTCGGCCCGTTCACATCAATTTTGGCGAACATCGGAAATGTCACGTCGTAAGTGAGTTTGCAGAACTCAGCGATCTGCGCCGCCGCGCCCGGCTCTTGGCCCGCGAACTGGTTGCAGGGAAATCCGAGCACCGCAAATCCCCGGGGTGCGAGAGCCTTGTAGAGCGCTTCGAGACCCTCGTATTGCGGCGTGAATCCGCATTTGCTCGCCGTGTTCACGATCAGGACGACTTTGCCGAGGTAGTCCTTGAGCGACACTGTTTTGCCGGCAATGTCGACGGCGCTGAAATCAATAAGTCTGGTCATTGTGCTTGCCGCCTGTCGAATGCCGCTGCCTGAGGCCGGCAGTCGCCGGCACGAAGCGGTCTTGGGTGTGACTTGGCAGAGCAGCCCCGGTCAACCCGGATCAGGGATAACAGGTCGGGCGCCATCGGTCAGGCTCGATCAGCCAGCGGCCGTGGGTCGTTGTCCAGCAGTCTGCGGCCATGAGGCAGACGCCATCAGGCAGCAGCC
>JBILMQ010000148.1:0-8725 GCA_044375455.1 Caulobacterales bacterium | reverse complement strand
CTCAGCGCCCCCAGCTGCCAGTCGGCGAGGCCTAGGTCGCGCTTGATCAGTTCGCCCAGTATGTTGACGATCTGACGATCCAGGAGGTTGAGCGCAAAGCCGATGGTGAGCAATGTCACCATCCACTTTGCGCCCTTTCCGCTCCCGGACGCGTACTGAGCGCCGGTCTGAGGCGGCGAACCGCCGTCAGTCTCCAAAGTACAGTCCCAGTTTCACGCCGAAGGTGCGGCTCGCATCCATGGCTGGGATGTTTGAGTAGCCGATGGTCGACAATGGCGAGGAGTTGTAGGTGCCAGCATCCAGCGGCGTCCGGAAGATGCCCGCCACAAAGTACTCATCGAGCAGGTTGCGGCCAAAGACTGAGAGCTTCCAGCGGTCGTCAGAGCTCGACAGACTGACTTGAGCATTGAGAAGCCCGAAGCCCGGATTGAGCGTATTGGGATCTGCAACGATGCCGTAGGTCTCGCCACGGTAGTTGTAGGTGGCGGTCGCAGCCAGCATTCGGTCGCCCGAGATCGGCCGCTGGTAGTCGAGCGTTACGCCCCAGGTCACTTCCGGAGAGTAGATGAGCGGATAGCCTGCGGCGTTGAACTGAGCGGGCGATCCAGGTGGCAGGCCCGGCTGGACATAGGTGCATGCGCCGACCGGGGTCGCCGGATTGGTGTATAGATCAAAGCACTGCACCGCGAACTCGGTGAACTCCGTCGGCACATAGGCAGCGCTAAGCCCGAGGGTCAGTTCCGGCGAGGCCCGCCACGTGAGGTCGCCCTCGATCCCGCTGGTCTTCAACCCGCCAGCGTTGGTGGTCGTGTAAAAGAACACCGGTGCCACGCCAACACGCTGCTGGCCCTGGAAGTCTTTGTAGTCGACCCGGAACGCAGAGACATTGAGGTTCAGCTTTTTCTCAAAGAGCGACGCCTTCAGGCCGACTTCGATCGCTTCCGACGTCTCGGGCCGCAGCAGGAGTTGCGGCCTGTTCGCCGGGTGGGAGATCATCGGACCTTTGTATCCGGTCGCGTAGGTCGCATAGACATTCGCGTTGTCCGACAGATCGTATTTCGCCGTCAGTTTGTAGGTGAACTTATCGGCGTCGATCCGCGATTCGCCCGAGCTCAGCGGAAGCGGCAGGGTGTGGCAGGCACCGCCGCTCGCAAAAGCGACACGGCACAACCAAGGAATATCGAAGTAGTCGATCGTTTGGCGGACGATATCGCTGGTGTAGCGACCGCCAGCGATGAGGGTCAGATCCTCCATGACCTTCGCTTCGAGCTGACCGAACACGGCCCAGCTGGAGATGTCGGCTTTAACCCACGAGCCGTACCCCTGATTGGCGAACGGGCCGATCGAGTTCAGCGTCACGAAAATCGGCGAGCTGTCTGGAAGGAGGTTCAAGGTCCCGCCGTTGAGACCTTTCTGATAGGGGCTCGATTCATGGTAGAAAGCGCCTAGGGTGTAGTTGATCGCGCCCATGTCGCCGTTGATGCGCAGTTCCTGCGTGAACTGATCGCCGCCCGATTCGTTCTCGTTGCGTGAGTAGACGGCTCGCGTGGTTCCATCTGTATCAAGGCTGATCGGCTGGACGAGATCACGGTAGGCTGTGATGGACGTCAGGGTCGCGTTGCCAAGGTCATAGTCAATCCGGCTGGACAACGCCCAGGACGTCTGCTCCGTGTAGTTGGCGCCTTCGACGGCGACCGAGAGGTTCTTGGGGCTCGGCACCACGCCGAACTTTGCAAGCTCGCTGCAGGGACGGAAGGTCCCAAAGCCGCTGCCGCAGTTGCGCAGCGTCCAAAGGCCGTTCGCATCGTCCTCAAGCGACCGGTATTCTGCCGAGAGAAGAACCCGAAGGTCGGCGACCGGCTCCCACAGCAGCTTACCGCGCAGCGAAAACCGCTCATAGGCCCAAAGGTCCTTGTTGTTAAAGCGGTTCGTCACAAAGCCGTCGCGCTGTTGGAAGCCGGTCGCGATGCGCAACGCCATGGTGTCGCCAATGGGGAGATTGGCGACGCCCTCGGCATTGATTTCATTGTTCGAGGCATAAGAAATTGAGCCGAAAGCCGTCGATGCGCCGAACTCAGGATTGGCGGTGACGAGATGGATCACGCCTGCGGAGCTGTTCTTGCCGAACAAGGTACCTTGCGGCCCTTTGAGAACCTCAACCCGCTGGATGTCGACGAGCGATTGATAGCTCGGCCCGGCAAAGGACACTTCCGGAAGGCTTTGGACGACGTCGTCTATCACCACAGCGACGGATTGCTCCGCCGTCATCAGAAGCGATTGGGTGCCGACGCCGCGGACGTTGAAGCCGCCGCCGAAGTTCGCGTTGTAATTCACCCCGGGAGACAGGAACTGGATGTCTGCGACAGTTGTGAAGTTGCTGTCGGCAAGAGTGTCAGCCGACACCACGGCCACAGACACCGGCACGTCCAGGAGGGCCTGTTCGCGTCGCTGGGCAGTGACGATGATGTCGGTCGTCTCGATGTCGCGCGCGGCTGCGGCCGCAGGCGATTGGTCAGAAGCGGCTTCCTGCGCGCCCGCGATCACGAGCGGACACAGGAGGCTCGTCGCCACCAAGAACGTACGAAATCCAATCGAATGTGCCATGGTTCCTTGTTCCTCCCCTGGGCGAGCGCTTCCTCGCGCTTCCTCGCGGACGTCGAGCCCCGCTGGCCCTATAGACTTGACCCAGTTTGTATGCAATACGGCCCGTCGACAAGCGGTTTTCTTGGTTTTGAGCAAGGTTTTTGCTTCAACTGTACTCAATAAAGGGAATTGGCATGGCTCAGAATTCGCTCACCCGGCTCACCATCAGCCAAGCCGCGGCCGATACGGCGATCGAGGCCGCGACGGCCAAAGCCGCAGAGATCGGCGTTCCCATGGCGATCTCGATCGTGGACGAATCTGGGGTGCTCAAAGCATTCCGGCGCATGGACGGGGCTGAGTTGCTGTCTGTCGAGATTGCGACGAACAAGGCCTACACAGCGGTAAGTTTTGGGATTCCGACCCATGGCTGGTACGAATTCATCAAGAACGACCCGCCGCTCTTGCATGGGATTGTGCACACGCCTCGCCTGATCGTTTTCGGCGGCGGTTTTCCGATTGCTGAGGATGGCAAGACCATTGGCGGGATCGGCGTGAGCGGCGGGCATTATGAGCAGGACATGATCGTCGCCCAGGCAGCCCTTGACGCGTTGGCCGGGTGATGCAGGCGCGCCGCGCAGGCCTCGCGTAGAGACCAGGGGCGGCCGACGTGCGGGCACCATTGCGTCCGCAGCGTCCCTCTTCGGTATCCCGGGGCTTAACCGACGCCCTCGCCTCTGATTGGTTTACGGAGCGTCTTGCGGCTATTGGTCGCAAGCGGGCTGTGGGTGGGTGCGGCTTGCGGACGTGGCGGAAGATGCAGCGGCGCGCGCCCGGCCGGGGAAGCAGCGCGCAACGTGACGCATCGCGTATGAGCCGCCAGCCCGAACGGCACCCTGGCGGCTCATGCCCTAGCCCGCTCGCCAGCCCGCTCGCCAGCCCGTTCGCCAGTCGGAGGCTGGAAAACGCACGGGAGAACGCGCGCCAAGGAAAACGCGCGGACCTGCGCCGAGGCTGTCGGGGCAGCTTTCAAATAACGCCTTCCGCCTTGAGCGCGGCCAGTTCGTCAGCGCCCATCCCAAGAAGGCCTTTGAAGACCTCCTCATTGTGCGCACCAAGCGCAGGACCTGGCCATCTGACGCTGCTTGGGTTTTGCGACAACCGCGGAAAGGCGTTTTGCATTCGGAGCATCCCAAGCTCGGGATGCGCAACCTCCACAAGCGACTCGCGGGCGGTGAAATGCGGATCGGCAAGCATATCGGGCGCGGTGAAGATACGGCCCGCCGGAATGGCGTGGGCATCCATCAACTCGTCCAATTCCGCCATCGTGAGCGTACGCGTCCATTCGGAGACGATTGCATCCAATTCGGCCTGATGCGCGCCCCGTGCGCGGTGGGTCTGGTAGCGCGGATCCCGCGCCAGCTCCGGCCTGCCCATGGCTTGCGCGAGGCGGGCGAAGACGGTGTCCTGGTTGGCTCCGATCACCATTGTGCCGTCCTTGCAGGGATAGGCGTTGGAGGGGGCGATTCCTGGCAGGAATGAACCGGATCGCTCCCGGATCACGCCGTTTGCGTCATAGTCAACGATCAGGCTTTCCATTACCTGCAGGACGGATTCGTAGATGGACGCATCTACCACTTGGCCGACACCAGTCGCCTGACGCGCCTGGAGCGCCGCCAGAGCGCCCAGGCAGGCGTATGTTGCAGCCAGCGTATCGCCGATTGAGATGCCTGCGCGCGCTGGCGGGCGATCGGCCTCGCCGATGAGGTGCCTGAGCCCGCCCATCGCCTCGCCCACGACCGCGAAGCCGGGTCGATGGGCATACGGCCCGGTTTGGCCAAAACCCGACACGCGCACAAGGACAAGGCGCGGATTGATCGCGCGCAGCGCGTCAGGTCCCAGGCCCCATTTCTCGAGCGTACCAGGCCGGAAGTTTTCGATCAGGATATCCGCCGTCTCGACGAGACGCCGCACAAGGTCTTGCCCGCGCGGATGGCGCAGATCCGCGGTCACGCAGCGTTTGTTGCGCGCGATGACCGACCACCAAACCTTGTGGTTCCCATTGCCCCATTGCCGCATTGGATCGCCCGATCCAGGGGGCTCGACTTTGATCACGTCGGCACCCATGTCGGCGAGCAATTGGCCGCAGAACGGGCCAGCGATCAGCTGGCCCAGTTCAATCGCGCGCACGCCTGTGAGCGCTCCGCTCATGGGTACCCCCGGGTCAGGCGTGCGACCCCACCGCGCATGGAACGGATCCCCCGGTCAGGCCGCTTGCCGGCGCGCACCCAGACCACATCTTGCCCTCCGGGCGAGGGCTTCCATCTGTCAGTCGTCTCCATCATCTCAACCACTCGTCGCATACCCCACTCAACAGGCGCTGACCGCTGCAGCCCCGCTCCGGGGGGGTACAGTGGGCCGACGGCGTCCGACCACGGCGCGTCTGCGCCTCGGCGCTGGCCACATCGCGCACAAGGCGCTCGGCTCAGACCGGCTTATTGGGAATATTCGCATAGTACGGTATAGGCACCCCATCCGCGCCGCTGACGTCGCCGACCATCATCCGTGTACGAGGGTGCATGACGGCGGGATCGATCATGAGATTGATCAAGCGGGGCTCTCCTGCCTCGAAGGCCTTGCGCACGGCCGGCATAATGTCCTCATAGCGATCGACCCGGACGCCTGGAACGCCGAAACCCTCTCCAACGGTTTCAAAATGCGTTTCGGCGAGCGCCACGATGACTTCGCGTTGGCGACCGTACAAAAGATTTTGCGCGTTGCGCGACATCCCCCATTCGGCGTTGTTGAGAACGACGGTCACGATGGGCAGCTTATGCCGCATCATCGTGTCGAGCTCCTGTATGTTGAAGCCTGCTCCTCCGTCGCCGGCGAAGCACACGACGGGGCGTGAGGGGTCGGCGCGGGCCGCACCGATGGCGAAGCCCGGCGACACTCCAAGGCATCCGAGATAGCCGCAGCGCAAGTGCTGGCCCCCGCCGGGCGAACGCACGAGATCGCCCACCCAGTTTCCGGCTTCCCCACCATCGGTGACGACGGCCGTGCCGTGGGGAAGCGCATCCATGACCGCGGCCACGGCGTGGCCGGGATGGATGCGGCCTGGAGCGGTTTCTTTGGGAGCGGCGTCGAGAGCTGCGCGGGGGCGGGCGCGAAACTCGCGCAAGGTCGACGCCCAGGCGGAGCGCTTCTTCCACTTCATGCCCTTGGCTGCCTCGATCAGGGCATCCAGGGTTCTGGCCGCATCTGCGACCACGGCGATGTCGGCCATGCGGACGCGGCCGATTTCCTCAGGATTGGCCTCAATCTGGGCGAGTTTGGCGGACTGGGGAATGATTGCGCCCATCGCGCCGCCAAGAAACATGCCCTGCCGCGCGCCAACCAGAAGCACCGCGTCTGCAGGTTGGCCGACGCTGGCGGCGGCGGCAAGGCCTGCGGCCGCCCCAGCGTAGAGAGGATGATCGTCAGGCAGAATGCCAAGCGCCTTCTGGCTTGCGATAACGGGCGTGGCGGTCATCTCTGCGAAAGCCTTGAGACGCGACGCGGAATTGCTGAGGACAGCCCCGCCCCCGGCGATGATGACCGGTCGTTCTGCGGTTCGCAGAAGCGCAACGAGGGCTTGGACGGCGTCGGCGGCGGGGGCCGCTGGCGCTGGCCGAACCCAGGTCGACACGTCAGGCGGGGCATCCTCGATCGGCCAGAACATGACGTCGATTGGGATTTCCAGAAACACAGGGCCCGGCGAACCAGACAGGGCGATCTCGCCTGCCCTGCGGACATATTCGACGATGCGGTGAGGGTCGCTGACCCGCGCGGCCCATTTGGTGACAGGCCGCGCCATGGCGATGGCGTCGAACCCGCCCTGCAGGGTGTTGGCTTCGGCTTCCCGCAACGGCGCGGCACCCGCGATGAACATCGTGGGAATGCGGTCGAGATAGGCGTTGGCGATCGCAGTCAGGGCATTGGTGAAGCCAGGTCCTGCGGTGACCGCACAGACACCGAGCTTGCCGTTGGATGCGCGGGCGTATCCATCCGCGGCATGGCCTGCCGACGCCTCGTGGCGCGTATCGGTCAGCCGGATGCCGAACTCGCTGCAGGCCACGAACAGGGGGTCGAGGTGGCTGCCGTGCAGCGCAAACACCTCCCTCACGCCAAGCCCCGCCAGAGCAGCGGCGACCAGTTCGCCGGCAGCGCGCTTTGTGGTCATTCTCTCCCCCGGTCCGTCCTGTCAGCGAAGCATTTCAGACATGCATTAAGGCGTGAGATCGCGACCGTTACAAGAGGAGTGTATGCAATCTTGCCAACGCCTGTGGCCGCATGCACTGTGAGTCGCTTGGCTCTGCGCCCGCGACGGCGGGTTGGGGGGGCTTGTTGAGTTAAAGTGGATGCACTTGGGCCGTGCGGCTGGAGCCGGGCGGATTGGATTGTGACGGAGACCGGACATCATGGGACAAACGCCTGCAAGCCAGGGACTGCCGCCCGACGCCAACCCGCCCTATCCAAGCCTTCCTTATGCGTACTTCACCGTCGCGGTCATCACCCTCGCCTACATCTTCGCATTCGTCGATCGCCTTGCGCTCAGTCTCGTCATCGATCCCCTTCGCCAGGAGATGGGCCTGAACGACACGCAGATCAGCGCGCTGGCGGGCCTTGCCTTTGTGCTCTTCTACGTCGTCTTTTCGTTCCCCTTCGGCCGCTGGGTCGACCGCCATGCCCGCCCGCCGGCGTTGACGCTGGGGATCACCGTGTGGAGCCTTGCGATGGTCGCGTGCGGCTTTGCAAACAATTTCTGGCAGCTCTTCGTGGCCCGAATGATGGTCGGGGCCGGAGAGGCGTCGGTTAACCCGGTGGCGTATTCCACAATCCCGGACAGTTTCCGCCCGCATCAGCGAAGTTTTGCGATGGCGATCTTCGCCTCAGGCTCCTCGATTGGGGGAGGCCTTGCGGTTTATCTCGGTAGCCTCTTGCTGGATTGGGCGGAGCGCGCGCAGCCTGTTCTGCCGCTGGTTGGCCCCTTGGCACCGTGGCAGGTTTTGTTCATCGGGCTCGGCGTGCCTGGGCTTCTTGTCGCGCTCCTTGTTCACTTCACCTTGCGCGACCCGCCGCGGCGCAAGTCCGCGTCTGAAGAGGTAATTTCGACCGCGGACGCCATTGCCTACTTCAAGGCCAACAAAACGCTGTTCGTGTTGATGTTCATTGGCTTTGCGGGCTTCGCCATCAACAATTACGGCTTCATGGTTTGGGGGCCGTCGTATTTCATGCGGGTCCACGGGCTCACGATCGCTGAAGTCGGGCTTTTGATGGGCCTTGGCTTTGCAGCGCTTGGCACATCGGGCGTGCTCCTCGGCGGACTTTGGGCGGACGCAGTTCAAAAGAAGGGACACCCTGAGGCACCGATCGCTGTGGCCTTCCAGGTCGCCTGGGTTCAGGTTCCCTTCTTTCTGGGCGCGTATCTGTCACCGAATGAGGCGGTTGCGATCGGCCTGTTCTGCTGCGGCATGTTCACCGCCAGCATGGTGGGCGGCCTTCAGGGCGCGATGGTTCAGGCGCTCACGCCCAATCGCATGCGTGGGGTGGCGAGCGCGGTTTATCTGACCACCGTCAACATCCTAGGCCTTGGGCTCGCCCCGGTGCTGACCGCGGTCCTGACCGATTATGTCTTTGGCGGACCGCAGGGCGTGGGCAAGTCGCTTGCGGTGACGAGCGTTCTCTCCGTGGGCCTTGCCGCCGCATTTCTCGGCATGGGGATGAAGCGGGCGCGCGCCCGCGCCGCGGCTCTCCTGAACGATAGCACATGATCCGGCTGCGCCCCCAGCCCCGCCCCCAGCCCTCGCGGCATGGCGCTCCACGGACCGGCCCGCCGACAGCTCCCGTATGCCATCGGGAGGCGGAGCTTTTCCATCCGCATTGTATCCAATCTTGCGCCAGCCCTGAAACTGCGCTAGCCACGGGAGCGCTTAAGGCAAAGGCGCGCGGCGAAACGCTTGAAGCGCCGGCAGCGCATCGAGCGCGGCACAGAACGCCTGGAGGAGTGCGGGCGTTCTGCAGGCGGCAAAATGACGCAAAGCCGGCCTGGCCCGGACACTTGGGTCCCAGACGCGTGGAGCCAGGGACGCAGTTGGAGCCAGGG
>JBILMQ010000147.1:0-8733 GCA_044375455.1 Caulobacterales bacterium | reverse complement strand
CATGCCGATCACGGACACCGTTGAGACCTGCATCAACATGCTCAGCATGTTCTTGGTGCGGGTCAGGCCGCCGTAGAAGAGAGCAAGACCGGGAATGATCATCAGCAGCACCAGCAAGGCGGACAGCATCATCCAGGTGGTGTCAGCCTTGTCGACCGTGGCTTCGGGAAGCGTCGCCTTGGCCGGCGCAGCGGCGGCCTCCGCCGAAACGGCCTGCTGTGAGGCTTCTTCCGTTACCGGCTGAGGGGCGGCGGCCGCCGTGTCGCTTGCTGCGATCGGCGCCGCCGGCGGCGCCTCCGCAAAGGCCGGTTGCAGGCCGGTGATCGGCGCGAGCGCAAGAGCGAACGCCGCCGCCGCGAGCAGGCGTTTCACCGAACCAAGCAGCGATCGCTGCCCGCATGAAGGCGCATGGGACTGAGTGCGCATGGTGTGGATACCCCCGTCAAAGCTGAGATGGCGGTGCTGCCGGTCGCCGACGGCGCAAAACCGGCGGCTCATGATCACAACGCGCGCGGCCCGAGCGCGAAGACAAGCCTGCGCCGGCCGGCCCGCGCTGACTCGGCTGTGATGCCCAAAAACAGGGCGCCTAAGCCTTGGGCGAAGGCGCCAGGTCTGCTGCTCAGGACCGGGTTCAGGGGGCTGCGCGCAAATGTTGGCGCCCCGGGGTCCGGGTCCGGCTTCGTGCGGCATCCCCTGGACATCTGTCGGACGCTTGCGGTCGGGCTGCGCCAGCGATGGCGGCGTGAGAACGCTTTTTATCGATTCGTTGGTATGGCCGGTCTCATGTTGCCGACACCCTCATTCCCGGTCAGCGGTTGTCGGTCGGCAGGTCCGGCGCGGGCGCCGAACGGGGCGCAAGGTGTGTGGAGGCGCGCGTGAGCAGCAATCCCTGTTTGGCGTGCAGCATCAATCAAGGCTGCTGCAGCGACCTGAAAGGCTTGCGCCTGACGCCTGGAGAATACGAAACGCATTTTGCGCGCCACGCTCAGCGCCTGCATATCGCGCGCGACGGGCCGCAATACCAGGTGTCGTCGAAGGACGGCCCCTGTCCGAACTGGCGTGGCGGATGCACGGTTTACGAGGCCAGACCGATGGAATGCCGCCTCTTCCCCGTGACTGTGACGGCCGTGGCGACGATAGGCCCCACTGTGGTCGCGGTGGCCTCTGAGCGCACCCTGTGCCCTCAGAAGGCCCAGCTGCAGCCGTCCGACCACGACGCCCGGACGCTCATAGAAGGCTTCCTGCGTGAGGCCTACGGGGCCCACAGGCCCGTCCGGGTCGTCTTTGACCGCGGGCCGGGCCGGGTCCTCGCGCTGGCCGTCAAGGCCGCTCGGCGGCTCACCCGGCCATCAGCTTGAATCGTGCGCCATTTGCGTGTTCAACGGTGCGCGTCGCTGGCCGCGCCGAGGCGTCTGGGCCGGTTTCGCAAGCTGACCGACGATGCAGACGATGCAGTTTGTCAGATTGTCAGATTGTCAGATTGTGAGAGAGGCACGGCGCCAGGGAGGCACGGCGCCAGGGAGGGGCGCCGCCGGAGAGGGGACGCCCGACCAGTGCGCTGCGGCGTGTCGTGCGGATCGTAGGCAGGGAGACAGCCGGATCCATGGAGTGTGACGTTTTCATCGCCGGCGCAGGCATGGCGGGCCAGACGCTGGCGATTGCCCTGGCGCAGGCTGGACTGTCGGTCGTTGCGGCCGATCTGAGCGATCTTGACGCCCAGCTCGCGCCCGACTTCGACGGGCGCGCCTCCGCCATCGCCTTTGCCTCATTCCGCATGCTGCGCACGCTTGGCGTGGCCGAACATCTGCGCGGTGCGGCGCAACCGATCGAACGCATCGTGGTCTCTGACGGTCGGGCGCCTGACGGACTGCGTCCGGGCGGCCCTTCTCTGCTGCGCCTGGATTTTGACCGTCGCGAGATCGACCCTCGCCCTGACGGCGAAGCGCTCGGCTACATGGTCGAGAACCGGCATATCCGTAGCGCGCTCGCCGCGTGCGCGCGCGCCGCCGCGGGGCTCGACTTGCGTCCAAAGACCGGCCTCGCCGCGATCGAGGGTGAGAGCGTCAGGCTTTCGGACGGCGCCCGCGTCAAACCCGCGCTCATGGTCGGCGCGGACGGCCGGGCCTCATTGCTGCGCAGTCTCTTGGGCGTGCGCACCATTGGCTGGCCCTATGCGCAGACGGCGGTGGTGGCCACGGTGACGCTCGGGCGCCCGCATGGGGGGGTGGCGCACGAATATTTCCTTCCGGCCGGGCCGTTTGCGATCCTGCCGCTGACGCACGACCGCGCCAACCTTGTCTGGACAGAGCGGCACGCAGGCGCGCGCGCGCTCCTGTCGCTTGGTGAAACCGATTTTCATCGTGAGCTGACCCGTCGTTTTGGAGATTTCCTGGGCGACGTGCGCGTCGTCGGCCCCCGCTTCGGCTATCCGTTGAGTTTGCAGATCGCCGAACGCATGATCGCGCCACGCGCCGCGCTGGTGGGCGACGCCGCCCACGCGATCCACCCGATCGCCGGCCAGGGCCTCAACATGGGTCTTCGCGATGTCGCCGCGCTCGCCGAAGTTGTTGTTGATGCGGCGCGTCTTGGCCTTGACCCGGGCAGCGAGACGACGCTTGAGCGCTATGCGCGCTGGCGCAGATTCGACAACATGACGTTATGTCTTGCCACGGATGGCTTTAACCGTCTGTTCTCGAATGATTGGGGCCCGCTGCGGCTGGTGCGCGACCTTGGTCTTGCGGCGGTCGACCGGTTGGCGCCGGCGCGCCGGTTCTTCATGCGGGAAGCTGGCGGCGGAACCGGCGATCTGCCGCGACTGCTGCGCGGAGAGGCCCTCGTTTTGGCGGCCTGAGAAGGGGCGGCCTGAGAAGGGGCGGCCTGTTAAGGTCCAGATGTCAGTCCGCCGCCTGCGCACGCCGCTCCGTGCTCTGGCGCGCCACCATCCAGCCAGGATATTCAGGCGGCAGCGCCGAGACGGCGTCAAGCACGGCGAGCTCATCAGTCTCCAGTCCGACCTCGCCTGCCGCGATATTGTCGGTCAGCTGATCGACGGTCTTGGCGCCGATGATCACGCTCGTCACGGGGCGCTGATGCAACAGCCAGGCGAGCGCGACCCGCGCCACGCTGCAGCCGCGGGCCTCAGCCATCGGCCGCATTGCCTCGATACAGGCGAATGCGCGATCCTTATCGACCGGGGGGAAGTCGAACACAGTGCGGCGCGCATCGTTCGGACCTGCAGTGTCGCGGGCGAACTTGCCGGACAACAGACCGCCCGCGAGCGGGCTCCAGGGCAGGATTGCGAGCTCCTGATCCTGCGCCAGCGGGACCACCTCGCGCTCGAGATCGCGCCCGGCGATCGAATAGTACATCTGCAGACTTTCAAACCGAGCAAGTCCGCGTTGGGCCGAAACCCCCAGCGATTTGGCGATTTGCCAGGCCGCCAGATTGCACAGCCCCAGATAGCGCACCCGTCCCGACTTCACGATATCGGTCAGCGCGTCGAGGGTCTCTTCGATGGGGGTCAGGGGGTCAAATCCGTGCGTCTGATACAGATCGATGTGGTCCATGCCGAGGCGCTTGAGGCTCGCGTCGACGGCGTCGAAGAGGTGCTTGCGCGACAGGCCGGAGATATTGCGCGCCGTGCTGCGGCGGTGCGCCTCAGCCTGCTGCGCGGGCGTCGCATCGGCCGCGAGCAGATCCATGACGCGTCCGTGGGCCTTGGTGGCGATCACGATCTCATCACGGCGCAGGCCGAGGTCGCGCACCGCCGCGCCAAGCATGGTTTCGGATAGGCCGTTTGCGTAAACGTTTGCGGAGTCGAAGAAGTTCACGCCCTGGTCGCAGGCAGCCCTCACAAGGTCGCGCGCCGCTGGCTGGTCCAGTGCGCCCACCACCCGCCAGAAGCCGTCCCCGCCGAACGTCATCGTGCCGAGGCAGATGTCGGAGACGATCAGGCCTGTGCGGCCAAGTTTGCGGTAACGCATGCGGGCTTCTCCTTCAAATGATCACACGCCATGCTGCCTGAACCAGGCGAGCATGCGGGCCCAGCCGTCCTTGGCCGCGCCCGCGTCGTATTGCGGTCGATAGTCGGCATGAAATCCGTGCTGAACCCCGGGATAGACCAGGATCCTGCTTCCCGTGCGGTCGCCTGCCGCTTTGAGCGCGGCGCGCATCGCCTCGACATCGCCCAGCGGAATGCCTTGGTCGTTCTCGGCATACAGACCGAGCACCGGCGCTTTCAGCTCGCGCGCGGCTTGCAGCGCAGAGAGCGCCCCAGCGCCTTCGGAGGGCGGCCCGAGGCGGCCATACCACGCGACCGCAGCGCGCACGCGCCGGACGCGGGCGGCGGCGAGCCAGGCCACGGCGCCGCCCCAGCAAAATCCGGTAAGACCGATGCGCGCCGGCGCGACGGCGCGCCGGCGGGCGAGGTAGTCGGCCGCGCCTTGCGTGTCGGCCAGAACCTGCGCCATTCCGGTCGCTGCGACGATTGGCCGGATTTGGGCGAAGTCGGTCAGTGTCGCTGGATCGCCAAGGCGGTCGAAGTAGTCCGGGGCGATTGCGACATACCCCGCCTTGGCGAGGCGTCGGCAGACGTCCTTGATGTAGGCGTGCACACCGAAAATCTCATTGACCACGATGACTGCAGGAAACCGGCCGCGCGCGGCCGGGCGCGCGAGATAGGCCGGCAGGCGGTAGGCGCCGGCGCCATCGAACTGAACCTCTTCGATCGCCAGACCATGGTCGTCGGTGGTGATGGCCGCGGCGTTGACCGGACGCTGAAACGCCGCGTAGCCGGCCGCGAAGAGCGCGGCCCCTGCCGCACGGCGCGTCGGCCGCGCGCCTGACGGCGCGCAGGGGTCGCCTGCGTCCAATGGAAGGGGGCCTTGCGGACGCGTCAGGTCCATAGCGTGCTCTGTTCCAGTGCGCTGCGCCGATCACGCCGGCGCGGACGGTGCGCCGGGACTGTTGCCCACGCGCGACATCCCCGGGCCTTGATTTCGCCCTCAAAGTGCAGGATGTCGCGAGCATGTCGAGTGCGGCGCTTTGGCTCGCCCGCTCGCGCAGGCAATAGTCCGCACCGGAGTGTTGCGGCGCAGGGGCGCGGCAACGCCGTCGGCGGGGTGGGAGGAAGCACGCATGCGTCGAGTTCTTGCCGCGGTCGCAGTAACGGCGATGGCCCTGTCTGGCGCGTTTACGGGGCTCGTCGAGCCGGCCGTGGCGCGCGAACGGGGGTCGAGGCCGGTCAAGCAGCCGAAAGAAGTTGAAGCCGCCAACGCCGCCGTCGCCGCGGGAAACTGGGCCGAAGCAGTCACCCAGCTCGAGGCGGCGCTGAAGCTCAGAGGCGTCACGCCTGCCGTCGCCGCGCAGTTTTACGGGCTGATCGGCTTCGCCAAAGGCAATATGAACGATGATGCGGGTGCGATGGCTGCGTTTGAGGCAGGTCTCGCCGCAGCCCCGGGTTCGCCAAGCGTGCTGAGCCAGCGCGCGCAATTCTATTTCCGCAAGAATGAGGACGCCAAGGCGCTCGCAGATTTCCGCGCCGCCTGCCCCGGCATGACCGGGCCGGAGGCCGTGATCTGCAATCTGCAGATGGCTCAGGTCCTCGACCGTACGAAGGACTACGCAGGCTCCCTCGCCGCCACCGACGCCGCCCTTGCCATAGACGCCAATCAGAAGGCCGGCTATCTGCTGCGCGCGCGCGCCAGGAGCGAGCTGAAGGACCGTGACGGCGCGCTGGCTGATCTTGAGAAGGCGCTTGCCCTCGATCCCAACTATTTTCAGGCCTACCGCGTGCGCGGCATGATCCGAGACGGGGCCGGTGACCTCGACGGGGCTGGTGCGGACTATGCGAAGTGCGCCGAGATCAATCCGAACGATCAGGCCTGCTCGCTTCTCGCCGCACAGGTCTACCAGAAGAAGCGCGACTGGCCGGCGCTGATGAAGGCGGCGGAAAATGCCGCGCGCATCAATCCGAGAAGCCCTGAGGCGGTGTTCATGCGCGGCGCTGCGAAGCAAGGCCAGGGCGACCACGACGGCGCCATTGCGGACTTCTCGGCCGCCATCGATCTGCGCAAGAATTTCCCCGCCGCATTCATCAACCGCGGCCAGTCCTACAATCAAAAGAAAGACTTCAACAAAGCCATTGCCGACTTCGAGCAGTGCGCATTCCTGTCGGAGGATTTGGCGTCGCGCTGTGATGCATTGCGCTCCTCGTCCTACATCGGATTGGAGGACTGGGACCGCGCCGTCGAGGCGGCTGGCGAAGCGTTGCGCGCCGATCCCCGCTCGACCATGGCGCTCAATAACCGCGCCGTCGCGCGTTTCAATCAAACCAATTACGAGGCGGCCATCGTCGATCTCGACAAAGCCCTGGCGATTGATCCCACGAGCGCTCAGTCGTGGGGCAATAAGGGCCTCGTGCAGCGCCGCCTCGGTCAGGCAGCCGCCGCAAAGGAGAGCTTCCGCAAGGCGGTTGAACTCGGCGATACGCGCTCATCCGTGGTGCAGGGCGCGCAGTAACAGCCCCAGCCGAACACGCAGGATAGTCCGTGATGGCCGTCAGTGGGGCCCGGCTATGGCCGGGCCCCTTCTGGCCATGTCGCGGCGATCTGGCCTGTGCGCGCTTTTTGTCCGTCGCGCCTGAGCGCCAGGGCCGCCCAAGCGCCCGACACCGCGAGCCGGGAGTGCGCCGGGATGGATCCTGCAGTTCAGATCAGAGCAGCACACGACTCGCGCCGGGCTAAGCGCCGCTGACGCCAACGGGGCAGGAGACGCCTGTTCCGCCAAGGCCGCAATAGCCGTTTGGGTTCTTGGCCAGATACTGTTGGTGATAGTCTTCCGCATAGTAGAAGTCGGGCGCCGGGAGGATTTCGGTCGTCACCGGCGCGAACCCGGCCTGGGTCAGCCTTGCCGCATAGAGTGCGCGGGTCTCGAGCGCCTGGCGTTCCTGGTCGGGAGAAAACGTGTAGATCCCAGAGCGGTATTGGGTTCCGATATCGCCGCCCTGGCGCATCCCTTGTGTGGGGTCGTGGTTCTCGAAGAAAATCCTGAGCAGATCTGCGTAGCTGGTTTCGGCCGGATCGAACACGACCAGCACCACTTCATTGTGTCCGGTCAGTCCGCTGCACACCTCTTCATAGGTCGGGTTGGGGGTTAGACCGGCGCTGTATCCGACGGCTGTCACATAGACGCCCCGCGTCTGCCAGAACTTGCGCTCCGCCCCCCAGAAGCAGCCAAGCCCGAACATCGCGGTCTCCAAGCCGGCCGGAAAGGGCCCTTTCAACGCACGTCCGGAGACAAAATGCGTGCGGGCTGTCGGCAAAGGAGCCATACGCCCCGGCAGGGCCTGCTCAGGCGTCGGCAGTTCAAGACTTTTCTTTCTGGCAAACATCCTGTCACCTCATGTGCGCGCCGGGCCTGCGCCCTCAGGGGTCGACGCTCCGGGGCCAACCCTCTGTCGGGGCTTTGTCGGAGATAGGGTGCGTGCGCAGCTGCGTCATCCCTTCAGGCGACCCGGACAGCTCTGCAGGACCACGCATCGCCGCCTGCGCACGCTGTTGCAGTGTGCATTGATTTGCGTCCTGCGAGTGGATAGTAGCTCATGCGTACTGAAGGCGCACAGGCGGATGGGTGAGGCTGGGTGCGCGCGCCGCCAGGAGGAGGGGTTCCGGCCCAGACTTCGCGTCGCGCGGCTGGGCAAGTCTGACCAGGCCCCTGGCCGGCGCCGACGGTCCTTGATGGGCAGATGGCCGAGTGGTTGAAGGCGCACGCCTGGAACGCGTGTATGGGTTAACAGCCCATCGAGGGTTCGAATCCCTCTCTGTCCGCCATTCGCCCCTGATTTTATTGGTGTTTTCGGCCTTAGTCGTTTTCTACCACCGCTCTACCACCCAAATATGCCGGCTTGGGGCGGCTTAGAGCGGTCCCGGGCGGTCTTCCTGAGGCGCGCAGCCACGCCTCAACGATGCGCTGCGCCATCACCGCGTGATCCGGTCAGCCGGTCACGGCGCAGCGGGTAGATCCAGATCGCCAACAGCCCCGGCCGCCAGTCAGTCAGGATCCAGGATCAGGATCACCACGGTCGTCGCGGCTATCTGTTTCCCGCCGCGGATGGACGCTCCGGTCACATGAGCAATAACACCATGCTCTTTGCGACCTACCGGATGGGTTATCGCGGTCGCACCACCATCCATGGCTTTAGGCGGACATTCTCGACGGAGGCCAACGAACACGGCTGGCCGTCCGATCATGTCGAGATGCAGCTCGCTCACGACGAGCGCGACGCCGTGCGCGGAGCCTACAATGCTGCCCAGTACCTGCCGGGGCGACGGGCACTGATGAGGTGGTGGTCGCAGCGACTAGAGGAGCTCAGAACTGTCGGGAGTCCGTAAGGTCTCTTTCGGCCCTCAGTTCAGCCCCCATGACCGCACGATTCCGGTACAGGCTCGCTGGTGGTCGGACCGGTGGGCTTTTCGAGCCGCTGGACGACTCCTCGCATAAGCCTGCCGACTCCACACATTCCGGTGGGGACTCCACATATAGTGAGGCCGACTCCTCACACCCGGAAGCCTTATGCGGTCGCCGCAAGTAAGCGCGCGTCGGCGGTCAAAGTGCGCGGGACGATCAAGGCGCTGTGCCGCCAGCGGTTCCTGACCCTCGATCAGCTGGCGCGCCTGCTGGCGCGTAACGGCCCCGGTCTTCGGGAGCGCGCCATCTGACGGCAATGGTCCAGTC
>JBILMQ010000402.1:0-2625 GCA_044375455.1 Caulobacterales bacterium | reverse complement strand
GCCAAAACCTGGGAGGCGTTGCATCCATCGGCACTTGGATCCTGGCTTGTCGACAACGCACCTGCCGGGGAAGACCTTGAACTGCCTGCGCGCCGCTCGCATCGCACCGACCCGTTCGAGAACAACAGCAGCCAGTCGTCATGACTAGAATGCTCCTGGACACCAACGTCCTGTCGGAGCTGGTGCGGCCGAAGCCTAACCCAAAGGTCCAGGCGTTTGTGCGAGCGCAGACTGATCCGATTATCTCAGCGCTGACGATCCACGAACTCGTGTTCGGTGCCGAGCGCGCAAGCGACCCAGCGCGCCGCACGAAGCTGATCGCCTGGGTTGCAGGCATCCAAGGTCAGTTCTCTGGGCGCATCGTCGACATCGATACAAACGTCGCTGAAAAGGCCGGACGTCTGCGTGCGAGCGCTGCGTCTCAAGGCGCGAGCGCCGACCCGATTGACGGGCTGATTGCAGCGTGCGCTGTTCTAAGGGGCGCCTCCATCGCGACGCGCAATGTCCGCGATTTTGTTCCGTTCGGCGCCAACGTAATTGATCCTTGGACGGCGTAAGGCGCGCGCCGGTTCACGCACCACCCCCTGACGCCCCTGCTTTTCCCGAAAATCGCACGACGCGCCGTGTGCACACGCGCCAACGCCTAACGGCTGAACTCAATGGGTTTTTGCACACAGACTGCACACAACGGCACGAAAATCCATATGATTCAAGGCTTCGCAGTCCAATCCATCATAGGCGCGACGCAGAACCTATGCGATTGATTTTTCATCGAAAACATCGGAACATCAGGGCGTTAGACCGTGTGACCGTGTCACAATCTTCTCTCATGGTTCCTCCCGTTTCCGGGTGTTTCCGTTTCGAGTGTGACCCCAGCATGACACGATTTGAATAGCTTTGGGGAGTGTGACAGGTGGCTTCGATCGACAAGCGCAAAGGGGCCTGGCGTGTCCAGGTCAGGCGTGGACGCAGATCGTGGAACAAGACATTCCGCATGAAGGCGGACGGTGAAGCCTGGGCGCGGGATATCGAAAGCGCCGCCGACCGCGGCGTCGATCCGCTGGCCTCCCGTATCACGACAAAGGACTCGTTCGCTTCACTCATCAACCGGCACATGGGCGACCTGGCGACCTACGGCAAGCCTCTGCGTCGCTCGAAGGAAGCCGTCCTGCGCCGGCTGGAGGCCGAACTTGGCTCCGAATCCATTGCAGATCTCACCCACGACCGCCTCATCGAGTACGGTCGGGAGCGCGTGAAGGCTAGCGTCGGCAAGAACACTTCCGGAGCAGGCGCGCGATATTCGAGCGAGGCGTGAGGCCGCACCGCGTTGAAGTGCCGACGCCAGGCCTCGATGATCACGTGAGCCTCGGCGAGTGAGTAGATGATTTCGCCGTTGAGAAGTTCGTCGCGCAGTCTTGCATTGAAGCTCTCAACGAAGCCATTCTCCCACGGACTGCCTGGCACGATGTAGGCGGTTTTGGCGCCAACTGCGGCGATCCATTCCTGCACTGCCACCACGATAAATTGGGGCCCGTTGTCTGAACGAATGTGCTCGGGCGCGCCGCGCGTGATGACCAGCTTGGCCAGTACGTCGATGACATCGATCGACTTCAGTTTTCGTTCAATGCGGATGGCGATGCATTCATGCGTGAACTCGTCGACGACATTTAGCATGCGATACTTCCTCCCCTCGTGGGCGCGATCCTCGACGAAGTCATGGGACCAGACATGGTTACGCCGTTCTGCCCGAAGGCGGATGCAGGATCCGTCGTTGAGCCATAAACGGCCGCGTTTTGGCAGCTTCTGCGGGACCTTCAGTCCCTCCTGCCGCCAGATCCGTTCAACCCGCTTGTCGTTCGCGACCCAGCCAGCCATCGACCGCAACAACGCTGCGATCTTCCGGTAGCCGTAGCGGCCGTACTGCCTGGCTAGCTCGACTATGTCGACGATCAGGCGTTCTTCGTCATCATGGCCCCGCGGCCGCTTGCGCTGCGTCGAGCGATGTTGCCCGAGCACCCGGCAGACCCAGCGCTCGGACAATCTCAGCTCCGACCTGACATGGTCGATGCAGGCGCGGCGACGCGCGGGGCTTAGAAGTTTCCCTTGGCTGCCTCCGACAAGATCAGCTTGTCGAGCGTCAGATCCGGGGCCGCCTTGCGCAGTCGCTGGTTCTTAAGCTCAAGATCCTTCATCCGCTTGACCTGATCGGTCTTCAGGCCGACGAACTCCGACCGCCATCTGTAGTAGGTGACGTCCGTGACACCGATCGACCGCACCGCGTCGCCCCCCGACTGGCCCTGCGAGACCAGCACATCCACCTGCCGGAGCTTAGCAACGAGCGCCTCCGGCTTGTAACGCGTGCCTGCCATGCGCCTTCTCCATACTGTCCGAAGACATACCTAGGGGCGGACCACAGCACCAAGCCAAGGATGACGGAGACAGCGGCTGCAAAAAGGCGCGATGCGGGCTCTGCAACAAGCGTCGAGACCAGTTCCGCAATGTTGACTGCGGATTCCGACGAAGGCGCCCACCTATTCCGATTTATCGACGCCCATGCGTTCCGACAAATTGGCGCCCACCCTTGAGCGGCGCGCAGCCGGTGTGGATAAACTCCTGAGCGGTTGG
>JBILMQ010000146.1:0-8800 GCA_044375455.1 Caulobacterales bacterium | reverse complement strand
GAGGCGGAACAGAAACAGGGTGGTCTGTCCGGCGATCTGGTGCTGCGGCAGGGTCAGATCCTGGTTGCCGGCGCGCCGCTGGCGGCATTTTCAGCCCTCGGCAGGGCGCCTGCCCCGCCAGCGGCTACTGCCGGTCGTGCACCATGACTGACACCAATACCAGCCGGGCGCCCGGCTCGCCGATGCTGCGATCCGCCGCCGACTGCAGGACGGCTGCGATCCGTGTTGCGTCCGGCACGGTCTGTGGGCGATAGAAAGATCGTGCATAGTAAGCGAGGGCGTCGCGCATCTCTGCGCGGATCCGCGGTTGAAGCGCTTCTACCCTGGCGCGCAGCTTCGCATTCGGGATGTCGAAACCGCAATCAACCTGCAACAGACCCGACACCGATCGGCCAAGCGTGATCGGTGCAGCCACGACGGGCGAGGCGACGTAATTCTCGGATCCGGTCGCGATCCGCTTCTGAGCGCCTTCCGCGCTCTTGGCCGCCGCCGTGGCGGGGCCAGCGCCCGCCACCGCCGCCGCCAGGAGCACTGCGCCAAACCAAGACCGAAATGGGGAGCATCCAGGCATGCACAGACGTTTGCTCAAGGCTGGTTAAAACGCCGTTCCCGGACCCGATCAAAATGCGCCATCGCGTTCGCGCACCACATCAATGGTGCGCAGCAAGATGTCGAAATCCTTCAGAAAGCTCCATTGCCGGACATATTCGCGATCGAGGCGCACCCGGGCGTCGTAGGAAGTCGTTGATCTGCCCGACACCTGCCACAGCCCTGTGATCCCTGGGCGCACCAGAAGATAGTATCTGCGATCACGTCCATAACGATCGAGCTCGGTGCGCAAAACCGGCCTTGGACCGACGAGGCTCATCTCCCCCTTCAGCACGTTCCACAGCTGGGGCAACTCATCGAGACTGGTCTCCCGCAGGAACCGGCCGATCGCCGTGACCCGCGGATCAGCCCGCAGCTTCTGCGTTTCCTGCCATTCCCGCGCTGCGCCCGGATTGGCCGCCAGGTAATCGTCCAGGAGTTGCTGCGAGTTCTGCCGCATCGATCGGAACTTCCAGCACTTAAACCGTGCGCCGCGCCGCCCAACCCGGGTGTGCCCATAAAAGGCCGGTCCGCCGTCTGCGCGCGCGATCAGCACCATGATCGTCAGGAACACCGGCGCCAGCACCAGCAATCCTGCCGCTGCGGCAGCCATGTCGAACGCCCGCTTCCACAGACCGTTCGCCCGCCTGACGCGCTCGATCAGGCGTGGATCGGTGATCACATGCGGCTTCAGCCGTGCAAACCGGGCGCGATCCGCAGCGAGCATCGCGACCCCATCGGGCCCGTGCTCCGACCCGACCGCCCGGCCAGTGGACCTGGCGCCGTCCGCCGTGTCGGTGACCCATGCTGACGCCGTCTCCGACGCATCTGCGTTCGCAGTCGCAGCATGACGTGCTGCGGCGGTTTTCGCCGCGGCTCCGTCTGGCGCTTGTTTGCGCTGCGTCGTCATGTTGCTCCCGATCGCGATGACTGTTCCGGTTGAGATGACTCAACCAATGCGCGAATACCCAAACACTCGCCAACGCATAGGTCCATCTGGGGTCTTTCCGGATGTGGCGCGCGTGTCAGCCAGACGCCCCCTGGCGCGACCGACCGCGGACGCCAGATACCTGGAAGAGCATTTCGCGGCGACGTCTGGCAAACGCAGGAATTCCGCTGCGCTGCAGCAGGCGCAGATTTGACCAGACTGAATCGAAAGACGCGCTGGCAGGACGACTTCCGCTGCATGGCGCGCTGGCGCTCCGGCTTCTGCGATCAGCTGGACGCAACCCAGGGGCGACGCCGTTGCGATACCGGTCCAAGACCCATGGGCCAGCCTGCGGGCGAACCGGCTCTGCTGCCCCAGCGGACGGCAGGCGTGCGCGTCCGGGCCTGCCGCAAGCCAACGGAACAGGATTTCCCAATGGGGCAGGGCGACGCGCAGACCGAGACCGGTGACCGGGCGGTCGGCGAGCAACGAAACGTCAATGGCGCCCCGGCTCGCCCGTCGCTGGCCCCGGATGAGCAGCGGGCATAGCCTGAAATCCGGCAAAAGGAGGGTAGCGCCATGACGGGCGGCTTCGCCAGCCTGTGTCCGCATGGACTTGCAATCGCTGTTTTGGCGAGAAACGCCGCCTAGGATGAAGCCAGCCAGACGGTTGCGCACGTCCGCCGGCCGGTGAGTCGTCAACGGGCGCCCGGGGGGAAAGCGATTTGGCTGGAGGCCTTTTGCGGATACCCCGCGACGCCCCCGCCGGGCGCCCTGATCTGCCGCATCAAGCTGCAGGAAGCCGCACCACGGCGCATGGTGCACGCCATGTCCGCATCCGGAAGGTCGGGACTGAAGTTGGCGGTTCTGAGGTCTGCGGTTTTTCAGCTGGTTGGACTGGAGTCTGGGGCGCCTCGCTCAGTGGGCGTGGCTATCGCTGCTGGCCGGCGACACAGCCCCGCCCGGTGAGACGGGTACGACATCCACCACCGGCGCCGTGATCTCGAGTGCGCCTGCAGTCTGGAACGTCAACGTCACCGCCACCGTCTGCCCTGCAACATAGGGTGGGTTGACCCCGAACAGCATGAGATGTTTCCCGCCAGGCGCAAGAGCGGCGGCGCCGCCAGCCGGCACATCGACGCCGTTGATGCGCACCATCTTCATCATCCCATCCTGCGAGACGTGGTCATGGATTTCGCCGGAAGCCGCGCCCGCCGCGCTGACCGCGACCAGACGGTCGCCGCCGCCCCGCGAGCGCAGCACGGCGTAAGCCGCCGTCACATTACGCCCGCCGGGAACTGCACGCACGACCAGGCCCTCCACCGCAATTGCGCCGATCACGCCGTTCGCTCCGACCGAGGGCGCTCCGATCGATGGCGCTCCGATCGATGGCGCTCCGACCGAGGGCGTGCCGATCGACTGCGCCCCATCTGACTTTGCAACTGTGCTCGGCTGAGACGTTTCCGGCGGTGCGCCGCACGCGGTCGCCATCAACAGCGGCAGAGCCAAGAGGATAGTGCGCATGTCGGACAAACTCCCTGACAGCGGCGCTCCTGGCGCCCCGGACCGGCCTCGCCCGTCGGCGCGCCGTCGCCGTCACATAGACCGCCCGGCGGCGTCGTTCCAGACCGCCGGTTCAGCGGGGCCGCCGACTGCTGCATGGATCCGCCGCACGCCGGTGCGCCGCTGCAAGGCGCAGTCGTGCCTCATCCTCGCCGCGCGCCAGCGACGCGCGCTGCCCCTGTCCCGCCCCTGTCTCGCCAGGGTCCCCCGCCCGGGTCCCCGCCCGTACCTTCGGGCGCGTTCGCCGGGGCCAGCCCTCGCCTGACATCGGCCTGACATCGGCCTGATGACACCACCCGGCTGGCATGCCAAGCCAGTGCGCCGGATGGTCGCGCACCGCCTTTTGGCGCGGCGCGCACAGCGGCGCCGGCGGGCCCATGATTGGAGATCCGGCCGCAGCGGCGCGGATGGGATGGGGGAGGCCACGTGAACCTGACAGATACGCCCTTCGATCGCGCGATGGCGTTGGAAGCGGTCAGCCCCGGCTTGTGGCGCGCGGGCGCGCCCGCAGCCTACTGGAACCGTCTTGGCCCGTTTGGCGGGTGGACTGCCGCGATTCTCTTGCAGGCGGTCCTGGATGAGCCGAACCGGCACGGCGAGCCCCTGGCGCTGCACGTCCAGTTCATCGGGGCGATCGAGGATGGGCCCTTCACGCTGACCACGCGGCTTGTGCGGGCGAACCGCTCGACCCAATTCTGGCAGGCAGAGATGCGCCAGGACAGCCAATCCGGGCAGGCTCTCGGCGCGACGGTCGCATCTGGCGTCGTCACGCTGGGCGTGCGGCGGCCAACCGCAGGTTTTCTTGACGTAACGATGCCGCTGAGCGCACCGCCTGAGGATCTCACGCCTCAACCTCCGCCCCCTGAGGGCCCCGCCTTCTTCCGCACATTTGACTGGCGCGTCGCCGCCGGTGGATTTCCCCCGCCGCCGGGCGACAGCCGGATGGTCGCCTGGGTGCGCGACGCTGCCGGAAAGCCGCTCGACCCCATGCTGCTGGCGGCCATCTGTGATATACCGCCGCCGAGCATCATGATGCATCGGATGACGCCGGCTTCATCCATCGCGATGACCGTGCACCTCGTCGCCACCGCTGCGGAAATCACGTCCGTCGGCGCGGACTTTGTTCTGATCGAGTCCGCTGGGACGCGCGGCGAACAAGGCCTTGCCGACCAGACCGCTCGGGTCTGGCGGCGCGACGGCGCTTTACTGGCGACGACAGGCCAGATCGTCTGGTATCGATAAGCGACCCCAGCGTCAGTTCTTCAACGCCCGCGCTTACAGGATGAATTTCGAAAGATCAGCGTTTCTGGCCAGATCACCGACCTGTGTGCGCACGGTCTGCGCGGTGATCGTCACCGTCTCGCCCGCCCGGTCCGGAGCGGTAAAGCTGACGTCGTCAAGCAATCGCTCCATCACCGTGTGCAGACGACGGGCGCCGATGTTCTCCACCGCGGTGTTGACCTGGACCGCCACGTCGGCGATCGCATCGATCGCATCGTCAGTAAACGCCAGCGTCACCCCCTCAGTGGCCATGAGGGCGACGTACTGCTTGATCAGGCTCGCTTCCGGTTCCGTCAAGATGCGGCGGAAGTCATCTTGTGTCAGGGGCGCAAGCTCGACGCGGATCGGCAGCCGCCCCTGAAGTTCGGGCAGGAGGTCCGATGGCTTGGCGAGATGGAACGCGCCGGATGCGATGAACAGGATGTGATCCGTGCGCACCGGCCCATGCTTGGTCGAAACGGTCGCCCCTTCGATGAGCGGCAGCAGATCGCGCTGCACGCCCTCGCGCGAAACGTCTGCGCCCGCCCGCTCGCCGCGCGCGGCGATCTTGTCGATTTCGTCCAGGAAGACGATCCCGTCCTCCTCCACGGCGCGGATCGCCTCTTTGACCGCCTGCTCCTGGTCCACAAGCTTGTCGCTCTCTTCGCGCACCAGCGGTTCGTAGGCTTGCGCCACCGTGGTGCGCAGCGCCTTGGTGCGACCGCCGAGGGCGCGCCCAAGGAGGTCGCTCAGATTGAGCATGCCGATATTGGCGCCGGGCTGGCCGGGGATCTCCAGGGATTGCAGACTGGGGCCTGACTCGGCCACCTGCAGCTCCACTTCCTTGTCCGACAGCTCGCCCGCCCGCAGCTTGCGCCGGAACGCATCGCGTGTCGTTTGGCTTGCGCCCGCACCCACCAGCGCGTCAAGCATGCGTTCTTCGGCCGCAAGTTCTGCGCGCGCGCGCACGTCGCGTCGCAACCGCTCGCGCACCATAACGATGGCGATCTCTACGAGGTCACGCACGATCTGCTCAACGTCGCGCCCGACATAGCCGACCTCGGTGAACTTCGTGGCCTCGACCTTCAGGAACGGCGCCTGAGCCAGGCGGGCCAGCCGACGCGAGATCTCGGTCTTGCCCACCCCCGTGGGTCCGATCATCAGGATGTTTTTCGGGGTTACCTCCTCGCGCAGACCCTCCTGCAACTGGCGGCGGCGCCAGCGATTGCGCAGCGCAATCGCAACCGCCCGCTTCGCGGCCTTCTGGCCAATGATGTAGCGGTCCAGCTCCGAGACGATTTCGCGCGGTGAAAATTCGGTCATTGGGGGTGATCAACCGGACTGCAGTGTTTCGACGACAAGGTTTCTGTTGGTGTAGACGCAGATGTCGGCTGCAATCGCCATCGCCTTGCGTGCGATGACCTCAGCATCCGGCTCGTAATCGTAGAGCGCGCGCGCAGCCGCCTGCGCGAAGGCGCCGCCCGAGCCAACGCCGATCACCGGGTGATCGGGCTCGAGCACGTCGCCGGCCCCAGTCAGCATCAGAAGCGTGCGCCCGTCGGCCACGATCAGCATCGCCTCCAAGCGGCGCAGGTACCGGTCTGCCCGCCAATCCTTGGCAAGTTCCACAGCGGCCCGCGACAACTGAGCGGGAAACCGCTCAAGCTTTTGCTCCAACCGCTCAAACAGCGTCAGCGCATCGGCGGTCGACCCTGCGAAACCGGCGATCACGCCTCCCTCGGCAAGTCTGCGCACCTTGCGCGCGCCGCCTTTGACGATGATCTGGCCCATTGACACCTGGCCATCTCCGGCCAGCACGACTTTGTCGCCTTTGCGCACGCCAAGAATGGTCGTGCCATGCCAGTCCGGAAAGGAGGCGCTTACAGAAGTTTGAGGCATGACCTGCTCCAGAGCCTCATGTGGCCCGCGCGCAATCGGCGATCAAGTGCTGGTCGCCGAGGCGGGCGCAAGCGGACGCCGGCGCGCCCGCAGGTACGGCGGGCCGCTCGCGTCCTGCTCTGGCGCGACGGCGCTGTGCGTGCCGAAGTTCAGGCCGATGTGCAGGCCGATGTGCGGGTGTGCCGTTGCGGGTGTGCCGTTGCGGGGCAGGCGCGGTCGCCGGCGGGTCGGATATCGGAGATCTGGCAGAATGATCTGCGGACGTGGAACGAACATGGCCGGTCCTTTCAGACTGGATGCGGCCTGGCCCTGCCTGCACTCATAGTCCCGCCGCCCGCGCTCTTTCTGGCTGGCGTGCGGCCAGAAGCGCTGCAAACTCAGCCTCCGGCATAGGCCGGCCAAACAGGTAACCCTGACCGAGCGTGCAGCCGCGGCGGCGCAGGAACGCCGCTTGGGCAGGGGTCTCAACTCCTTCGGCGACGGTCTCGTACTCGAGCGCGCGCGCCAGCGCGAGCACCGTGTCGATCACCGCTGGCGCGCTTGGATCTTCCTCGAGCGCGTGGACGAACTGCTGATCAATCTTGAAGACGTCGAACGGCAGGCGGGTGAGTGTGGCGAGACTGGAATGCCCTGCCCCGAAATCGTCGATCGCCAGACGCACGCCGCGCTTCTTCAACGGGGCGAGGAGCGCAGCCACGCGGTCCGGGTTCTCCATGGCGACAGATTCCGTCATCTCCAACTCCAGCATCTCGCAGGGCAGGCCGGTTCGCTCGAGAATGGCCAAAACCCTTTCTGGATAACGGTCATCAGCGAATTGCGACATCGACACGTTCACCGCAACGCGCACCTGGCGCCCGTCGCGCACCCAGCGCGCCGCCGCCGCAGCGGCGGCGTGCAACACCTCCTCGCCGACCGCGTTCATCAATCCGAGCTGTTCGGCCGCCTGGATGAAGCGCGACGGTCCCAGCACCCCCGCGCGCGGATGGCGCCAGCGCGCCAGCGCTTCGCACGACACGATGCGGTCGCTGGTCAGATCCACCTTGGGCTGGAAATAGGCGACCAGCTGACCGAACTCGAGCGCCTCACGCAATTCCGTCTCGAGCTGCAGACGCGCCTGCGCGCGTTCATCCAGCGCTGGGGTGAAGAACCTCACCTCCGCCGCGCCCCCTGTCTTGGCGGCAGCCAGCGCGAGATGTGCGTTGCGCAGCACCGTCTCGGTGTCGCGACCGTCGGTCGGGTAAACTGAGACACCGCAATTGACGTCGAAATAGAGCTTATGCCCGCTCGTCTCGACAGGCTGACGCATGGCGCTCGCCACCAGCTGGGCGAAGCGCCCGGCCTGCGCCGCGTCCGCAATTTCGGGAATGTGAATCGTGAACTCGTACGCCCCCGTGCGCGCCAGCAAAGACGGATTGCTGGCGGCCGCCTGCATCCGCAGCATGCGGTCCGCGACGCTGACCGACGAGGCGAGCCGTTGCGCGAGCGCCTGCAACAGTTCATCAGCCCGCGCGCGCCCCAGCGTTTCGTTGACACGGGCGAAGCGGCTGATCTCCATCACCACGAGAGCGCCCTGTCCCGGCCACAGTCCGGAGCTCTTCAGCGCCGCGCCGAGGTCTGTCAGCAGCCGATCCCGGTTTGACAGTTGGGTGACCGGATCGACAAAGGCAATGTGCTGGAGGCGGCGCATGTCGGCCTGGATACGACGGATCAGCCGGTTGAACGCCCCGGCCAGAGCCTCGATCTCGTCGCCCGTGCGCATGTCCGCGCCCGCAGTCAGCGTCATGAGGTCGCCCTCTTGCGCCATTTGGGCAAGATCGCGCAGCGGCTGCATGGTCCGCCGAATGAAAATGAGCAGCAGCGCAATCCCAAGCCCGCCGATCGCCAGGCCGAGCCCGATGGGCGCCACGGAGGCCCACAGAAGTGGCCCCAGGGCGGTGGTCAGCGGGGCATCCATGCGCAGCACAGCCATGCCAGATCCTGGCAGGGTGATCGGGGTTGCAATGGCAATGACCCCATCGCGCACCATGCGGACCGGCTGGCCTGCGCTGCGGGCGCGTTCAACGAGATCGTCCCGCTGCTCGCCCGGACGCAGGAGCCCTGCCGCGTCGCTGCTGGCGATGATCCGGCCGGCGTCATCGTAGACGACGGCCCTGCGCACGCCGCTGGCGGCCGGGAGGGCCTTGAGCCGGGCGTCGAGACCCGCCAGATCGTCGGCTGCCAGGGCGAATTTCACGGTCTCGGCGGCGTGCCAGGCAGCGTCCTGTACCCGGGCCACGCGCTGGTTCGCGACCCCTGCATGCTCGAGGATGAGATGCGCCGCGTTCACGCTGAGAGCGGTCATCAGCACCACAGTTGCGGCGACGCCGGCGATGCGTCTGGCCAGTCCCGAGCGCAGGACGGCGACGCGCGTGGCCGCCCGCTCGGTCGATGACTGCAAGGGGGCCGGCTTGCGTTGGATGATGGGTGGTGTCGCCACCATGCCTGCGTCCGCTGTTTGCCTGGAGACACCAGTGTGACACGAAGATCACTACTAAAGGTTTTCCTCAAAGATATGAGATGCTT
>JBILMQ010000144.1:0-8815 GCA_044375455.1 Caulobacterales bacterium | reverse complement strand
ACCCGGCCAGCCATGGGCAAGGAGCAGCGGACGCCTCCCGCCCGCCTCGCCCGCCACGTGCAGGAAATGCAGCCCGAATCCATCCACATCGGCGCGATACTGGGGAAACGCGTTCAGGCGGTCCTGCCAGTAAGACCAGTCATAGCGCGTAAGCCAGTGGGCGCACATCGCTTTTAGCCACGCCGCCGGCACGCCGTATCGCCAGTCCTCCTCGCCAACGGCGCCCGGGCGCCAGGGATACTCCTCGATGCGCCGGCGCAGACGCGCGATCAGATGGTCAGGCGCACTGACCTTGAAAGGAATGGCGGACATCAAAAGACCTCCCGATGACAGACCCCTCAGGCCGCGGCTGCGATCCTGGCCGGGCGCGACGAGGCCAGGGCGCAGACCCAGGTCGAGGCGTCGTCACCGCCAGACCGGCGATCAGGGGCCTCGCCGCGTGCGCTGCGACGATGTCGCACTCTCTGGCTCACCCGGCCGATGGCGGCCTCGGCGGCGGCCCGGGTGGACGCGCGCCCGGCAAGACCATCAGACAGCAGATCCGGCCCCCGGAACGGAACCGCCAGACTATTTGTCAGCTGGCGACATCGCGCCATGGCAATGCTTGAACTTCTTGCCCGAACCGCACGGACACGGCGAGTTGCGCGGCGTGCGGGCCCAGTCCGACGCCTCGGGGGGGGCGGCCGACCCGCCGTCAATGCCCGCCATCTCATTCTCCCCGGTCGCCGGATCGATGTGCGTGGCCATCATGGCCGAGGGCAGTTCAAGCGGCGGCGGTTCCAGCTCAATGCGCAGATTCATCAAGGTGCGCGTGACCTGCTTGCGCAGATCTCCGAGCAGATCAGCAAACAGGCTGAACGCCTCGGACTTGAACTCGTTCAGCGGGTCGCGCTGGGCGTAGCCGCGCAGATGAATGACCGAGCGCAGATGATCGAGATGGGCAAGGTGCTCGCGCCAGCGCGCGTCGATCGAATAGAGCAGAACCTGCTTCTCCAGCCGACGCATCTGCTCAGGGCCGATCAGGGTTACCTTGGCGGCGAAGGCGGCGTCCGCCGCATCCATGACCCGGCGGGAGATCTCCTCGTTCGCAATGCCCTCTTCCTTCGCCCAGGCCGACACCGGAAGGTCAAGGGCAAGCTGCTCGCGCACCTGCTCTTCAAGGCCCGCCACGTCCCATTGCTCGGCGTAAGCGCGCTCCGGGATATATGCAGACACCAGATCCTCGATCGTCTGGTGACGCATGTCGCGCACGATCTCCATGACGTCGTCGGAGCGCATGAAATCAATCCGCTGCTCAAACACCGCCTTACGCTGATCATTGATCACGTCATCGTATTTGAGGAGGTTCTTGCGGATCTCAAAGTTGCGCTGCTCGACGCGCCGCTGCGACGTCTCCAGCGCCTTGTTCATCCAGGGATGGACGATCGCCTCACCCTCGCGGATCCCCAGCCGGCGCATGATCATGTCGAGCCGGTCGGCAGCGAAGATGCGCAGCAGATCGTCTTCAAGGCAGATATAAAACTTGGACTTTCCAGGATCGCCCTGCCGGCCGGTGCGCCCGCGAAGCTGATTGTCGATGCGACGGCTTTCGTGGCGTTCGGTGCCCAGCACGTAAAGGCCGCCGGCTTCAAGGGCCTTGTGCTTCTTTGCTTCGATGTCCTCGGCCATCTGCGCCTTGACGGCGCGTACCCGCTCAGGCGTCTCGCCCCCCTTGAGTTCGAGTTTCAGACGCATGTCGAGATTGCCGCCAAGCTGGATGTCGGTGCCGCGCCCGGCCATGTTGGTGGCGATGGTCACAGCTCCGGGCACCCCGGCCTGGCTGACGATCAGCGCCTCCTGTTCATGATACCTCGCATTGAGGACCTGGTGGGGAATCCCGCGCTCCTTCAAAAGCACTGAGAGACGCTCTGACTTCTCGATCGATACGGTGCCCACGAGCACCGGTTGCCCCCGTTTGTGGGTCGCCTCGATGTCGTCGAGGATGGCGACGTATTTTTCCTTGGCCGTGCGATACACCTCATCGTCGTCATCCTGACGCTGCACCGCGCGGTTGGTCGGCACCTCGATCACTTCCAGCTTGTAGATCTCATGAAACTCGGCGGCTTCCGTCGCCGCCGTCCCGGTCATGCCGGCAAGCTTGTCATAGAGGCGGAAGTAATTCTGGAAGGTGATCGAGGCGAGGGTCTGGTTCTCCGGCTGGATCTCGACGCCCTCCTTGGCCTCGATCGCCTGGTGCAGACCTTCCGAAAGACGCCGGCCCGGCATCATGCGCCCGGTGAATTCGTCGACGAGAACCACCTCGCCGTCCTTGATGATGTACTCCTTGTCGCGCTCGAACAGCTTGTGGGCGCGCAGCGCCTGGCTCACGTGGTGGACCGCCGTGATGTTGCCCGGCTCGTAGAGCGAACCCTCGATCAGGTTGCGCTCGCTCAGGAGCTCCTCAATGAACTCGTTGCCGCTTTCAGTGTAAACCACCGAGCGCTGCTTCTCATCGATTTCGTAGTGCTCGGGCGTCAGCAGGCCGATCAAACCGTCAACCGCGCGATAGAAGTCGGTGCGGTCCTCAGTGGGCCCGGAGATGATGAGCGGCGTGCGGGCTTCATCGACCAGGATGGAGTCCACTTCGTCGACGATGGCGAAGCGATGGCCGCGCTGAACCATCTCGGCCAGCGAATACTTCATGTTGTCGCGCAGGTAGTCGAAGCCGAACTCGTTGTTGGTGCCATAGGTCACGTCGCCGGAGTAGGCCTCGCGGCGCTGCGGATCGGTCAGGCCGTGAACGATGCATCCCGTCGACAGACCAAGAAAGCCATAGACTTGGCCCATCCACTCGGCGTCGCGCCGGGCCAGATAGTCGTTGACCGTAACGACATGGACGCCCTTGCCCTCAAGCGCGTTGAGATAAACCGGCAGCGTCGCAACCAGGGTCTTGCCCTCGCCCGTGCGCATCTCGGCGATCGCGCCCGAATGCAGCACCATGCCGCCGATCAGCTGCACGTCGTAGTGGCGCTGGCCCAGGGCCCGCTTGGCGGCCTCGCGCACAGTCGCGAAGGCCTCGATGAGGAGGCTGTCGACCGGTTCGCCATTGGCGACGCGCTGGCGATACTCGTTGGTGCGCGCGCGCAGCGCCTCGTCCGACAGAGCCTCAAACGTCGGCTCCAGCGCGTTGATGCGCGCCACCTTGGACCGGAACGGGCGGATTTTGCGGTCGTTGACCGAGCCGAACAACTTGCGGGCAATACCAAGCATGGGAAGGTTGGCCTTTGTTCCGGCAATTCAGAGGCGAACGCCGGGAAGCGCCGCACGGACACCGCGGGTCGAAGACGCCGCGAAATAGGCTCGACATGCGGACGCCGGACACTTAAGGACGCCGAATCTAGGTGTCAATGCGGCCGACGCCGCGCGATCGGCGGAAAGATCGGTTCTGTGTTCCATGGCGATCCCTCGTCCTAGTCACCCTGGTTTGCGCCCCGGCAGGTCCAGGCCCCTGGTGTTCTGGCCTGCCAGCCTCGTGATGGCCAGGTCCCCGGGCGGGCCCGGGCCTTCCAGGGGTGGGCCTTCCAGGGGTGGGCCTTCCAGGGGTGGGCCTTCCCGGGTTTGGCCTTCAGCCGCCCCACGCGCATGCGCCGGGGCGGCGCAGCACCTGCGCGCCGCCGCACTGATGGCGGCGGCAGCCGCCGTCATAACCATCAGCGCCTGCAATTCGGGCGGCGATCAGGTGAAAATCGAGCGTTTGCGCGACGATCCGGCCGTTGCGGTGATCATCGAGGGCGAACCGATCCATTTTTCGGACGTCGAGTTGGAAGCGCGCGCGCAAGGGGTCATCAAGGACGGCGAGAAACTCGAGCCTGGCGGCGCCGATTACGAGCGGATCCTCCAAGAGCTCATCGATCAGAAGCTGCTTGCACAGGAAGCCGGCCGGCGGGGGCTCGACCAGCCTGAGGACGCCCAGTTCCGTCTGGCCATGGCCAAGGAGCGCACGCTGGGCCTGCTGCTCATGGAGGACCTGGTCGCCTCCAAAGTGACGCCGGAGGCCGTGGAGCGGCTTTATCGCGAACAGCTGAAACTGCTGCAGCTCGGCCAGGAGACCCGCGTGCGCCAGATCGTTGTGGCCACCCAGGCGGAGGCCGTGGCGCTCAAGCGACAGCTCGATCGCGGGGCTGATTTCACCAAGCTTGCCTTCCAGCGCTCGCTCGACGCGGACACCCGCCTGGACGGCGGCGACCTCGGCTTCATCACGCCTGAGAGCAGGCCGCAGGCCTTCGCCCAGGCGGTGCAGGCGACCGAGGTGGGCAAAGTGTCCGAACCATTTGAACTCGATCGCTCCTGGCGCCTCGTCATGGTGGTTGAGCGGCGCGAGGAACAGCCGCCCTCGCTGGAGGAAAGTCGCGACAAACTGGTGCGGTTTTTGACCTTCGACCAGATCCAGACGGTGCTCGAAGGACTGCGCCGCGACGCGCGCGTCGAACAGCGCACCGCCGCCGGCGCGATGGCGCCGATCAAGCTCCAGCCCGCACCCGAAGACGGCCCGATGCCAGATCTCGCGCCACCGCCCGACAGCAATGCGACGCCGCCGGCCGACGCGCCGGCCTCCGCCCCCGGCCAGCCCGCAGCGCCCGCGCCAGCACGGCCAGCGCCTGCAAATCCGACACCCGCAAATCCGGCATCCGCCCCAGCGGCGCCTGCCGCGCCAGGCCCGTCGCCCTGATGGCCAGCGGGTCCGTCTCGCCTCTGGCGCCAGCGCGGTTTCCCGATCTGCCGGCAGTGGAGGGCGTTCGTCTTGCCACGGCGCAGGCCGGCATCCGCTACACCGGACGCACCGACGTGCTGCTCGTGGCCTTTGACGCGCCTGCGGCTGTGGCCGGCCTGTTCACCACCTCGCGCTGCCCGTCCGCCGCGGTGGACTGGTGCCGCACCCATCTGGCGAACGGGGCGCGCGCGCTGCTCGTCAATTCCGGCAACGCCAACGCGTTTACCGGCCAAAAGGGCCGCCTGGCCGCGGCACACGCAGCCGCCAGCGCCGCACATGCGCTCGGCTGCCGCCCGGAAGAGGTGTTCCTGGCATCAACCGGGGTCATCGGAGAGCCGCTCGACGCCGGAAAATTCGACCGGGTCATGCCAAGCCTCGTCGCGCGGCTGGAGGCGGGTGGTTTTGAGGCCGCCGCCCGCGCCATCATGACCACCGACACCTTCGCGAAAGGCGCAGCGCGCAGTGTCAGGCTCGACGGCGCGCCGGTCGAGCTGGTCGGGATCGCCAAGGGGTCCGGCATGATTGCGCCGGACATGGCGACGATGCTGTCCTACGTCTTCACCGACGCGCCGATCGCCCCGCAGGCGCTGCAGGCCGCCCTCAAACAGGCGGCAGCCGGCACCTTCAACGCCATAACCGTCGATGGCGACACCTCGACCTCAGACACCCTGCAGCTGTTTGCGACCGGTATGGCGGCGCGCCGCGGCGCACCGCGGATTGCGGCTGCCCGCGATCCGCGCCTGAAGCCATTCACTGCTGGGCTCAGCGACCTGCTGCGCGACCTCGCGCTGCAGGTCGTGCGCGACGGCGAAGGCGCCTCGAAGCTGATCGAAGTCCAGGTGACCGGCGCCGTGTCGAAAGCCTCCGCCCGCCGCATCGCGCGGTCGATCGCGAATTCGCCCCTGGTCAAGACCGCAATCGCCGGCGAAGACGCCAATTGGGGGCGGGTCGTCATGGCGGTCGGCAAGGCCGGCGAGCCGGCCGACCGCGACAGGCTCGCCATCTGGTTCGGCGATCTGCGCGTCGCAGCTGAGGGCGCGCGCGACCCTGACTACAGCGAAGAGGCGGCAAGCGCCTATATGCGCCGCCAGGAGATCGTGATGCGCGTCGACATCGGCCTTGGGGCCGGTCGTGATACGGTCTGGACATGCGACCTGACGGACGGTTACGTCCGCATCAACGGCGCCTACCGCTCCTGATCGGGCGACGGCGCGTCACCGGATCTGACCGATGGGCACGCATCCCGCCATCTCCGACGCAGCGCCCGCCCCGCCCTTGCCGGATCCCGCAACAGGCCCGCCAGCCGGCGTACGGCTGGTCCTGGTGGCGGCCGTCGCCTTGCTCGACGCGACAGGACGCGTGCTGATCGCGCAGCGCCCGCCCGGCAAACGGCTGGCCGGACTGTGGGAGTTCCCGGGCGGCAAGGTCGAGGCGGGGGAGCGCCCGGAACAGACAGCGATCCGTGAACTGAGGGAAGAACTCGCCGTGGATGTCGCAGAACGCGCGCTCGACGCGTTCACCTTCGCGAGCCATGACTATGGCGACTTCCACCTGCTGATGCCGCTCTACCTCGCGCGCCGCTGGCGCGGCGCGCCGACGCCCCAGGACGGCCAGGCGATCGCCTGGGTCCCCGTCGCACAGCTTGGCGACTATGCGATGCCGCCAGCCGACCTGCCGCTGGTCGCCCACCTGCAAAAGGCCGCCGCGGCAGGCGCGCTGTAGGCGGGCGCCTCAGCCGTCATCGCGCATGTGGCGTCTGGCGACAGGCCGCGGGCTGGCAAGGCCCGGCACGGCAAGGCCCGGCAAGGCAAGGCCCAGCAAGGGCAGGCGCGGCGGGCAGAGCGGCAAGAAGGCGCCGCGATCTCAATATCCAACCCGCACCAGATAGAGCCCTTCGGCCGGGGCGACCCGCCCACAGCGCGTCCGGTCGGCCGCCGCCAGCGCGGCCCGCAGGTCGTCCGGACGCCAGCGGCCGAGACCGACCTGAACCAGCGACCCGACCATCGAACGCACCTGGCGATGCAAGAAACTTCGCGCGCCGGCCCAGACATGCACCTCCTCTGCCACCCGCATCACATCCAGCCGGTCAAGCGTCCGCACCGGACTGGGTGATTGGCACAGGGTGTCGCGAAAGGTTGAGAAGTCGTGCCGTCCCAGAAGATGGCGCGCAGCCTCTTGCATCGTGTCCGCATCCAGCCGGACGTGCTGCTTCCAGACCCGCCCCGCATCCAGCGCAAGCTTGGCCCGTCGGTCACAGATCCGGTACTGATAGAGGCGCTCGCGCGCATCAAACCGGGCGTGAAACGCGTCACTGACCTCGTCCGCCGCCAGGACCGAAATCGCCTGAAATGCATCAGGACCCGGCGCAAGATGCGCATTGACGGCGTCGCGCAGCCGGTCGGGCCGCCAGGATCTGCGCATGTCGACATGGGCGACCTGGCCAAGCGCATGCACGCCGGCATCGGTGCGCCCGGCCCCGATCACCGCGACGGGCTCGCCGCCCTGGGCGGCAGCAAGCGCCTGCTCGAGAACGCTCTGGACAGAGGGCCCCTCCGCAGTGCGCTGCCACCCGAAGTAGCGCGCGCCGTCATACTCAAGCGTCAGTTTGTAGCGCGGCATCGCCCTCAATCCAGCCGCAGGCCGGGCGCGGCTGGCGACCCGCGCAGCATGTCGCGGGCGGCCATCACGGCCTTGCCCTCACGCTGCACGGTGATCAGCCGCACCGCACCCTCGCCGCAGGCAACCAGAAGCGCGTCGTCCAGCACCTCTCCCGGCGCGCCGGCGCCCGGCTCAAGGCGCGACATCAGGGCCTTCACGCGGACGCCGCCCTGCCCGTCCGGCAGCCTGAACCAGGCCCCCGGCGCGGGCGACAGAGCGCGGATGCGCCGGTCCACGATCGCGGCCGGCTGCGTCCAATCAATCCGGGCCTCGGCCTTGTCGATCTTTCCGGCATAGGTGACGCCGTCCGGATCTTGCGGCGCAGACTGCAACACCCCCCGCTCCAGCGCCGCCATCGCCTCCACCATCAACACAGCGCCCGTCTGCGCCATGCGATCCTGCAGTGTGCGCGCCGTGTCGTCAGCGCGGATGGCGATCATTTCAGACAGACAGATCGGCCCCTCATCAAGACCGGCGGTCATACGCATGACCTGCACCCCGGTGACTGCATCGCCCGCCATGATCGCCCGCTGGATCGGCGCCGCACCGCGCCAGCGCGGCAACAGGCTGCCATGCAGGTTGAAGCAGCCCAGCCGCGGCGCATCCAGGATCGGCTGCGGCAGGATCAGCCCGTACGCAGCCACCACCGCCGCATCGAGATCCAGGGCTGCAAAGGCGGCCTGCGCGTCGGCGCCGCGCAGGGAGCGCGGGGTGCGCGTCAACAGGCCGCGGGCGGCCGCAAAGGCCGCTACCGGGGTGGGATGCTCGCTCTGACCCCGGCCAGCCGGCCGGGGCGGCTGCGAGTACACACAGGCTATGTCATGACCGGCGGCCACGAGCGCCGTGAGGGTCGGTACGGCAAAGTCAGGCGAACCCATGAAGGCAAGGCGCAAGGTCATGCGCGGGGCAAAGCGCGTCTGGCGGCCGGCGTCAACGGCGCCGCTGACGCATCCGTGCGGAAACCGACTGCGGGCCGGCGTCGTATTGACCAGCATGACGCCGCGCGCCCCCGCCATGACGACCCGTCGCGCCTTGCTCGCCGGCGCAGGCGCGAGCGGGCTCGCCGCCGTGGCGCGCGCCGCACCGGCTGCGCCTGACGACACAGCCGACTGGAACCTCATCCTCGCCCGGTTTCTTATCGCAGGCGCCGACGGCGTGAACCGTTTCGACTACGCGCGCCTGCAGGCGGACGCCGTCCACCGGGCGCGCCTTGCCGCCCAGATCGCCCGATGGTGTGCGCAGCAACCCTCAGCCATGGGCTCGGCGCAGGCGTTTGCGTTCTGGTGCAATCTCTACAATGCCCTGACCGTGGCCATCGTCACCGAGCGCTTTCCAGTCAGCTCGATCCGCGACATCAGCTCCGGGCCGCTCACCCGCGGCCCCTGGAAGCGACATGCGGCGACGGTG
>JBILMQ010000145.1:0-8815 GCA_044375455.1 Caulobacterales bacterium | reverse complement strand
GGCCGGACACCGCAATCGGAATGAAAACTGCGTATTTCTGCCACTCCACCAGAAACGCGCCAGCCACCCAGTACAGGCCGACGAGGAAATAGCCGAAGGCAAACGCCCACGCCCGCCAGAAGAACGCCCGCTTCGGGGCCGGCAGGCGCGCGGCGCCGTCAAACAGCCAGATCAGCCCCACAAACGCGGGAACAACGGCAGGCCAGAAATGTACCGGCGCGTGCCCGGCCTGAGCGAGTGCGCCCAGGCCGGCTGCGAGACCGAGCGCGCCGCGCCTGCGCAGGCCCGTGACCCAAAGATAGGCTGCCTGGAGCGGATAAAACGCCCTGGCCGACGCGCCGGCATCACGCGGCGGACGGCTCACGCGCCCGCCTCCGCCTTCCCGGCCTCAGCAATCAGGCGCGCGCGAAGTCGTTTGATCCGGCGCGGGTCCGCGTCGAGCACCTCAAACTCCACCCCGACGGGATGTCGCACAATCTCACCGCGCGCCGGCACACGACCGACCATCGTGAACACCAGGCCGCCCAGAGTGTCGACATCGGCTTCCTCATCGCGATCCGAAAGATCGAGGCATACGCCAGCCGTCTGCTCAAACGCCTCGATCGCAGCTTTGGCGTCTGCCTCCCACAGGCCCGCGCTGCGCTCCACGATCAGCGGAGCGTCATCGTCGTGCTCATCCTCAATATCGCCGACGATCTGCTCCACCAGATCCTCAATCGACACCAGACCGTCCGTGCCCCCGTATTCGTCGACGACCAACGCCAGATGCTGACGGGTGGATTGCATGCGCAGGAGAAGCTGGGACAGCTTCATCGACGGGGGCACGAACAGAATATCGCGGCGCAGTTTGCCGACGGCGCGATCGCGTCCGGCTGGTTTGCCCTCCCGGCGCTGACGCGCAATCTCAGCCACCACGTCCTTGACGTGAAGGACGCCGATCGGATCATCAAGCGTCTCGCGAAAAACCGGCATGCGCGACACACCTGTCTCGGCGAAGCGTTCAATGACCTCGTCCAGGCTGGCGTCCGCATCGATGGCGACGATGTCGGCGCGCGGCGCCATCACATCGCTCACCCGCAGACTGTCGAATTGCGCTGCTTTGAGGAGCATTTCGCGCGGCTGCGCGCCGGGCGGGCCAGCCTGCGCGACCGCCGCTTCCACCGCCGCGGCTTCCTGCGCCGCCTTGCGGCGCAGCCGCCACACTCGCTTCAGTCGCGCGACGAAGCCTGTTGCCCCGTCATCCGCATCAGCGCCCTGATTCATGGCGCATCGTCCTGCGCATAGGGATCAGCATAGCCCAGACCTGCCAGGATCTCGCGTTCGCGCCGCTCCATGCGTTCGGCTTCCTCCTCAGTCTGATGATCATAGCCCAGCAGGTGCAGAAAACCGTGGGTCAGCAAATGCGCCACGTGTGCCTCGGCGGACTTGCCGTCGCGCCTCGCCTCGGCCTCGACCGTCTCGCGGGCCAACGCCAGATCTCCAAGGCTCGGCCGCATCAGCGGATGCGACGGCCAGGAAAGTACATTTGTCGGGCCATCCTTCGACCGCCATTGCCGATTGAGCTCGGCCAGCACTGCGTCGTCGGCAAACAGCACGCTGACCACGCCCGCCGCGCCTTCCGCGCGCGCCGCTTCCTGCAGCACCCGGCGCGCGAAATCCGCCACATGGGGGTCACCCTCGGGGCATCCCTCGCTGCGGACCATGTCGCCGCGGTCATCCTCAAAGCACCCGGACGGCTGCGTCGCGTCGCCAGACGACCTGCATGGCGCGGCCCCCGCCTGTGGGCCGGCGAGCGTCCGGCGCCACAGGGGATCTGGCGTGTCGACGTCGACCTGCAGCACACTAGCCGTCATGGCCGCCCTCGCGCGCTGCGTCGCGATCATACGCATCCACGATCCGGCCGACGAGCGGGTGGCGCACGACGTCCTGCGAGGTGAAGCGGCAGGTTGCAACGCCTTCAACGCCATCCAGAATTCGCAGGGCATGGGCAAGGCCGGAATCGGCTTTGCGGGCCAGGTCAACTTGGCTGGGGTCGCCTGTCACCGCCATGCGGGCTCCATCGCCGAGCCGGGTCAGGACCATCTTCATCTGCATGCGGGTCGCATTCTGGGCTTCGTCGACAATAACGAAGGCGTCGGCAAGTGTCCGCCCGCGCATGAAGGCCAGCGGCGCCACCTCGATGTCACCGGCAAGACGGCGCGCCTCGAGTTGCTGCGATCCCAGAAGCGCCTTTATGGAGTCCCAGATTGGTTGGAGGTAGGGGTCGACCTTCTCCTTCAGATCGCCGGGCAGGAACCCGAGCCGTTCTCCCGCCTCGACCGCCGGACGGGTCACGATGAGACGTCCCACGCGTCCCTCTAGCAGGGCAAAAAGGCCGGCCGCAACTGCAAGATAGGTCTTGCCCGTGCCGGCCGGTCCGATCCCGAAAATGAGATCGCCGGGCCCAGAGATCAGCGCCTCGAGATAGCGGGTCTGGGTCTCGGTGCGGGCGTTGACCACGCCGCGCCGGCCCGGCAGGATGATCCGTCCAGGTTGCGCGACTGCACTCTGGCGGGCGAGCTTTGCAGCCGCGCGCACGTCAGCCACATCGATCGGCGTGCGCGAACGGCACTGCTCAACAAGCCGGTCAATTGCGCGCCGCGTGAGATCCAGTGTCTCCGTGTCGCCCGTCATGACGACGCCGCCTCCCTGGCTCTCGAGCCGCACGCCGAGCGCCCGTTCGAGCAGCGCCAGATGTGTGTGATGCGGCCCACAGATCTCGCGCAGCCAGGCCGGGTCCGACACCGCATAGACCACCGAACCGTCCGCCGCAGGACCGCTCATGGCGCAGCGGCCCCGCCGAGTGCGCCGGTCAGACTGTTGCGTGAGGCGGCGATGATCTCGACGTCAGCAACCTGGCCAATCAGATGATCCGGGCCTTCGGCGTGCACGGCCTGCAGATAGGGACTGCGGCCATGCAACTGGCCCGGATGGCGCCCGCGGCCGTCAAACAGCACGGGCAGCCGGCGCCCAACGCAGCTCGCGTTGAACGCCGCGGTCTGGCGATTGATCACGGCCTGCAGGCGGGCGAGGCGCTCCGACTTCACATCCTCATCGACCTGTCCATACATCTCCGCAGCCGGCGTGCCGGGCCGGCGCGAATATTTGAAAGAGTAGGCGGAGGCGAACTTGACGGCGTCGACAAGTTCAAGCGTGTCGGCGAAGTCGTCCTCGGTCTCTCCCGGAAACCCAACAATGAAGTCGGAGGAGAACGCAATGTCAGACCGCGCCGCGCGGACCCGCGCGACGATGTCGAGATATCGGGCCCGATCATGCCTTCGGTTCATCGCCTTCAAAATCCGGTCGGACCCGGACTGAACCGGCAGGTGCAGATACGGCGCCAGCGCCGGCGTGTCGCCATGCGCGGCAATCAGATCGTCATCCATGTCGTTGGGATGGCTTGTCGCATACCGCAGACGCACCAAACCGGCGACGCCGGCAAGGCGCCGGATGAGCCGGGCAAGCGACCACGTATCGGCCTCGCCCTCCGGCCCCGCCCCATGATAGGCGTTCACGTTCTGGCCAAGCAAGGTGATCTCGCGAACGCCCTGGCGCGCCAGATCCCGCGCCTCGGCGACGATGCGTTCAACCGGCCGCGAATACTCCGCCCCCCGCGTGTACGGAACGACACAGAATGTGCAGAACTTGTCGCACCCCTCCTGAACCGACAGAAACGCACTGGCCCCTGTCATGCGGCGGGTCTCGCCGAGGGCATCGAACTTGTCGTCGACATCAAAGCTCGTTTCGAGCGCCTCTCCGCGCCCGCGCGCCGCCCGTGCGATGAGTTCGGGCAATTTGTGGATCGCCTGCGGCCCGAAAACCATATCGACGCTCGGCGCACGCGTCATGATCTCGCCGCCCTCGGCCTGCGCCACGCAGCCGGCCACTGCGATGGTCATCACAGCGCCTGCGCGCGCGCGTTGCTCCTTTAAGCGCTTGAGACGGCCGATTTCGGAATAAACCTTTTCCGTCGCCTTCTCGCGGATATGACAGGTGTTCAGAATGACGAGGTCTGCATCGTCGGGAGCGTCGACAGGCGCATAGCCCAGCGGCGCGAGCACATCGCGCATCCGCTCGGAATCATAGACGTTCATCTGGCAGCCATAGGTCTGGATGAAAACCCGCTTGCGGCCAGCCGAGACAGGAGAGGCTTTTCGATCCATGCGCCGGCGCCGCCTGCAGGCGGCCTTTGTCCTTTGATCTGCAAGACGTGACGCGGGAATATGCGACAAAACGACTGCCGGCCGCAAGCTTGCCGCCTGCAAGAGCCCCCGGCGTCGCCGATTCAGGGGGCGCCAGACCTCTGACCCACACATCGCAGCCACATTTCAGCCTCAGCGACGGCGTCCGACGATCCGGCAAGGCGATCGGGCAAGGCGATCGGGCAAGGCGATCGGGCAAGGCGATCAGGCCCGGCGATCAGGCCCGGCGATCAGGCCCGGCGATGATGATGCGGCGGTCCGCCACGCGCCGGCCGCCCGGGGCTGCGCCGCCGACGCCAGACCTCCTGCGCTCTGCGCACGCCTGAACCCCCGCGCTGGGGCGCTTTTCAGGGATGGCGCCCCTGGGTCTGTGCGGCCAACGGCAGATCGCCATCACGTCGCCTGATTGGAGACGCGCCCCACCCGCTGACCGAACGGCCCGATCTGACGCAAAAAACCTCGTTTTCCACGCCAAGACAGGGTCCTTCGGGGCGCTGGTGGAGCCGCGCACGCCGGGCCGAGCACATGCGCCACCGCCGGACATGAAGCGGTTACGGCCCCTCAAGACCCGTCGCCAGCCCGCCAGAGGCCGCACAAAACGCTTGATTTGGGGCAATTTCGGCGTATCAGGCCCGTCGCGTGACGATCGGCCAGCCGGGACCGCAAGACCCAAAGTGACCTGAAAGATATGCGGATAGCGCAGAAAATCGCCCTTCGGGCGCGGGTGTTTCGGTTTCGCCGTATCCGGATCAAGATTTCGACAAGGATTGGAGCCGCATCAACATGACGTCGTGATTCGAGACTTCCCACTGTTTCGCGGCGTCAGATCGCAGTCGCAGTCAAAATCATCAAACGAACTGGAGCACACACCATGGCACCCAAACCCGCCAAGAAGCCCGCAGCAAAAGCCCCGGCCCGCAAGGCCGCAGCCCCCAAGAAGGCCGCCACCGCCCGCACCGCAGCCCCGAAGCCGAAGGCGAAGGCGGCGTCGAAGACCGCAGCAAAACCGTCGGTGACCGTCGGCAAGGCCGTCACCCAATCGGCCCTGATGCAGATGCTCGCCGACAACACCGGGATCACCAAAGCCGAAGCCAAGCGTATCATTGACTCCTATTGCGACCTTGCCAAGTCGCTCGTCATGAAGGGCGCGAAGGTGAAAATCGGCGACATCGGAATGATCATGATCCGCGCGCGCAAGGCGCGCATGGGCCGCAACCCGCAGACGGGCGCGCCGGTGAAGATCAAAGCCTCCAAGAAACTCGCGTTCCGCCAGTCAGCCACAATGCGCGACGCGGTGAAGTAAGAGCTCTGCAGAATTTCCTTATACGAACGGCGGCCGCAAGCGGCCGCCGTTTTCGTTTGTGCGTGGCTGTTTTCTCAGTTCCACCCTGCTTCGGGCTCACGCACTCTCCCCGGTCACCTGCAAAGCAAAAGGGGGCCGCTGTCGGCGCCGGCGCGATCGGCGTCGGGCGCCGCTCAGTCAGTTTCCTCGAGCGGCACGCCGTATAGTTCCAGGCGGTGGTCGACAAGCTTGAAACCAAGACGGCGTGCGATTTCGTGCTGCAGGCGCTCAATTTCCGGATCGACAAATTCAATGACGCGACCGCTCTTCATGTCGATCAGGTGATCATGATGCTCGCTTGGCGCCTCTTCATAGCGTGACCTCCCGTCGCGAAAATCGTGCCGCTCGAGGATGCCCGCCTCTTCAAACAGACGCACCGTGCGATAGACCGTTGCGATTGAAATGCCGGGGTCGACGGCGGCGGCGCGCCGGTGCAGTTCCTCCACGTCGGGGTGGTCTTTGGCCAGCGACAGGATCCGCGCGATCACGCGGCGCTGGTCAGTCATGCGCATACCCTTATCGGCGCAGAGTTTTTCAAGACGGTCCATGGCAGCCACCCTCAAGGGCAGATATGCGGGCGAAGTCAGATTCTGTCGAGACCCTGGCTCGGCGCGCCAGCACCAACGAGGGGCAGCCGCGCAGCCAGCACGCGCGCGTCAACCCGACCGTTGGCGCGCTCGTAATATCCGCGCCGCAGGCCGACGGGCGCGAAGCCGAGGCTGCGGTACAGCGCTTCGGCCTCAGCATTGTCGATGGCGACCTCCAGGACGACCCGGGCGGCGCCCGCACGCCAGGCGGCGTCGGCGGCGGTGACAATCAGCGCGCGCCCAAGGCCGCGCCGGCGCAGCTCCGGCTGAACAGCCACCGTGATGATCTCCGGGTCCTCTTCGCCCTGCACGAGCACAAACCCTTCGACGCCCGCGGGACCAGTGACGGCGAAGCCCCACGCGCCAGCCGCCATCAGTGTTGCGAAGTCGCCGTCGCTCCACCCACGTTCAAAGGAGAGAGCGTGCAGCGCCGCGAGGGCGGGCGCGTCGGCGTGTGTGAGAGGGCGCAAGTGACCTGGTTGCGCCATCACCGGCTCCACCCCCGAGCGGCTCGCGCGGGCGCCGCCCGGGCAAGCTGCCTGATCTGCCGGCCTCGCGCCCTCACCGCCATTCCCCCGCCGCCTGTCTCACAGCATGGCGCAGCCGGCCACAGGATGAAAGGCGCGTTGCCAGAGGCGCCGCGGCCGGCCTTCACAGGGCGCGCCTGCCTCAGCGCCACGCAGGGACGCCTCGCCGCCTCAGCGGGTTCCCCAGCCGATGTCGCTGATCCCGCTGAGCAACGAGCCCTCCCCGCGCGTCGGCCCCCCGCCGAGCGCGCTTGCAACCATCCGCCCGGCAAGCCGAGCGAAGGGGAGCGACTGGATCCAAACATGACCGGGCCCGCGCAAGCGGGCGAAAAACACGCCCTCGCCGCCGAACAGGATGCTTTTCACGTTGCCGGCCGTGATGATGTCCATGTCGACGCTGGCTGTGAACGCCGCCACACATCCGGTGTCGACATGGATCTCCTCCCCGCTCGCCAGATCGCGCTCGATGACCATGCCGCCCATCTGGACAAACACCCATCCATCCCCATCCAGCCGCTGCATGATGAAGCCTTCGCCGCCGAACAGTCCCGTCATCACGCGCTTTTGCAGATGTATCCCGATTGACACACCCCGCGCTCCGGCAAGAAACGCATCCTTCTGGCAAATCAGTGTTCCGCCGTAGTCCGACAGCTTCAACGGCAGGATGGCGCCCGGCACCGGGGCTGCGAACGCAACCCGCGCCTTGCCCTGGCCCTCATGGGTGAACAGTGTGGTGAAGAGACTTTCGCCCGTCAGCAGCCGTTTGCCGGCTCCCATCAGCTTGCCCATCAGACCCTGACTGGCCTCAGAGCCGTCCCCGAACAGGGTGTTCATGGAGATCTGCCGGTCCTTCCAGACCATCGCGCCCGCTTCCGCGATGGCGCTTTCGCCCGGATCGAGCTCAACTTCGAGAAACTGCAGTTCCTGGCCGCGAATTTCGAACTCGATGTCGTCGGCAACGTCTGCACGCCGCTGGTGGCTGCGCGACGTGACAGGAATGGATGTCCAGGACATGTGGTGAAACTCCAGCACCGCAGGAAAGACCGAAAATCAGTTAGCTTCATGCAGGCTGGGCGGCAAGAGCGGCCAAGACGGCAGCGCTCGCCGCGATCAGCTCTCCTTTCCGGTTTGGTGCGCTTCAGCCGGGGCTTTCCTGGGCGCCTGCGCAGCCTGGGACAGCGCGTGGCGAGCGCCGCGCCGCTGCACGCCGCACGCGGACGAACTTCTTTTTGCGGATTGACGCTTCGCACTTCAGCGCCGGCAGCGCGCTCCATGGCTGCGTCAGAGACGTCTCGTTGCCCACTGCAGAGGTCTTATCGGCCGTCCGCGCCAGTCTGCTGGCTGACAGAGCACGCCGGCGTTGACCGCCGGCTGTGGTGTGCGTTGGGGGGCCGCTCTTGTCGTTGACCTTCAGGGTTTGGTGGTGACCGTCCGGACGCGCAGCGACACTTCTCTTTGAGATGCCATGGCGGGAGCCGGCACAGGCCCGTCCGGATGTCTGTGCCTTTGTGATTGGCGAACAGTGGGATCGTGACGCTTTCATGGATCTGCAACGTGTCGCGTGCGCGCGCCAGAAAACCCGTCAGCAAAATCGCAGCGGCGGCTGAACCGGCCCCAGTTTCGCAGGCGCAGCGCACGTCCTGCAGGGTTCAGGCGGCGATGGAAAACATGCTGACGGCGATCAGAACACCAACCAAGAGCAGCACAGCGCCGCCGTTCCCCGAGATGGCGGCGCGCTCTGCGGTGCTGGCGAACGGGCCTTGGGTGGCGTTCATGGCATGGCTCGTGTGATGATGCCAGTATGACGCTCGGTTACCGCACACAGCGCAAGGGCCTCGCGCAGGCCCCAGACACAAGCTCGTAAGAGCCCTCGCCAGGCGTGGCGGGCCCCGGAGCGGGGGCAAATTTCGTCAGATTGGCAGGTCAGTCTGCTTGCGAACCGGTTGTCAGCTTGGCGAGCATTCCCAGCGTCGGCGCCATCGGGCGTCTCCGGCGCCAATCTTAGCGGATCACGACCTTTGCGCGGCGGCGTGTGCCCGCGCGCGCCTTTTCCTGGTGGTCATGGCGCACGCCCCGCCTCAAACCGCAAGGTTCCGCCTAGCACCAGATCTGAATGGG
>JBILMQ010000009.1:0-29193 GCA_044375455.1 Caulobacterales bacterium | reverse complement strand
GCCAGCCGAAGTGGCGCCGATCGACAACAGACCAATCCCGTATTTGCCAGCGGCGCGCGCCCCGGTGGGCGAGACTTGGCTTGCGACAGCCATCTCGACATGCGGCCGGGAGAACGGCTCCATCTGCAGACGGGCGTCGCGCAAGGTGAACCAATCCGTCTGCGCGGTGACAACCTCGCCCCGCAGCAGAGCGACCAGCACGCCCAGCGCCTCATCCATCATCACGCGCTGATTTTCTGGCCTTATGCCCATCATGGCTGCATCGGATGGCAACGCGCCCGGACCGACGCCAAACATCACGCGGCCACGGGTCAAATGATCGAGCTGGTTGATGCGATCAGCCAGCATGAGCGGGTGATGATAGGGCAGTGAAGACACACCAGTGCCAAGCCGGATGCGTGTCGTGCGCTGGCTGACCGCGGCAATAAACAGCTCCGGGCTCGCGATCAGCTCCATGCCGGCGGAATGGTGCTCGCCGATCCAGGCCTCGTCATAGCCGAGGCGATCCATCCATTCGACCAATTCCAAATCGCGCTGAATGGCGAGCGTCGGGTTCTCTTCGAGGGCGTGAAAGGGGGCGATGAATGCGCCAAAGCGCAACTTGTCTTCCATGGGTCACCGCAGTCTTGCTGAGGGCTTCTATGACCGCCGCACGCGATATCCTGACTTATGCGGGGGTCGCGAGGCAATCCCGGCTGGCGCGGCAACGCCAAACAGCGACCCGAACCGCGCGGGTTGCCCAAGACACACGTGAGGGCTGCTTTTCGCAGGATCGGCTGCGCCCACGCTGACCGCGCAAGGCGTTGAGGCATGCTCAGCGGCTCCGCGTCAAGACGTCCGCACAGGTCGACGCGCTGCGGTGACGCGCCGGCCAGAGGCCATGAGGACCAACCCACTCTTGCACGCCTCGCCGAGCCACATCGGCAGCCTTACCGGTAATCGTGCGCTGCCATCTCTTGTCTGTGCCAACCATCTCACCGGCCGGCAACTCTGGCGCGCCAGACACTCCTGCCGGCTTCCAACGGTGGGGAGGGTGTTAACTGGGGAGGGTGTTGCCTGGGGAGGGTGTTGCCTGGGAACAGTGTGAAGGGGCGGTGGCGCCACGGCGTCCCCCGCGCACCGCGCCGGCCCCAGGGCGGCGCCCGTCTGCCTGCCAGATTTTGGCCAAACGAGGCGGCGGGTAAGCGCGGGCTTAAGGCGCACGCTCCGCTCTGCCTGGCAAACGGGACCGGGTCTGGCGCACTGGCGGCCTGCCAAACTGACCGCCTGACCAACTGATGGCGCGACCAACCTGAGCGCCGCATCAACCACGACAGCAAACAAAAATGCGCAGGTACCAGTCTGACCAGTGACCAGTCTGACCAGTGACCAGTCTGACCAGTGACCAACCTGACCAGTGACCAACCTGACCAGTGACCAAACGGCTACGGCAACTCCCAGGGCAATATCCGCCCGCGGCAACGACCACTTCCCCCCGCCGCGGCTGCGTTCTTTGCGAGGAGCCTGAGCGCGGTCCGCCTCAGCGCTTGAGGAGCAGACCTTCGCGTTGCGCACGCTTTCTGGCGAGCTTGCGGGCCCGGCGCACGGCTTCGGCCTTTTCGCGGGCGCGTTTCTCAGACGGCTTCTCGTAGTGGTTGCGACGCTTCATTTCACGGAAAGTGCCTTCCCGCTGCATCTTTTTCTTCAGCGCCTTCAACGCCTGATCGACGTTGTTGTCGCGCACAAAAATCTGAACGATGGCACTGCCCTCCTGTTTTACCCGAAAGGGGATCCGACCGATGTGACCCGACATCGGCCGATGGATCCCACCCGCGCACGCCCACGACTGTCGCCTGCCGGCAATTTACGGAGGTGGGGCCATAGCAAACGGGGTTGCGTCTGTCCACCGCGTCTTCCGCCTCTCGACGCAGCAGAATGACCGGCGCATATCTTCGTTCATGAACGCTATGGACCCAACTGAGCCTGACGCTCCGGCCGCGCAATGGCGCCGGCTTCTGCTTGCGGCAATGCTGGCGGAGGCTGCCGTCGCAGGCTGGACACGCCCAGCGATGCAGCGCGCCGGCTCGGCCGCTGGTCTGAGCCCCGGCCAGGTCGAGCTGGCGGCGCCGCGGGGCCCGATCGATCTGCTGAACGCCTTTGCAGACTGGGCGGACGCACGGATGGTTGAACACATATCCTCGACGGATCTGACCGGGATGAAGGTCCGGGACAGGGTGCGCTTTGCCGTCATGGCGCGCCTGACTGCAATGAACCCGCACAAGGCCGCCGCGCGCCGAGCGCTCGCCGCGCTCGCTTTGCCCCACCATGCACCAGAGGCGACGCGGCTGACCTGGCGCACCGCAGACCGCATCTGGCGCGCTCTTGCAGACCCCTCCACCGACCTGAACTATTACTCCAAACGGGCGATGCTGGCCGCCGTCATGGCCTCAACCGAACTTGTCTGGGCCGGCGACGAGGAAGACGACACCGGTGCAACGCGCAGATTTCTTGATCGCAGGATCGCAAACATCATGGACTTCGAGAAGATGAAGGCGCGACTGAAGCCCCTCTCCGCGATTGCGACCGGCGCGGCGGCGTTCGCCGGTCAGATGCGCTACCCGGGTCGCTCCGGGACATAAGCGCCTTGCCTTGCGCCGGCTCTGGGCCATCTGGTGAAGGCGCCGCCCCCTCACGCCTCGTGCGAAGGACGCATAATGCCTGAAACTAGCCCCGCGCCTGAGATCCGCCATCCACCAGACGCACCCTGGATTTTCCGGACCTATGCCGGCCACTCAACGGCCGAAAAGTCGAACGCGCTCTACCGCTCGAACCTTGCGAAAGGCCAGACCGGTCTGTCGATCGCCTTCGATCTGCCGACCCAGACGGGATATGACAGCGACCATATTCTTGCGCGCGGCGAAGTGGGAAAGGTCGGCGTGCCCGTCTCTCATCTGGGCGACATGCGCACCCTGTTTGACGCCATTCCACTCGACAGGATGAACACATCCATGACGATCAACGCGCCAGCTGCGTGGTTGCTGGCGCTGTATGTAGCCTTGGCGGACGAACAGCAGGCCTGCCGCAAGGACCTGCAAGGAACAACGCAAAACGACATCCTGAAAGAATATCTGTCGCGTGGGACCTACGTCTTTCCGCCAGCGCCTTCGATGCGGCTCACTGCCGACACCATCGCCTGGGCGCTTGTGGAGACGCCCAAATGGAATGCGATGAATGTGTGCTCTTACCATCTCCAGGAAGCGGGCGCGACGCCGGAACAGGAACTCGCATACGCCCTCGCCAATGCAATCGCTGTTCTGGATGAACTGAAAAGCAGAAACGCCATTGAGGATTTCGACGCCGTGTTCGGTCGTATCTCGTTTTTTGTGAACGCCGGCATGCGGTTCGTGACCGAGATGTGCAAGATGCGGGCGTTCGTTGAACTCTGGGACGAGATCGGGCGCACGCGCTACGGCGTGACGAACGAAAAGGCTCTGAGGTTTCGCTACGGCGTGCAGGTCAACAGCCTTGGGCTGACCGAACCTCAGGCGGAGAACAACGTCTACCGCATCCTCCTTGAAATGCTTGCCGTCACCTTGTCAAAATCCGCCCGCGCCCGAGCGGTGCAACTGCCGGCATGGAATGAGGCGCTCGGTCTGCCACGGCCGTGGGATCAGCAGTGGTCGCTGCGCATGCAGCAGATTCTCGCCTACGAAACGGACCTGCTTGAATACGAGGACCTGTTTGATGGATCGCCGGTGGTGGCCGCCAAGGTCGCCTCCCTCAAGCAGGGCGCCCGGCGGGAACTGGCGCTGATCGAGCAGGCAGGCGGTGCGATGGCGGCGGTGCCGATGATGAAGGCTGCCCTAGTTGAATCGAACCGGCAGCGCGTGATGGGCATTGAGGCTGCCCGCCAGATTGTTGTCGGGGTCAATCGCTGGACAGACAGCGAGCCCTCGCCACTTGGCGCAGGCGAAGACGCCATCCAGTCGGTCGACCGGCGCGTCGAGCAGGAGCAGATCACGCGTCTGCAGGCGTGGCGCGCAGCACGCGCCGCCGGCCCTGTTAAGATGGCGCTGGACGAACTGACGGCCGCGGCCAAAGAGGATCGCAACATCATGCCGGCGTCTATCGCCTGCGCCAAGGCAGGAGTGACCACCGGGGAGTGGGGCGATGCGCTGCGTCAGGTGTTTGGCGAATACCGCGCCCCGACGGGCGTTGCACTGGTCGTGACCACAGGGGACGACGAGGCCCTCGCGAGCGTCCAGTCAGAAGTGGCCACGGTGTCAGAAAGGCTCGGACGAACACTGACATTCCTGGTCGGCAAGCCCGGGTTGGACGGGCACTCAAACGGGGCAGAACAAATCGCCACGAGAGGACGCGCGGCCGGCATGTCTGTCATTTATGAGGGAATTCGTCTCACACCCGCTGAAATCGCCGCCGCCGCAAAACAGCATCGTGTCCACGTGGTCGGTCTGTCGATCCTCTCCGGGTCGCACCTGGATTTGGTTCAGGAAACGGTCCGTCTGCTGCGCGCCGAAGGGTTGCATGACGTGCCGGTGGTGGTTGGCGGAATTGTGCCGCCCGAAGATGCGCTTGTTCTTAAGCAGATGGGCGTCAGCCGTATCTACACCCCGAAGGACTATCGGATCACAGACATCATGTCCGATGTGGTCAAGATCGTCGCCGACCGCGTTGAGGCGCTGGCCCGGCTGTGATGCGGGGCCGTCTGCGCGCCCGAGGAACAGGCCCCGGCCAAGCGCATCACGATCCGTGTGGCGGCGAAGCCGGCGCGTCACCCTCGCCGCCATGCCTCTGCGTCTGGCTGGCGGCTCCTGGTTTGCCGCTCCTGGGTGGTCGCACCAGACTTGATGCGGCGCGTGCAGCGGCGAGCGCGGGCTGCAAGAGCAGCCTGAGCCATCGGGACCGGCAGGAGCACGCCGATGCGACGCGGCGGTGATCGCACGTCCCGCAGTGACATGCATGGTGCGCCGACCACACCAACTCATGCCAGGAACAGCCCAACGCCTGCTGCGCGAATGAGCCGGGCCTTGGCGACCTTGCGGTCAGGGCAACGGCCCCAGGCTCATTCGCCTGGCCCCCCCGGTCTTTAGAAGCTGCCGGCGATGGCCGCGCCCGCCGTCAGCGCCAGCGTCGCCAGCAGGGCGACAAGCAACGACAGCCCATGCGGTGGAAAGGTCTTCACGGCGGTTTTGCTTTTCATCGAGACTGATGTAGCGCGCCGGCCGGCAATTTCAGGGGTGCGAAACGCCGCGGGGCTGCGCCAGGGCGCCGCAGCGCAGACACTTGGCCCCGCATTTGCGAAGGACGCCGTGCCCGCCGAAAAAATGTTGGCGGCCCCGAAGGCCCGCGCGCAATGAAACATACAGCGATTCAGATTCTTACAAGGCGCCTGACCCGCCAAGCGCCAACGCGCGCGCGGTCGCGCCCGGCAAATTGCGCCCTCGCCATCCGACTGCGCACGGCAAGATATGCCTACCTTCGCAGCGCGCGGGGGCGCCGCCTATGACCATGCTCGGCATTCTCGGCAACGCTCTGTCCGGGCTCAACGTCGCCCAGACACAGATCCGCACGGCGTCGCACAACATCTCCAACGTCAACACGCCGGGCTTCGTGCGTTCTGTCGCCGAACCGGTCGCGCGAACGCTCGACGGCCGCGGCGCTGGCGCGGATCTGACAAATGTGCGCAGAGCGGTTGACGAGTTCCTGAGCGCCGCAACAATTCGCGCGCGCGCCTCCAACGAGGCCGCCGGAGCACGGGCCGACGCAATCGGACGGGTGTCCGCATTCTTCTCAACGCCTGATGAGCCCGGCTCGCTGTCAGGCCGCGTGAACGCTGCACTGGCAGCGCTCACGCCGATGCAAAACGACCCGGCCAGCACCTTGCTGCGAAACCGCGCAGTGGCGGCGATCTCAGACGTGCTCAGCAACATCAACGCCCTGTCGCGCGAAGTGGCTGAGGCGCGGCTCGCCACGGATCAGGAAATCATCGCCAGGGTGGGTCGCGCCAATGACCTGCTGACGCGGATCAGCGAATTGAACGGCGACATCAGCCGCGGCCGGGTCATGGGCGACGGAACCGGTGCGGAGAATGCCCAATCCACATTCATCAATGAGCTTGCCGCGATCATCGATGTGAAGGTGCAGCCGAGACCCGGAGGGGGCGTAATCGTGCGCACCGCCAATGGGGTGCTGCTGGCCGGCGAGCAGCCTGGTCAGCTCAGCTACACCGGCGGCACGAGCGCAGCGCCCGGGGCCACCTTCGGGCAGATCACCCTCGCCCCGCCGTTCGGCGGACAACCCGAAGCGCTTGACCCCAATCTGTCCGGAGGATCGTTGCGCGGATTGCTCACAGCGCGCGATGTTGATTTTCCAGACATCGCAGACGCCCTCGGCAATCTCGCCGGCGGACTTGCAGACGCGCTCAACGTGGCCCACGCCGACTCGGTCTCCGCGCCGCCTGCGCGCACGCTGACGGGACGCAATACGGGGCTTCTGGGAAGCGACTCCATCGGATTTACCGGCAAGGCGACACTTGCAACGGCCACGGCAAACGGTGCGCTCACGCGCCGTGTCGATGTCGACTTCGCCGCCGGCTCGATCAGCGTCAATGGCGGACCGGTCACCTCGTTTGGCACAACGGTTGCCAGTTTCACTGCCGCCATCAACACCGCGCTGTCTCCCAACGCCGCGGCAAGCTTCACCAATGGGGTGATGAGCCTGCAGGCAGTCGCCGGCCAAGGGGTGATGATCCAACAGGACCCAGCCGCCCCAAGCGATCGTGGCGGGCGCGGATTTGCCGCCTTCTTCGGGTTGAACCAGTTGATCGTGTCGGACCGGCCAGCCTTTTTCGACACCGGCCTGACAGCAGGTGCAGCGCACGGACTGGCGCCGGGCGGAACAATTGGTTTTCGTGTTTACGATGTCGCAGGACGCCAAATCGCCGAGCCGGTCGTCTCTGTGACGGGGACAACCATGGGTGATATGGTCGACGCCCTCAACACCGGTCTTGCCGGCTACGCCGTCGCAACCCTCGACGAGCGCGGCGCCATCCAGCTTTCAGGGGTCAACGGCGCCGCCGCCCACGTTCTGTCCGACACCACAGTGCGTACAGGCGTCGGCGTGTCATTTACCCAACTTTTCGGGCTCGGCGCAGGACCGCGCGCCGGCCGCGCGCAGGCGCTGTCGGTGCGCGCTGACATCGCGGCTGATCCGGGAATGCTGTCCTTGGGCAAAGCCGACCTTGCGGGGGCCGCGGTGGGCGCCATCGTGACAGCACGCGGCGACTCGCGCGGCGCACAGGCGCTGTCAGGCGCGATCGGAGAGCTGCGCCGGTTTGACGCGGCAGCCGGGCTCTCTGCCAGCTTTCAAAGCGTGGCCGGGTATTCCGGCACCGTGCTCGGCCTCGTCGGCTCGCGTGCGGCCAGCGCCAGGGACAGCGCCGACTCGACACGTCGGTTCTTTCAGGAAGCGGATTTCCGCCGCGCGTCGGTCGAAGCAGTCAATCTCGATGAGGAGCTCGCCTCCCTGACGCAATACCAGCAGGCCTATAATGCAAACGCACGCCTCATCGCCGCCGCCCAGGACATGATGGACGAACTTCTGCGGCTTGTCTGATCTGGAGCCAACCTATGACCCGCATCGCCACATTCTCCGCAGCTTCCGTCGCACTTGATGGCCTGCGCAGCGCGCAGACCGCCCTCGCGCAGGCCAACCAGCAAGTCGCCACAGGCAAGAAAGCCGCCAATATTGTCGAACTCGGCGAGCAGACTGCTTCAGCCGCAGCGGCCCGCAGCGCACAGGCGAAGGCTGCGGCCCGGGTTGATCTCGCCACTATGGTGGAGAACCGTCTCACATTGCAAGAAAACGCGCTGGAGGGCATCGAAGGCGCAGCCAATGACTTCCGGATGGCGATGTCGGAAGCCATCGGCTCCAATGCCGGGTTCGCCCTGCAGGACAGGGTCGCGCGCGCCTTCGAGCGCATGCGCTCCGGCCTGATGATGGAGCTCGACGGACGCTATCTGTTTTCCGGCACGTCCGACGACACTCCGCCGGTCAATGTCTCCACCCTCACGGCTCTCGCGGCTGTACCCGTCGTGGACGACGTCTTTGACAATGGCGCAAGGGCGCCAAGCGTGGAGGTGGAGGAAGGCGTTGTGACCACGGTGGGCCAACTCGCCTCAAGCTTTGCTGCACCGCTCATGGACGCATTCCGACAGTTCCAGGTCTATGTCGAGGCCAACGGGCCATTCGGCCAGAAGCTGACCGACGCTCAGACCACATTTCTCACGGGCCTGGTGCAGACCGTCACAACAGCGACGGCCCCGATCCACAATGCCCAAGGGGTCAACGGTCAGGCGAACCAGGCCATCCAGAGCTCCCGAGAGCGGTTGGAGGCGACAGAAGGCGCCCTGCAGAAACTGATTGATGACGTCGAGACGGCCGACATCGCGGAAGCGATGTCCCGCCTGCAGGCTGCGCAGGTGCAATACCAGGCGTCGGCGCAAACCTTCGCGCAACTCTCGCGATTGTCGCTTCTCGACTTCCTGCGGTAATATCCGCCGCCCGGCTTGCCCCGCGTCGTGCGCGAAGCGAACGCCTGCGTCTGCGCAGCGCAGCGGTCGCCCACCAGTCGCGGCGAACAGCTGGACCGGCGCGTCTTTGATCGCGCACCGATGCCGTCCTGCATGTGCGCGACGATGACGACGCGACGTCATGGCGCGCTCAGGGCTTGGCCAGGACAGAGGCGGGGGGAGGGAGCAACTCCGATATGGGTCAAGAGACACGCGCCAACAGCCGGTCCGCCCTTGGCTGGGCTCTGATCTCGCTGGTCGTGCTCGCAGTCGGCGCCGTGATTGGCTTTCGCAGCTTTCAGGAATGGGAGGAAACAGGGCCGGCCCGCGCCGCCGCCGCGCTGATCAATGCGGCGCGCCTGGGCGATTCCGCCAGGATCAGCTCGCTCTGCGAGACAGCGCGCGTCCAGTCCTCGCTTGAGGCCCAACTTCGGGAGGCAGCCGCCCGCGCCGCAACGCCCACGCCCGTCAAGGCAGCGGCCCAGGGCGCCGATCAGGTGACAGCAGCAATCCAGACGGCCGCACAAGCCGTGGGGGATTTCGTCGCCGGACTTGCGGGCGCAACCTCAGGCCAGGCGTCGGCCCCGGCGGTGCAGCCGGGACGGCCGGAAACGCGCCCGCGTTTCGACCCGGCGACCCGCGCGCGCGCGCTTGCCGAGCCGAAGGCGCTCGGGCGTCTGGTGCTCAGTGCAATTGCCTATGCAGGGGTGGACGCGCCGCGCGATCGCAAGGAGCTGACGAAGTTTCTGAGCGCACGAACGGCTCGGCTGGATGAGACGCATGCAGAAATCGCACTGACGCCTGATCTCGTCGGCGCGCTGGTGACGAACCGCATAACCATCCTGAAGCTGGAGCGGGTCGCCCTGGCCGACTGGCGTGTCGTGGGCATCGACCTGCCGCCCGACGGCGGCCCGGCGCTGCGGTAAGCTCATTGCGCCAGTGCGGTCCTACGCCAGGTGCAACCCCGCACCGCCGCCAGATCGCCGCGAACACCCTGCGCGATAGCGCTCATAAGACCGGAGCGTCTTCGCGCACGGCCCCCGGGCGAACAACCTGCATGGGCGTCGGACGCCCGAGGCGCGTCGCCGGCTCGGCCCGGTTCACGGCGCAATCGGCTCCGAAGGCGTGCCGATCACGGATCAGACGTCAGCAGCCCCGCAGCCGCACGCTCAACAACCCAAAGCGCGCGGGACCAGACCTTTTCGCGCCACTCAGCAGATTGAGGATAAAACGCATCGCGGATCGCCTGGCGGATCGCAGGGGCTTCAGGCCCCTCGGGATCGCCATAGACGTGCAGCCAGGAGGAAGCTTGCGTCGCCTGAAAGACCGAGGTCGGGTCAACCGTCCCGAACTCGAGCGCGACAGCCGTCACCTGCGCAGGATGCAAAGAACGCACAAGGGCCCCATCAAGCGCACCAAAGAGCTCCGCCGACACCGAGGAGCCGTCCTTTGTTGTGCGCGGCTCGCCCGACCACCATCGCATCACGCGATCATAGTCGGCGGCGCCCGGCGGGTGCTCGAAGATAATCTCGCCATGCCCGAACGGCCCAAGACCGGTGTGCACGTCGATGCTCGCCACACGGGGCAGATCACCACATGTGCGGCTCACAAAATCAATCAAGGTTCGATGGGACCATGATGGCTGCACGCCACCGAAATAGACGCCTGCCGGGTGGCGGTACTGACCGCCCGAAAGCGCTTTCTGCAGAACCTCAAACCCGGATCGGCGCGCAAAGGCGAGCAGTCCGATGCGACTGTCAGTAAGACCGGCCTCGCTGCGATCGCGCGGCGCGGCGAATGCAGCGATCTCATCATAGCCAGGGTTCTCAGGGGGCGACGTCCAGTCGTCAAGATAGTTCCGGTTCAGATCAACATTGTCCTCGTTGAAGCGGGTGTCCCAGGCGAAACCGTAAGGGTTGTGCGCGTGGATCAGCACGAGCCTCAGGCGCGCGGCCAGCGCTTGCGCACGGCCGGTTTCCAAAAGCCCCGTCTGGACCGCGGATCCGGCATAGCCTTCCGGGCCATGAGTGGCGGAGATGACGACAAGGGCGGCGTCTGCGCCTGGCGGGCCCGCCATCGCGCAATCCATCGCCAGATCGACCCCGCCCGGTCCCTTGCGCGATGGAAGCACCGCACTCTCAAGCTCCATGCCCGCCGCACGCGCAGCCGCAAGAAACCGCCTTCGTGCAGCAGCGTAATCGGTGGCGAACCAAGCGTGATCGAGATCCGGGTTCATCCCCACAGCTCCGTCTGAGGCGGATAGATGACGCCATCCTGATAGCGGATTGAGGGCGTACGATCCTCACGCAGCAACAGCGGACCATCCAGATCAACATAGTCGGCGTACGGCGTCAGAAGCATCGCGGGGGCCATGGCGAGGGAGGATGCGAGCATGCAGCCCACCATCACCTGCAGGCCCAGCGCCTTGGCCCGACGCACGGTTGAGATCGCCTCGGTCAGGCCGCCAGCCTTGTCGAGTTTGATGTTAACCGCATCAAAGAAATGCGAGATCCGATCAAGGTCGCGCGAGACGTGCAGACTTTCGTCGGCGCAGACCGCAGCCGCGCCCGTCAGGGTGAGCAGCGCGGCGTCCTGGCCAGCAGGAAAGGGCTGCTCAATCAACACCACCCCAGCCGCGCGGGCGCGCCGCTGCAGCTCGGCGTAGACGTCGGCGGCGAGCCCCTCATTGCCATCCAGAATAAAGCGCGCCTGCGGCCGCGCCGCGGCGACGGCCTCCAGACGCGCCACGTCCAGCCCGTCGCCGCCGCCAAGCTTCAGCTTGAGCAAAGACCGCCCCGGATAGGCCTGCGCAGCAGCGGCCATGGCCTCGGGAGCAGCCAAAGACAGCGTGACACAGGTCGCCACCGGACGGGGCTCCGGCAGGCCCGCCAGACGCCAGACCGGCTCACGCGCCTGCTTGGCGGCAAGATCCCACAGAGCGCAGTCGATCGCGTTTCGCGCGGCGCCCGGCGGCAGGGCCGTCTGGATCGCCGCACGCGTCAGACCAGCCTCGAGCGCCGGGCGCATCGCTTCAATCTGGGCGATCACGCTGCCGACGCTCTCGTTATACCGCGCATAGGCGACGCATTCCCCGCGCCCCACCGCGCCACCCTCCTCCAGTGTGACCATCACGACATGCGCGTCTGCCTTGGCGCCCCTCGAGATCCGGAATTCGCCCGCGACGGCGAAGTTTTCGTCGCGCACCGTTAACCGCCGCATGCAAAACTTCTCCTCAAAGGGGCGCCGCAGCGAGAGATGGCGCTGGTTCTGCTAGGAACGGGCGGTCGCCGCTCGGGATTGACATCATGGATCGCGAAGCGCCTGGCTTCGAGGTGGAAGATAGCGGCGAGACGCGCATCCTGAAAGTGCGCGGCGATTGGACCGTCTGGACAGTCGCAGCCATCAGCGCACCGTTGCGCGCACAGGCGTTCTCGACGCGCGCGCGCGCTTGGACCGTCGACGCCACCGCACTCGGAACACTCGACACCGCAGGCGCCTTTCTGATCCAGCGCGCCTTTGGCGACCGCCCCTTCACAGTGACCGGATCTCACCCGAGCGCAGACAGGCTTCTGCGCGAAGTCGCGCGTCATCGGGAAGCATGCCCCCCGCCCCCGCCCCGCCAGCCAGGGCTCGCCGATCTGGTCGCACGGGTCGGCAAGGGCTGGTTCGACCTCGGGCGCGAGACCCTGTCGCTCACCGAGTTCCTTGGTCGCTCGCTGGCGACGCTCGTGCGCGTCATCCTGCGGCCTGAGAGACTGCGCTGGACGTCGATTGTGGCCGTCATTGAGGACGCCGGGCTTAACGCCGTTCCGGTCGTGAGCGCACTCGCGTTCTTCATCGGGGTCGTCGTCGCCTATATGGGCGTTGATCTGCTCAGTCAGTTCGGAGCCTCGATCTTCACGGTGGAGCTGATCGCGGTCTCGATGCTTCGCGAGTTTGGCGTGCTGATCGCCGCGATCATTCTGGCGGGACGTTCCGACAGCGCGTTCGCCGCACAGATCGGCGCCATGAAGATGCAGCAGGAAATCGACGCCCTCCAGGTTCTGGGGCTCGACGTCTATGAGGTTCTGATCGTTCCCCGGCTTATCGCCATGCTGGTGATCATGCCAATCCTGGCGTTCATCGCGGCGCTCGCCGGCCTGGCGGGAGGCCTCCTCGTCTTGGCAGTGGTCCTTGAACTGTCCCCAATCCAGGCGCTCGGCAGAATTCAGGAGGTCATCCCGTTCCAACATTTCACCGCCGGTCTCGTCAAAGCGCCGTTCTTCGCCGTCGCGCTGGCGCTGATCGGATGCAGGCAAGGCCTGCTGGTGGAGCGCGACGTTACATCGCTCGGGCGGCGCACGACCGCCGCCGTCGTGCAGGCCATCTTCCTGGTGATCGCCATGGATGCCGCGTTCGCGGTGATCTTTCTGGAGATCGGGCTGTGACCGACGTCGCCATATCGGTGCGAGGCTTGCACACAAGCTTCTCCGGCAGACCGCTGCATAGCGACCTCGACCTTGATGTGCATCGTGGCGAGATCCTCGGCATTGTGGGCGGATCAGGCTCAGGAAAGTCCGTTCTGATGCGTTCAATCATCGGCCTGAACCGCTATGACGCAGGGGAAATCCGCGTTCTGGGCGCCAGACGTGATGAACTTTCTCCTGAGGCAAACCGACTGCTGGCGCGCCGGTGGGGCGTCCTGTTCCAGGAAGGGGCGCTGTTCACCCAGCTTTCGGTCAGGGAGAATGTTGAAGCACCCTTGCGCGAACACGCCGATATCGGGTCCGACCTACGCCGCGAACTCGCCGATCTCAAGCTGCTGATGGCGGGCCTGCCAGGCGACGCGGCGAACAAGTATCCCTCGGAGTTGTCCGGCGGCATGAGAAAGCGCGCAGCACTCGCCCGCGCGCTTGCGCTGGATCCGGAACTTCTGTTCCTGGATGAACCCACCGCGGGATTGGACCCGATCGCAGCGCAACGTTTCGACGCGCTCATTGTTGAACTGAAGGAAGCGCTGGGACTTACCGTTTTCCTGATTACCCACGACCTCGACACCCTCGCCGCGATCTGCGACCGGGTTGCGGTTCTGCTTGATGGGAAAGTGGCGGCAATCGGCGCATTGCACGAGGTTCGGGCCGGGGCGAAGGGCTGGATGGCCGAGTATTTTAACGGCCCGCGCGGCCGCGCGGCGATAGGATAACCCCATGGAGACCAAGGCCAACTACGTTCTGATCGGCGCGGCAACCCTGATTGCGCTCATCGCCGCAGCCGTGTTTGCAGTCTGGCTGTCAAATTTCGACTTCAACCGCCGCTACCGGGTGTTCGATGTGGTCTTTGACGGCGCCGTGCGCGGCCTCAGCCAGGGTGGCGAGGTCAGATATAATGGCATTAAAGTCGGCGAGGTCACCCGATTGTCGATCGACCCCGAAGACCGCAGCCGGGTCGTCGCGCGCATCCGGGTGGACGCCGCCGGTCCAGTGCGCCCCGACAGCAGAGCACAACTGGAGACAAATCCGATCACCGGCGTTTCGCTGATCCAGATGGCAGGGGGCACGGATCAGTCATTGCAGCAGATCCGCAGGGGCGTTGTCGCACGCATCAAAGCTGCACCGCCACAGTTCGACGCCTTCGTGCAGGGATCGGAAGGGTTTCTTCGCCAGGCCAATGAGGCAGTCCGCGCGATCAATGACTTTCTGACGCCACAGAACATTGAGGCGCTGTCTGTCACGCTGCAGAGCACCGCGCGGGTTTCCCAGGCCCTCGCGAAGAATGACGCCTTCGCACATCGCGCCATCGCCGCCCTTGAGGAAGCGCGCACAGCGGCAGCGGCAGGCGCGCGGGCGGCGGCCGCACTCGAAGCCCTTGCAGGTCACACCGACGCACGCCTTGACGGTCTCAGCGGCGAAATCTCGAGCGCCGTGACTGAGGCCCGACGGGCCAGCGAGACTGTACGCCGGGCCGCCGACACCGTCGCCGGCCTCGCCGCCACAACACAATCAACGATGGATCAGGTGCAGGCGCAGACTTTGCCCCAGGCAGATCTCACCGCCCGCGATCTGCGCAGGCTGGCGGTCCGCCTGGAGGGCCTTGCGGCAAACCTGCAGAATGACCCTGGACGCTTTGCCGCCGGCGTCGAGCGCCCTGAAGTGGAGCTGCCCCGATGATCCGCCGCGCCATCGTCATCGCCTCGCTCGCCGGGCTTGGCGCCTGCGTCCAGATATGGCCAGAGCCCGCACCCGCACCGGATATCTTTCGCCTCGAACCAGGTCCGCCAGGTTTTGACGCCCCTATGCGCCCGGATCTGATCGTCAGCGTGCGTGAACCAGTCACGTCCAAGGAGTTGGCAGGCGCCCAACTTGTCATGCAGCAACCCGGCGGACGCGTGGCGTATCTCGCCCGCGCAGAATGGACAGACGCCGCGCCGGCCCTCTTGCAGACGCTGTGGATCGCAACCCTCGAGAGGTCCGGCAAGATCAAGGCCGGGGTGCGCAGCACAGAGGGCGTCCGGGCCACATGCGACCTCGCATGGGACCTCCACGCCTTTGACGGACTCGAAGCTGAGGGCGGCGATCTCAGCGCCCATATCGCGTTCAGTGTGAGGGCCATCGACCCGCAAACACGCCAGGTGCGCGCCCAGCGACGTTTCGAAAGCAGCATTCCATCACAGCGCAATCGAACATCCATCGCCGCCAAACTTGGCGAGGCGGCGCGCACCGCGCTTGCCCAGGCAAGCGCCTGGGTGCTGATCGACGGGTGCCCCACAGCGGGCTGAGCCTACCTGCGGCCGCGCCCCTTGCCCCCGCGGGCGCCGGGCATGCCCGCGCTTGAACGCCCGCCCGGGCGCGGATCGCGGGCAAGGCTCTCTTGCGCCTTCTCACTCACCTGCGCCTGCCGCGCCAAGGGATCATCAGCAACCGCGAGCTCCGTCGCCTCAAGCCTGCGAATCTCGTCGCGAAGGCGGGCCGCCCGTTCAAAATCGAGATCCGCCGCATATTCACGCATCTGTCTTTCCAGATCAGCGATATGGGCGCGGAAATTGTGCCCGATAAACTCGCCAGAATCCTGCAGCGCGCCGGTCTTGCCGCGTTTGACCTCCACGGTGACGCGGTCTTTTTCATAGGGGCTTTCCAGAATTTCCGCGATGTTCTTGCGCACCGACTGAGGCGTTATGCCGTGAGTTGCGTTGTAAGCCGACTGTTTCTCACGCCTGCGCGAGGTCTCGCCCAACGCGCGTTTTATCGAGCCGGTTTCATTATCTGCATAAAGGATGACGCGGCCGTCAATGTTTCGCGCTGCGCGCCCTATCGTCTGGATCAAGGACGTCTCGCTGCGAAGAAATCCTTCCTTGTCTGCATCAAGTATGGCCACAAGTCCGCATTCTGGAATATCGAGCCCCTCGCGCAGCAGGTTGATGCCCACGAGCACGTCGAAGACGCCAAGCCGCAAGTCACGGATGATCTCGATACGCTCGACGGTGTCGATATCAGAATGCATATAGCGGACCCGCACACCCTGTTCGTACATAAACTCAGTCAGGTCCTCCGCCATGCGCTTCGTCAAGACTGTGACAAGGGTGCGCAGCCCGCGCTCGGCGGCGACTTTCGCCTCCGAGATGACATCGTCTACCTGACTGAAGCCGCCCGTCGAAACGGGGCGAATTTCAACCGGCGGGTCGATCAGCCCGGTCGGCCGGATGACCTGTTCTACGAACACGCCGCCGGTGCGGTCCAACTCCCATGGGCCAGGCGTTGCAGACACATGCACCGTCTGCGGACGCATCGCGTCCCACTCCTCAAACTTCAAGGGACGGTTGTCCATACATGACGGCAGGCGAAATCCGAAATCAGACAGCGTCTTCTTGCGGTTGAAGTCGCCACGGAACATGCCGCCTATCTGGGGAATAGTTACATGACTTTCGTCTGTAAACAGAAGGGCATTTTCTGGCAGATACTCAAACAAGGTCGGAGGAGGTTCACCAGGCCTTCGACCCGTCAGATAGCGCGAATAGTTCTCAATTCCGGCGCATGAGCCTGTCGCCAGCATCATTTCAATGTCAAATTCCGTGCGCTGGGCGAGGCGTTGCGCCTCAAGGAGCTTTCCCTCCTTCTCAAAACCAGAGAGTGTCTCCTTGAGCTCTGCCCGGATGAGATCAACCGCCTGCTGCAGGGTGGGCTTCGGCGTAACATAGTGGGAGTTCGCATAAACCTTCACAGACGCCAAATCGCCAGTCCGCCGTCCCGTCAGCGGATCAAACTCGTGAATGGCCTCGACTTCATCACCAAAGAACAGGATGCGCCACGCGCGATCCTCAAGGTGCGCCGGGAACAACTCGAGCGTATCGCCGCGCACACGGAATACGCCTCGCTGAAACGCCTGATCATTGCGCTTGTACTGCAGCGCAACGAGGTTTCGCACGACGCCTTTCATGTCAGTCGGCTCGCCGGCCCTGACCGAGAACGTCATGCTGGTGTATGTTTCGACCGATCCGATGCCGTAGATACATGAGACCGACGCCACGATAATGACGTCGTCGCGCTCGAGGATCGCGCGCGTTGCCGCATGACGCATCCGATCTATCTGCTCGTTGATGGAGCTTTCCTTTTCGATGTACGTATCGGTCCGGGGAACGTAAGCTTCCGGCTGATAGTAATCGTAGTAGGAAACGAAGTACTCAACCGCAGCCTCGGGGAAGAAACTCTTCATCTCTCCATAGAGCTGTGCGGCAAGTGTCTTGTTGGGGGCAAGGATCAGGGCAGGCCGCTGGACGGCTTCTATCACCTTGGCCATCGTGAAGGTCTTGCCTGACCCTGTGACGCCAAGCAGCACCTGGTCAATCTCACCCTTCACAATGCCATCTGTCAGCTGATCAATCGCCTGCGGCTGGTCGCCCTGCGGAGTGAACTCAGACACAACCGCAAACTGTCGCCCGCCCTCCGACTTCTCCGGCCGCGCCGGGCGGTATGGGGTCCAGGCGGCCAGAGCCTGATTGGAGAGTGCGTCGACGGCCAAGCCGGTTTGCGCTCCGGTTTGAAGGGATTTTTTCGGCATGGGCAGAACATAAGCGCTCGCCCGTCCGGCTGAAAGGGGGCGCATGCGCGCTTGACGGACCTGGGCCTGCCGGTCTGTGATGGGCCATGACCGCCAACTCCGCCCCGCTCTGGCGCAACTGGTCGGGACGCCTGACCGGCCCCGGTGAGATACTGCACCCCCGCGATACCGAAGAACTCGCCCGGCTGTTGGCGACGCGCCGGGGCTTGCGGCCGGCCGGGGCCGGACACAGTTTCACACCCTTGGTCAGCGACGCGTCTGCGATCATTGATTTTTCCGCCTGGCAGGACCAGGAGGTGCGCGTCAGCGGCGAGGTGGCGCAAGCCCCCGGCCCCATTGCGCTGCATGTCCTCACCCGCAGTCTGGCGGCGCAGGGCTGGGCGTTGCCCAACCAGGGCGACATCGACCGCCAAAGCCTGGCCGGAGCCGTCTCGACGGGGACGCACGGGACCGGGCGATCACTCGGGGCGTTTCCAACCTTCGTGCGCGGGTTCACACTGGTGACCCCCGACGGCAAGATACGCCACGCCAGTGCAGAGAGCGACCCTGATCTGTTCGAAGCAGGCCGGTTGTCGCTCGGCGCACTCGGTGTTCTCACCCGCATCGAATTCTCAGTTCTTCCCGCCTATCGTCTCATCGAACAGGTGCGCTGCGCGCCACTGGCGCAGGTCCTGGAGGCGTGGAGCGATCTCCAACGTGCGAACCGCCATGTCGAGTTTTGGGTTTTTCCGTATACCGATCAGGTCATATTAAAGACGCTCAATCTGACCCAGGACCCGCTCGATCGTCTGGGCAAGAGCGGCGACGATGACGGACTTATGGAAGCCTTGAGCCAAGTGACGCAGGCAATGCCCCTTCTGGGCCGGCTGGCCCAGCGCCAGCTTGTGCGGCTGGTCCGGCCAACCCAGCGCGTAGGCCCGGCGCATGTGATCTTTCCAAGTGCGCGAAATGTGCGGTTCAACGAGATGGAGATCCACGTGCCGGAAGAAGCAGGCCCGGCCGCCTTGCTGGCAAGCCTCGCAGCGGTCCGCAAGGCGCAGCACGCGGTCGCCTTCCCGTTCGAGTTCCGAAGCGTCGCAGGCGATGGCGTATGGCTGTCACCGTTCTTCGGCGGCGCGCGCACCTCCATCGCCGTTCATCAGTACTGGCGTGCTGATCCAGATCCGCTGTTTCGCCTTGTGGAACCAATCCTCATGGACCACGGCGGGCGACCGCACTGGGGCAAAGTGCATACCCAGACGGCCGCCAGGCTGCGCAATCTCTACCCCCGCTGGGAGGCCTTTCAGGCGGTGCGCCAGCGCATCGACCCCGAGGGTCGCATGATGAGCCACAGCCTGCGCACACTCTTCAACGAAGCTTGACAGGCGCACGCGCCGACCTCGGCATCGGAAAGGAGCCGCCCCGAATGCAATGACGGGGCGGCCTTCTGCCATTTGTGTCAGGACAACCGGTCCGGCAAAGTTTGTCTCACTGACAGGCGAGACACTCTTCGTAGTCGGTCTTCGCCAACCTGAAGTCGTCCGCAGTCTTCTCCGCCTTGGTCTCGGCCCCAACGGTGGCGGCGCGCTGAACGCTCTTGGAACGAAGATAGTAAAGGGACTTCACGCCGCGCTCCCAGGCCATCCAGTGGAGCATGTGCAAGTCCCATTTGTCAGTATCAGCCGGAATGAAAACGTTGAGGCTCTGTGACTGACATATGTAAGGCGTGCGATCCGCGGCGAGTTCGATCACCCAGCGCTGGTCTATCTCGAACGCCGTTTTGTAGACGGCTTTCTCCCCTTCGCTGAGAAACTCCAGGTGTTGAACCGACCCCTCGTTTTCCAGGATCGACCCCCACACGTCCGCCGTGTTGCGCCCCTTGGCCTCAAGCACCCGCTCCAAATACGGATTCTTGACGGAAAATGAGCCAGACAGCGTCTTGTGCGTATAGATGTTCGCGGGAATGGGCTCGATGCCGGCGCTTGTCCCGCCGCAGATGATGGAAATGGAAGCTGTCGGCGCGATCGCCAGTTTGTGGGTGAAGCGCGCCATCACGCCCTGGTCGGCCGCATCCGGGCATGGGCCGCGTTCGCGGGCAAGCTTCACGCTCGCCTGATCGGCCTGCTTGCGAATGTGCCTGAACATCTGGAAGTTCCAGCTCTTCGCCGCCGCGCTCTCAAACGGCGCGCCCTGCGCCTGCAGAAATGAGTGAAAACCCATCAGGCCAAGGCCGACCGACCGCTCGCGTGTCGCTGAATAGCGGGCGCGCGCCATTTCGTCTGGCGCCCGCTCGATGAAGTCCGTCAACACATTGTCCAGGAAGCGGAAGACGTCTTCGATGAAGACCGGATGGTCCTTCCATTCAAGATAGGTCTCCGCATTCAAGGAGGACAGGCAGCATACCGCTGTCCGGTCGTTGCCCAGATGATCAGGCCCGGTGTGCAGCATGATCTCAGAACACAGATTTGACTGCTTGACCGACAAACCGAGCGCACGCTGGTGGGCGGGCATCTCCCGGTTCACTGTGTCGGAGAAGATCAGATAGGGCTCTCCGGTCTGGAGGCGCAGATCCAGGATCTTTTGCCAGATCTTACGCGCCGAGACGTGTTTGACGATGTGCCCGCGCGGGCTGCGCAACGCGAAATCGTTGTCTTCGCGCACCGCTTCCATGAACTCATCCGTGATATTGAGACCATGGTGCAGGTTGAGACTCTTGCGATTGAAGTCGCCAGAGGGCTTGCGTATCTCCAGGAACTCTTCGATCTCCGGATGATGCACGTCCAAATAGACAGCCGCCGAGCCCCGGCGCAGCGACCCCTGGCTGATCGCCAGCGTCAAAGAATCCATCACGCGAATGAACGGGATGATGCCGGATGTCTGGCCATTCTGGCCGACTTTCTCGCCGATTGAGCGTACGCCGCCCCAATACGTGCCGATCCCGCCGCCATTGGACGCGAGCCATACATTTTCGTTCCAGGCGCCGACAATGCCATCAAGCGAGTCGTCGACGGCGTTCAGAAAGCAGGAGATCGGAAGACCACGCTCGGCCCCGCCATTGGACAGCACGGGCGTGGCAGGCATGAACCAAAGCCGCGAAATGTAGTCATAGATGCGCTGGGCGTGGTCGAGGTCGTCCGCAAACGCGGTCGCCACCCGGGCGAACATGTCCTGGTAGCACTCCCCAGGCAGCAGATAGCGGTCCTGCAGCGTGGTCCTGCCAAAGTCGGTGAGCAGGGCGTCGCGGGAGCGATCGATCCTGATTTCGGAGGCGATGGCAGGTCTGGCGCGAACAGGACGAGGCTTCCCGCGCGGGCTCTCAGTGCGCGCTGCTGGCGTGGAACCTATGGAGCTGCGCGCTTCGGCTCGATGCATTTGGCCTCTCCCAACGTGCCGCACGGACCGCCAACTGTGGCGAAACCCGGGCAATCAATCTGTATCTTGGGTCCTCGCACGGACCGTACGCTAGATATAGTGGGAATGTCGCCCTTTTTTGGTCAAGTTCCTAAATCGCGCCGCCCACCGGTTTTTCGTTAACGAGGCCTGAATCCGGACGCCAGCCGGTAAGGCCCAAGAAGAGGCGGATAAGCCTGAAATCCCATGCGAGAAGCTGGGGATGCGCCGATCTGCGCGCGACAACGGCGTTTACGATTGGCAGGGCTCACCGCGGCAGCGGGCAATCAAGAGAGAAAGCAGGGCAGCGGACCGGGCCCCGGCGATTCGAGCCCCTCGGGGTCTCGCCTGGCGCACGACCGGGCCGAACACCGCCGCAACAGGCGGCAGACGAGGCGGCCCCGGCGATCCAGCCCCCCCGCGCCGTCACCTATGGCGCGCGATGCGCACAGCATGTTTCTTGGCGCCAGCCTGGTTCCTCAGCAAGGACGTTCGGAAGGATCGGACCAGTCAGACGGACTCGACAGTCAGACGGCCTCGACAGTCAGACGGCCTCGACAGTCAGACGGATTGGGGCAGACCATGAGCGATGGGACAGGCACTGGAGCGCCCTGCTCAAGACTGAAGGTCGACGCCAGTCGCCCGCGAGAGGTCGACAAGCAATTGCGCTTCACTTTCGACTTTGATCGTCGTCATTCCCATGGCGCGCGCCGGCTTCAGGTTGACCCCAAGGTCATCCAGATAAACGCAGGCCTCCGGCGGCGCGTCCAACGCCTCACACATCAGAGCGTAGATGCGCGGGTCCGGCTTGCGGATCCCAATCTTCGAGCTTTCGATGACATGGGCGAAACGCGCCATGACAGAAGCGATTTCGCGCGCCTTACCCCCAGCCACTGCCATGCCGGGACCTTCGCCGACAGCCACATTGTTGGTGATGCAGCCGGTCTTGAAGCAGCGTGCGACGGCTTCCAGCGCAGCGACAACCCGCGGGCGCAGGTCGCCGGAAAGTAATGGCAGCACGTCCCTGCCGCGGACCTCATATCCAAGGGCCCGGCTGTCGGCGGCGAACAAGGCGTCGAATTCCGCCTCGCCGACTTCCGCCCGTTCGAAGCGCGCCCAGGCGTTGGCGTCAGGATTTGTAGCGTTTACGGTCCGGATGAAATTCCGCGGAAGGCCGCGCAGCACTTCGAAACGGTTGAACGCCTCAAAGGGGGAAGTGGTAAGAACGCCCCCGAAATCCCAGATGACCGCTTCCACTCGGCCTCGCGGCGGCCCGGTCACCTACTCCAGCCCGGCATGCTGGGCCAGTTTTCGAATATAGTTGCGCATTTCAACAATCATCAACGGCCCACCGAACAGGAAGGTCGCGACAGACCATCCGACAAAGACGCCCACCGGCCAGGCAGCAAGTTCTTTGGTGGACTCCAGCAAAGCGCTGTTGAAGTAGAAGCCTGACCAGAATTGCGCGACCTCGTGGGCGATCACCGCGAGGATCAAAACGTACAGCAGAGGCCCGACAACCCGGAAACTGCCATGGATGAACTTTGCAATGAGCGAGAAGATCATCTTGCTCCTCCGGGCTTGCGCCTTCGACAGTCTTACGACCCTAACAGTCTTATGCCTTTGACAGCCTGTCGAGACGACATTTCCTGTCGAGACGAAATTTCCTGTCGAGACGAAATTTCACCGAGGCGCCGTTCGATGTCCAGCGCCCATCCCCACCCGTGTTCGCTGCGACGGCCTCACGGGACGCCGCACCTCATCGCTTATGTTAACGAGCAGCGACGCTTTGTCGATTGCGGCTGGCCCGCGCGCGCACACCAGCGATCCGCCAGGGTAAAATTTCGCGTACCAGGCGGAGCGCCCCCGGTCCCACATGACCGCGTGCGGATGCCGCCCGTCTGGCTCACAGCCGCTCCCTGTACGGGTCAGGCCAGCCTGCCGGCGGCAGACGGCAACTGTCAGGACCGCCGCCAGGCTCGCCCCAAGGCGCCGCGAAACGCCGCACGGCGGGCGGCGGCGTCGCACCCGCAAACGGCCGCTCGCCCAGCCGACCGGGCTGGGGCGTGCGAAACGGCAGTCCGGTCCGCCGCAGGCGGCAAGGCGCATGCGGTCAGTTACGCCCGCCCCCACCCTGGCCCAGTCTGGCGCGCGCACGCGCAGACCTGCCCGGTTCTGACGCCGGCAGGACGCGGCTGACGACCAGCCGAGCCGCCGCCGGGGCGCATCCTGGCGCCCGCCTCCACGGATAGCTCAGCCCCCTTTCGGTTCGACGATCCGGGCGAAGCGGGCCGTTGGTCCTGAAGACGGATGCGCAGATGATAACGCGCGCCCGGCGCTCTGTGATGCGCGAACGCACGCGACACGGCGTGCGAGCAGAGCACTGGCCGGGTCAAGCGCAGCGGCGCCCCCGCACGCTGACCCGAAGAGCGCGGCGACGGCGCGTGCGCTTTGCCCGCATGACATCGCCCCCCCGGCGCGGCGTGGCGTGGCGAACTCCCCGGGATATGAGGTTCGCCTAGGGGCCCAGTACCGCCCACCCTCGACCGCTGCGGGCGCTTACGCTAGTCCAGCACAGGCAGGCGGCGATGGCGGACCCAATGATCGGCGACACAACAGCTCTGGTTCTTCTGTCTGGCGGACAGGACTCCGCGGTGTGCCTCGCGTGGGCGCTTGATCGCTTCGATCTGGTAGAAACGATCGGCTTCGACTACCGCCAGCGTCATCGTGTCGAGCTGGAATGCCGCGACAGACTGCGCACATCGATTTCCGAGCTCAGACACTGGCGCGGCGCACTTCAAGCGGATCATGTCATTGATCTGTCGGTGTTGAGCGAAATCAGCGAAACAGCACTGACGCGCGAGACTGAGTTTGCTTTCTCAGCAAGCGGCCTTCCCAATACATTTGTACCAGGACGAAATCTGGCATTTCTGACGCTCGCCGCAGCGATCGCTTATCGCCGCGGCGCCAGGCACCTGGTGACAGGCGTCTGCGAGACGGACTTTTCCGGCTATCCAGACTGTCGCGATGACACGATGAAGGCGTTGCAGGTCGCGCTCAACCTTGGAATGGAGCGCCGCTATGTCATCCACACGCCGCTGATGTGGCTGGACAAGGCGGCGACGTGGACCCTCACAGCCGAACTCGGCGGCGCAGGCCTGGTCGATGTGATCCTGGAACACACACACACATGTTATGCCGGAGACCGGCGCGTTCGGCACGCCTGGGGATATGGCTGCGGCGCATGCCCAGCCTGCGTTCTGCGCCGCGACGGGTTCGAACGTTGGACGCAGAGCGCCCGCCCACAGGCCGAACGCGTCTAAGACCTTTCGCCACGGGCGAGCGCGCGCCGCCAGAACGCCACCCGCCGCAGGCTTGGAATCCCGCGCGGCGCGGGCAGGCAGCAGCGTGCGGCGCCGGTCAGCGTTCAAGCCATGTCAACTCATACCAAGTCTGCATGTAGCCGCCCACGCCGCCTTTCAGGAACACGGCGTCGCGATCAGCGGTGATCCAGAGGTCATAGGGGGGATGCTCTGTGGTCATACCGCTCGCGCCCGGATCAATGAACTGCAGGTGTCGGGCATCGAACTCCCCCGCCGCAACGCTGACCCTTTCTTCACCGACATATACGCCATCCATCCGCACAGGTGCGAGCAACGGCGGCGTGGCCCCACGATGGTCCGGTGACGGCAGGTACATCGAGAACCTGCGCCGGCTTGGTCCCGCGCTCCAATCCTGAATTCCCAGAAAATAACCGTCGGCAACGATTGGATGTGTCCCGAAACCGTCAATTGGCTGTGAAAGATTGACACGCTGCGACACCCTTCCGATCGCCGGTCCGTAACTTTCACATTCGATGAAATCAGGCCCGAAGCGAAACCAACCAGAGCCCATAAACGCATCCGCCACGGTCAGGCGCACAGTGCAATCCATCGGCCGGCGGCATTCGTCCATGGCGAACACGACATCACGCATTACGGTCGGATCCGGCTCTGCAATGAAGCAGTGCGCGCGCAAAGTTGATTTGCCATCGCCGTGGTGGGTGAAGGTGAATTGCTCATGCCCACGCACCTGGCCCAGCATGTGCGGTTTTCTGGACGTGTAGCGGATCTCGCCCCGGACGGTGCGATGCGCCATTGATGATCTCCTGCGAGCTGCCTCTCAGACCGGTGGTGGCGGGGTGGTGGACTGATTGCAAGTGGTGATGTGGCGGCAGGAGGTCATGTCGCCGGCCGCACGCCGGATCAGCCGCAGGCAGGGCCGCGCGCCTGCGCCATGTCAAGCGCCGCCACCGCGGCGTCAAAGGCCAGCATGGTTGACAGGCGCCGGGGCGGGTAGTCACGCACAGCCTCGACATGGCGAAGCTCCCAGAACCGCCCTTCCGGCGGCGCAGCGCCATCCTGCAGCATCGCCCTCAAAGCGTCGCGCGCGGCGCGGATCTCGCCTGGAGTTGCGCCAAGAGCGTGGCGCGCCAGCACGCTCGCAACCGCCTGACCGAGGGCACAGGCCTTAGGTTCGATCGCAAAGGCGGTGACCGCGCCGTCTTCCAGGGCAAGTTCGACCCGGACCTCTGACCCGCAAATCCTGCTGACTTTCGTGGCCGCCCCGTGCGGCGCCTGAAGGCGCCCGAGGTGGGGAATCTCCGCCGCCAGTTCCAGGACCCTTGCATGATACAGCTCGCCAAACATGGCGCTAACTTGGGGCCCGCCAAGGCTTTGGTCCAGACGTGTTCACAGCGCCACTTCACGCACGCCAGCAGGCGTGCTTCACACTGGCGTCACAAGCCCGCCCCGCAGAGCGGTCAAGGAGGATCCGATGTCCCAGGAAACCGCTGAGCCGGCCCGAAACTTTCCCGTCATGTCCGTGGCCGAGGCGCATGCACGACTGGCTGAGGTGAACCCGTTGTTCGAGGTCGAGGAGGCGCAGGTCCGCGGCGTGCGTCTCAAGGTCTGGAAGAATGCACCGCCGACGCTGCGGGAAATCTTTTCACTTGGCCAGCAGCACGCAGACAAGGTCTACATGGTGCTCGATGGCGACCGAGTGACGTTTGAGGCCCATCGACGCGCTGTGCTCCACTTGGCCGCCCAGCTGTTGGCTGATGGGGTCGTCAAGGGCGACCGAGTGGCGGTGATCATGCGCAATCTGCCCGAGTGGTCGGTCGCATTCTGGGCGGCCGCGCTCATCGGGGCAGTTGCAACACCGCTGAACGCGTGGTGGACCGGCCCGGAACTCGAATACGGCCTTCAGGATTCCGGCGCCAAGGTCGTGTTCGCGGACCCCGAACGATGGGAACGCATCCGCCCCCATGTGGACGCCTGCCCTGATCTGCAAAAGATCTATGTCGCAAGGGTGCGCGAAGAGATCTCGGATCCGCGCGTGGCGCGTCTTGAAGACGTTCTCACCGAGGTGGCTGCCTGGGGCGGACTGCCATCGACCGAGATGCCGGCAGCAGACCTCCAGCCCGACGATGACGTGACGATTTTTTATACGTCGGGCACCACAGGCAAGCCGAAGGGAGCGGTGATAAGCCACCGCAACATCATTTCAAATTTCATCAACTCGGCCTCGGCCCAGGCGCGGGCGTATTTGCGCAAGGGAGAGGCGCCGCCGCAGCCAGACCCCGAGGCGCCGCAACGGGTGTTTCTGGTCTCCGTGCCGCTGTTCCATGCGACCGGGTGCTTTGCGATCATGATCCCAGCGATGATGCAGGCGTTCAGGTTGGTGTTCCAGCGTCGGTTCGAGGCCGGTCAAGCGCTGGAGCTTATGCAGCGCGAGCGGGTCACGCATTTCGGCGGCGTTCCCACCATCGTCTGGCAGATCATCGAGCATCCGCGCCGTGCGGAATTCGATCTGTCATCGGTTGAAACTGTTTCATATGGCGGCGCGCCGTCAGCGCCCGAGCTTGTCAAACGCATCCGTGAGGCGTTCCCGAAAGCTGCTCCTGGGCAGGGTTGGGGCATGACGGAGACAAGCGCGACAGCGGTGTCGAACTTTGGCGAAGACTATGTGCTTCGCCCCGCAAGCTGCGGGGTGGCGTCGGTGACTGGCGAAGCCAAGATCGCAGGACCGCAAGGATGCGAGCTTGCGCGCGGTGAGGTCGGGGAACTCTGGTACAAAGGCCCGATCGTCGTACGTGGCTACTGGAACAAGCCAGGACCGACCGCTGAAACCTTTGTTGATGGCTGGGTCAAGACAGGCGATCTCGCGCGGATGGATGAGGAAGGTTTTATCTTCATTGTCGACCGTGCAAAGGACATGCTGATCCGGGGCGGCGAGAACATCTACTGCGTGGAGGTGGAGAACGCGCTCTATGAGCATCCAGCCGTCATGGATGCGGCCGTCATCGGGCTGCCTCACAGAACTCTGGGAGAGGAGCCGGCCGCCGTGGTGCATCTCAAGCCGGGCCAGAGCGCAGACGAGGCGGAGTTGCGCCACTGGGTCGCCCAGCGCCTCGCCGCTTTCAAGGTGCCGGCGAGAGTGGCGTTCTGGCCGGACACCCTGCCCCGCAATGCAAACGGGAAGATCTTGAAACGCGACTTGAAACAGGCTTTTTCGGTCGAAACCGCTTAGGCGCGCCAAGCCGGGGCCCGTCTGAAAAGGAATGGACGCCATGAGATCTCTGGGATTGTCCATGCCGTCCCCGATGGACTTCATGAGGTATCCCAGCATCGCTGGCGCATTTCTCGTCAGCCTGCTGCCTCTGGCCGGGGTTTTTCTATGGGGCTGGACGGCATCCGTCCTGGTATTGGTTTTCTGGCTTGAAAACCTGATCATCGGCGTTTTCGCTCTGTTGCGCATGACAGCAAGCGTCGCCCCGACCGGCGTGCTTGGGTTCGGAGTGCTTGCCGTCGCCGGGCCTTTCTTCGTGATGCATTACGGCGGCTTCTGCACCGGCCATGGCGCGATCATCATGTCTTTGACACACACAGGGCCTGCAAATAGCCCCCTGACCGCATCACTCGAGCTTGGGACTATGGTCAAGGCGGCAATCGGGGCGGCGCCGGGCGTGGGCGCAACGCTTGGCGTGATCGCCGCCTGGAAAGGCATCCTGTTCCTTGGACAGTTCCTACGGCGCGGCGATTATCTGACCACCAATCCGATTGCTGAAATGTTTCGCCCCTACGGCCGAATTGTAACGCTGCATCTTGCGATTTTTGCGGGATTTCTGGGACTTGTTGCGCTGGGCGAACCGGCATGGGGAATGTTGATCCTCATTGCGCTGAAAACCGCTTACGATGTGGCGACTGCAAAGGCGGACGCCGTCGCCGGGCCACGCTCGAGCCTGACAGCGATCAACCAGGCCTGGGAGCTCATCAAAACCAGGCTCGGGCAGAGAAAGCTTTAAGATGAGGCCTTTCTGGCGCAGCAAATCCTTGGCGGAAATGACCCCTTCGGAATGGGAAAGTCTCTGCGATGGATGTGGGAAGTGTTGCACCAACAGTCTGGAGGATGAGGAGACTGGCGCGTTGTTCGCCACCTCTGTCGCGTGCAGGCTGTTCTGCAACGAAACGGCGCAATGCAGCGACTACCCCAACCGCAAGGCCAAAGTGCCCGAGTGCATACAAATCACGCCAGACAATATCAAGGACCTGGACTTCCTGCCGGTCACCTGCGCCTACCGTCTCGTCTGGCTGGGCCGCGACCTGCCAGACTGGCACCACCTTGTGTGCGGCGATCGGGAAAAGATACACCAATGCGGATACTCGGTTCGCGGATCGACGGTCGATGAGCTCGTCGTCGCCCGTTCAGGCGAGGAACTCGAAGACTATATGACGAACTGGCCCACCGACCCGCGCTTTGTGTAGCGCCGCGACGACGGGCTTGCGCACGCTCTGGCGGGAGCGGGCCGGCGCAAAGGACCGCTCAGCTGGGTCACACACTTGGCCGGGGGGCTTTGGTCTGCCGGAAGCGCCGTGATGGATCAAACCAGCCCCGCGGCGGCGTGACGCCAGCGCGCGCGCTGCGCCGGCGAGGCGGCGGGCAGGGCAGTCCGCACAGATCGCCCGGCCGGCGCACTGGCGCAGCCTTGCGCGAAAGCGCGGGTCTCGCTTTGGCCGGGCACACCCCTCACCCTGCGGGTCGCACAGCAGCCCCCGGCGCGCGCGCGCGTCCTGAGGCGGCGGTCCCGGCGAATGCGTCCCCGGTCGGTCAAACGTTTGGCGTCGACGAATGTTTCACCTTCCCCGTGCTACTCTCTGCTCGTCGGGTTCGCCCCGCAGAGAGA
>JBILMQ010000142.1:0-8843 GCA_044375455.1 Caulobacterales bacterium | reverse complement strand
GCGTAGTCCCAGGTGTCGCCTGGGGTCGTCTGGTAGTGCCACTTATAGGCGCCGGTGTCCGGATTGAGCGCCACGATAGAGGACAGGAACAGATTGTCGCCCTTGCCGCCCGAGCGCACCTCGTGGTTCCAGGGGGCGCCGTTGCCGACCCCGATCAGGAGCTGATCCAGTTCCTGGTCATAAACGATGGAGTCCCACACCGTGCCGCCGCCGCCGGAGGTTTTCCAGGCGCCATCGGACCAGGTTGCACCCGCCGTGCGGGCCAGCACGTCGTCAGATGCAGCGCCGTCAGGTTTACCATTGGGATTTGGGGTGGTGTAGAAGCGCCATGCCTGGGCGCCCGTTTCTGCATCATAGGCCGTCACATAGCCTCGAACGCCGTACTCCGCGCCGCCATTGCCGATAATGACCTTGCCTTTGATCACGCGTGGTGCGCCGGTGATGGTATACGGTTTTGACTGATCGACGGTGACGACTGACCAGACCTCTTTGCCGTTGGCGGCATCGAGCGCCACGAGCCGGCCGTCCAGCACACCCACAAAAACCTTGCCGTTCCAAACTGCGACGCCGCGATTGACGACGTCGCAGCAGGCCTTCTGGCCGACCGCCTTGTCCACCGCGGGATCATAGGCCCACAGCTGTTCTCCGGTTTTGGCGTTGAACGCGCGCACCTTCGACCAGGGCTCGCTGGTGTAGAGTACGCCGTCGACGACGATCGGGGTGGCCTCAACGCCGCGGTTGGTTCCAAGTTCGACCGACCACGCCAGCCCCAGGCTATTCACGTTTGCGGCAGTGATCTTGTCGAGCGGGCTGAAGCGCTGTTCGGAATAGGTGCGTCCGTGCGTGAGCCAATTGCCCGGATCTGCGTCCGCGGCGAGGATGCGTTCTGCTGTGACGGCGCCGGGTCCTGCCGGTTTCTTGTCCACGCAGCCGGCGAGCCCTGTGCTCAGAGCAAATAAGGCGCCGAGAACAGGCGCCGACAGCACAGCAGGGATCATCCGAAGTGGCGCTGTCGCCGTGGCGGCGCCGGTCACTCGTGCCATGGTCAATCCTCCCGTTGCGCCGTTCAGTCCGACGCGTGTTTGGCGTCAGTGTGTGGCCTCGAAGGCGTCTCGGCAAGCAGGGACGTCAGGCAGGGACGTCAGGCAGGGACGTCAGGCAGGCGTCAGCCCTTATCCGGCCCGGCTGCGCGCCGCTTTGGCCGCCCCGAAGAGGTCATGTTTGCGCAACAGGCCGCGAAATTGATGGTAGGTCAGGCTGAGGCTGCTTGCAGCCTTCGACTGACTGCCGCCCGTGCGCGCGAGCGCCGCGCGCAGCAGCGCGACTTCAAACGCGGCGACCTGAGCCTCAAAGGGCGCCGCACGCGGATCGGGCGTCAGGTCCTGGCCATACGACGACTGGCCATACGACGACTGGCCATGCGACGGCTGAACTGCGGCGGGCGTCGGCGCCGCACTGCCTGGGGCGTCGCTGTATGGGGCGTCGCTGTATCGGGCGTAACTGTCCGGGGCGTAACTGTCCGGGGCGGAGCGCCGGGCGACCGTCGGACCGGCGCCCGGGTCGCCGGTCACATCCCGCGGCGGGCGGAACGGCGAGCGAAACGGATCAATCTCGATCACCTCGATCGGCTCATCCGGCGCGCCGGAGGCCGCCCAGCGGGCGACGGCGCGTTCAGCAGCATTCTTGAGCTCGCGCACATTGCCTGGCCAGGCGTGGGCCTCCAGCGCTTCGATGGCGCACAGTTTGAAACCTGGAAAGACTTCGCCGAGCTCGCGGGCCATCGCCCGGGCGAAGTGACGCGCCAGAAGCGCTATGTCCTCCTGGCGCGCCCGCAGGGGCGGCAAGGTGATGACGTCGAAGGCGAGCCGGTCGAGGAGGTCAGCGCGGAACTTTCCGGCGGCGGCGCGGGCCGGCAGATCGACGTTTGCCGCCGCCACCACCCGCACGTCGCAGGTGAGCGTCCGCTCGCCGCCGAGCCGTTCGAACTCTCCGTATTCGATCACCCGCAGCAGTTTCTCCTGCACCCGGGCGGACGCGGTGGCGATCTCGTCCAGAAACAGCGTGCCGCCATCAGCAAGTTCAAATCGCCCGCGCCGGCGTTCGGCCGCGCCAGTGAAGGCGCCGCGCTCATGGCCGAAGAGTTCGCTCTCCAGCAGCTCCTCCGACAGGGCGGCGCAATTGACGCGCACCAGCGCGCGCTCCCATCGCCGGGACAGATAATGCAACCGCCCCGCGATCAGCTCCTTGCCCGAGCCGCGCTCGCCGATGACCAGGATCGGCCGGTCAAGCTTGGCTGCCCCGGACACGCGATCAAGCGCCTCCAGCCACAGCGGCGCCTCCCCGATCAGAGGCGGCGGATCGCGGACATCCATCATAATTTCATTTTAGCTGTTCTCGCCAGTTATGGTCAAATCTACTGGTGAATTTGGCTAATTTTCGACGCCCTCGCAACGCTGCATCGCCGCTATGCATCTGTTTTTTCTATTCAATATCCAATGCGCCGACTTGGCGCCTGGATTGCGAAGCGACGGGTGTTGCACCGGGACTGCGGCCATTGGGGCTGCAGCCGCGGCGCCTGGAGATCAAGCCGTGAAGACATATTCCATGTTCACACGCACGCTGTGTGGTCTGGCGATGACTGCGATGGTCGTCGTGGCCGGGGTCCTCACGGTGGCGACCGCGGGCGTCGGACTTGTCTGAGCCGGACTGCCCGCCTGTCACCCGCGGCAGCGGCGCCTCAGCGCCCAGCCGCCGCATCACGGATCTCAGAGACAAGGACTGATCCCATGGCGGTCTTCTCACGCCTCGGCGACATCCTGAACGCGGACATCGACGCGGTGATTGCGGCGTCCAGCGACCCGGCGCGCACCGCGCGCCTGGTGGTCCAGGAAGTCGAGGACACCCTCGTCGAGGTTCGCATCCAGGCTGCGCGCGGCATCGCCGAACTGCGCGATCATGAGCGGCGCACCGACGCGCTCGCCGCAGCGATCGCCGACTGGGCGCAAAAAGCCGAGTTCGCGCTCGCCAAGGACCGCGAGGACCTGGCGCGCGGGGCGCTCGCCGCCAAGAAGCGGGCCAGCGAGGATTTTAGCGCAGCCGAGGACCAGCGCAGCGCCTGCGCCGCGCGCACCGCCAAGGCCCAGCGCGACCTCAAGAGCCTCGAGGTCAAACTTGACGAGGCGCGCACCGCAGCCAAGCGGGCGCAGAGCGCACGTCAGGCGCGCCCGTCGCACGAGGAGGGTGAGCGCGCGTTCGGCGCACGCGCCGCTGCAGCACAGGCTGTCGAACAGGAATTCGCATCTTCAGCGCCCGACCCGCGCGCATCGCGCGGGCTCAGCGAAGCGCTTGAGGACCTGAAACGGGGCGATGACATCGAGCGGGAGCTTGAGGAACTGCGCCGTCGGCTAATCCAGAAAAAGGAGGCATGAGCAATGGAGCATTGGATTTTAAGCGACGCCGAGGGGCTCGCAGCCCTGATCACCCTTATGGTAAGCGGTGTACTGATTGTCGGCATTTTGTTCATCGGCGTGCCCTGGCTGATCCTGCACTTCATCACGCAGTGGAGAAAATCCAACGCCCTCTCCGCCGACGATGAGCGGATGCTGTCGGACATCTGGCAGACCGCCAAGAAGATGGAAACGCGCATTGAGGCGCTCGAGAAAATTCTCGACGCGCAGGATCCCGACTGGAGGAAGGCCCATGGCTGACGTCTACGACAATTCTCCCAATCCACGCCGGCTTTACCGCAGCAGCGATGATCGCGTGATCTCCGGCGTCTGCGGCGGACTGGCGCAGAATTACGGCTGGGATCCGACGCTGCTGCGTGTCATTGCGCTCCTGCTTCTGTTCGTCGCGGGACCGATCACCTTTATCGTCTACGTGGTTCTGTGGGCGATCACGCCCAGGCGCAGCGGGCCGCTGCGCCGGCTTGCGCCCGAGGAGGATCGGTTCTGGCGCGGGGTTTCAACCAAGCCGGCCGTCGTGTTCTCCAATCTGAAGTACAAGATGCGGGACCTCGACCAGCGTCTGCAGGCTCTCGAGCGCGCCGCCGTGTCTGAGGAGGCCCAGCTGAAGCGGGCATTCAAGGATCTCGAACGCAGCGCAGCCGACACAGGCCCGACCCCGTAAGGCGACAAGAGCGCGCGCCTCCCCCTTTCGCAGGAGCATGTCATGCAGGGGCTTGTAACAATCGGCGTCGCGGCCATCCTCGCCGCGGTTTCGTTCGCCGGCGCCATCAGCGGGCCGGCGCGCGCGGGCGCCCATGCCGACATCACCATCGAGGACGGCTTCATGATGCTGAACCTCGATTTTTCGCGAACCCGGGGCGTCACCCTCACGATCACCGCCAGCCACTGCGCAGATGCGGGCGCCTGCCAGGGCCTGCGGATCCTGCGCCGGTCGTGACGCCATCGCCCCCAGGCGGGCGGCGGGCCGGCGGCGGGTGCTCGGCGGTGCGGAAGCGGTTGGGATCAATGGCGCGTCTGGCCCCGCGATCGAGCGGTGAGGGTTCGCCCAGGAGATCGCTCACCACGGCCTCCGCGGCAAGCGGCCCTGTCGTCAGACCGCGCGCGCCCAGGCCGGTCACAACGCCCAATCCCGGCGCCAGGACGCCGGCGGCGGGCAGGCGGTCGCGCAGTCCAGCCCGGACGCTCACCCGTCCCGCCAGCGGGGCCGGGCCAAGGGCGGCGGCGAGTGCGGGGGCGAGGCCGGTGAGCGCCGCGCGGTTGCGGGCATGGTCTGAATCGCTTGGCGCCAGGGCCGCGAAGTCGGCTTCCACCCCCGCTGAATCGAAGGTCGCGCCAAACATCAGCGCACCAGCGTCAGCCAGTGCATAGGCGCCGCCAGTGATCGGTCTGGGCAGGGCCGGGCCCGGGTGCGCCCAGGAGATCTGGCCCTGGCGACGCTCGATCGGCAGGAAGGCCGCCGGCGCGAACCGGTCGCACGCAGGCCCGCCCGCAAGCACCACCAGATCACCCGACCACACGCAGGCGCCGCCTGCGTCGAAGGCCCGCCAGACGGAGCTGCCCGGAGGGCCTTCGTCCTGAGCCAGCCGTCCGATCGGGTGCGTCAGCAGGATATGGGCGCCCCGGCACATGGCGTCCACGGCGTCGCGCGGTCGCAGCACGCCGCCCAGGCAGAGTTCGAGCGCGTCGCCAGCCGCGCCGGGGCGCAGCACGTCATCAGGCAGAGGCGGGTCCGCGAGAAGGCGGGCCGCACGCGCAGGGTCCGCCACAACCTGGGTGACGCCGGTTTCTGCGTAAGCGTGCGGCGCGACCTCACAATAGGTATCGCGCGCGAACAAAAAGGCGGCGCGCAGGAAGCGCTGGGCGGGGGTGTCGGTCAAATCCAGCCGCGGGCTCACCAGCCCCGCCGGATTGCCGCTCGCACCATCCGCCAGACGCGCGCGCGCATCAACGATCGTGACGTGCAGACCCCGGCGCAGCAGCGCGCAGGCAGCGGATGCGCCGGCGATGCCAGCGCCAACGACAAGGGCCGATTGCGGGCGCTGCTCTCGCGCTGAAACGCCTGGCAGGCGCCCCTCAAGACGATGGCGCTTGGGTCCGAAACCGGGCGCCCGGGAAACCTCAAAACCAGCCGCGGCGAGACCGCGCCGGACGGCCCCGGCGACGGAGTAGGTGGCGAGGCGGGCCCCTGGCCGCGACAGGCGCGCCAGCGCTGCAAAAACGGTGGGCGACCAGAGTTCGGGATTGCGGGCAGGTGCGAAGCCGTCGAGAAACCAGGCGTCGGCCGCCAGATCGAGCGTGTCGAGGCAGGCCACGTCGTCCTGCAGGAGCGTCAGGCAGAAGCCGTCCTCGGCGAACCACAGCCGCTGCAGGCCGCGCGCGCGCACCGGCCAACGCGCCAGCAGGCGCTCAGCCAGCGGCGACAGACGTGTGTAAGCGGCAAGTGCGCGCGCCGCGTCGGCGCGCGACAATGGAAATCCTTCGAGGCTCAGAACGTGCAGGATGCCGCCGGCGGGGCGATTGCGCCGCCACGCGTCCCACAGGGCAAGGATATTGACCCCCGCGCCGAAACCGATCTCGCCGACAGTGAAGAGGCTGCAATCGCGCCAGCGCTCTGGCAGGCCGGCGCCCCGGAGGAACACCGCGTCGCTCTCCTCGGCATCGCCCGCCCGCGCGAAATAAAAGTCTTGGAAGACCTCGGAGACGGGACGCCCTGAGGCGTCAAAGCTGACCGCTGCGGAGGCCGGGAGCCGGCTCATTGTATGCTGCACCGCAAAAAAAGAAGGGCCGCCCTGAGGCGGCCCTTCCAACCTTGACCGTCTTGCGACGGCTCAGATTACGGGGTCTTCGGGGCTTCCGCCGGAGCCGCCGGAGCAGCCGCATCGGCCGGAGCCGCAGGCGCCGCAGCCGGATCGACCGGAGCAGCAGCCGGGTCAACCGGAGCCGGAGCCGGCTCGGTCACAGCGGCCGGAGCCGGTTCAGCCGGGGTCGGCTCGGCCGGAGCTTCCGCCTTCTTTTGGCACGCAACGAGGGCGATAACGCCGGCCGCAGCCAGAACCGCCAGGGTCTTGTTGATCTTCGTCATGGTCATGACCTCTTCCACCGGAATTCTACTGCAGATCACCCTGCAGCCGGTTGGGGAGGTAGCTGGCGTTGCAGCCGCGCGCAAGTCCTCCGGAACATTAAATTTACAGCTTTGTAATGCTGCAGCGCAGCGAAACTGGCGCGACGATGCCCGGGGCCCGCCGGCGTGGCGCTGCGCGGCGGCCTGTCGCCGCCGGCATGTGACAGAAGCAGGTCAGGTCAGATGAGATCGCCGGGCGTGCGGCCAAGCGCCTCTTCAAGTTCGAGGAAGGACGGCTGGGCGTTGGACGGCACGGAGCCGCGTCCGATCTCGACCGAGATCTGCGCCGCATTGCCGTGCAGATGCGCCACGAGCACATCTTTGATGATCTTGTAGAACTGAGCTTCTTCCTCGTAGACGCTGGCGAGGCGTGCGGCCATTGGGCCCACAAAACCGTAGGCGAGGAAGACGCCGAGAAAGGTGCCGACAAGGGCAGAGCCAATCATCTTGCCGAGATATTCCGGCGGCTCGGTGATCGCCCCCATCGTCTTGATGATGCCGAGCACCGCGGCGACGATCCCGAGCGCCGGCAGGGCGTCAGCCGTATTGCGCAACGCCAGGGCCGGTTGATGGCCCTCGGCGTGGTGCTTTTCCAGTTGCTTCTCCATCGCGTCCTCAACCTGGTGGGGATCTTCCAGGTTCATGGTCATCATGCGCAGCGTGTCGCAAATGAACTCGACCGCGAAGTGATCTTTCAGGATCTTCGGATACTGCTGAAAGAGCCGGGATTCGCGCGGTTTTTCGATATGCTGTTCAAGCGCGACGACGCCCTTGGTCTTCATTGTCTTGGTGAGCAGAAAGAGCAGCGTGAGAAGGTCCGTGTAGTCCTGGGCCTTCCATTTCGGGCCAGCAATGATCTTGCTGAAATCGCCCGCCGTGGCCTTGACCGTCTGGGTGGAGTTGCCGATCAGAAAGGCGCCAAGGGCGGCGCCGCCGATCATCATGAACTCCGCCGGCAGGGCGCCCAGAATGACATCGAAATGGCCGCCGGCGAGCATGTAGCCGCCGAAAACCATGATGAAAACGACGGCGACGCCGATAATCTGAAACATGCGCGCGACCAATCCTGCTGAAGCGGGAGTGTCGCGCAGATTGCTTAAAGTCGCGTTGCGCCCAGCCACTGGACAGGTCCGGGGCGCCACCCGGCGCTTGCCAGACCTCGTCGGGGCCGCGCCCCCGACAGGCTGATCAGATGACCCCGAGGGTCCAGAAAACCCCGAACGCGATGGCGAGCTGGCCGGTCCAGTAGAGCCACCAGACGGCATGCGCAGTCCAGGCGCGGGCCGGCGCCTCGGCCGGCAGGCGGAACCGCTCCGCGCCGAGAATGGCGTCTGAAGCCATAAAGGCGGTGGCGCCAGCCGCGACCAGCAGCCCGGACGCGCCGCTGGGCGCCATCGACGCCCAGGCCGCCACGCCCATGACCGCGATGACGGCAACGTAGACGGTCACCGGAAGCCGCAGCACGCCAAGGCCTGGCCACAGCCAGGCGAGGAGGCCGATGGCGGCGGCGAGCACGCCGATCGCAGCAATCCACCGCCACGGCGCCGCCGTGAGCGGATCAACGCCCGCACCGAGACTGACAAACAGCGGCGCATAGGCTGCATGGGCGAGCAGAAACGCCCCCAGCCCGGCAAGGAACCGGGTCTCGCCCTCTCCGGCCAGGCACAGGTCGCCAATGGCGCTCAAGGCCAGAGCCACACAGAGAAGCACCGGGGCCTGGTTGGCTGCGGCAGTCGCCGCAAGGGCGCCTACTGCAAGGGTTTTGGCGGCGGTCCGCAGCAGACCCGCCGGCTTCCGCAGGAAGTGAAACCCATAAACCGCCGCACCGGCGCCGGCCGCCGTCGCCCATACCCAGGCTGTCTCCATGACAGGTTCCGCCCCCGCTCGCACGCCAGCCCGACCGTGGTCCACGGCGCCTCGGGCATAGGGTGCGCAGCAGGGCGCAGAAGGCAAGACCGAAGGATAAACATATCTACGATTGTTTATATTGCGGCCGCGAAATACTGATGTTTTTTTATCCTGCGCTGTCTTCTTCAGGGAAAAACTATGTCAAATTTATGCGATTTTGCAGAATCTACGCAGCAGAAAGTCCAGAAAAGCGCTCTGAGGTCATTCTTCACTGCTTTTCTGGCAGGGAGCCGCGATTTAAAAATGCAAAAATGCATAGCTGTGATGCAGATTAGCAGTGAACAGTTTCATTTTTATTCATTGCCAAAACGGCAGTTTGCCCCTAGGTTGGGTGTGTGGTCAGGGCG
>JBILMQ010000008.1:0-29259 GCA_044375455.1 Caulobacterales bacterium | reverse complement strand
GCTTCCGAAAGCGACGCGCGTGAGCGCCTCCTCGACGAGGCTGAACGGCTATTCGCCGAGCATGGCTTCTACGGCGTCTCGGTGCGTGACGTGACCCGCGCCGCCGGCGTCGACGTCGCGCTGGCGTATTACCATTTCGGCGCGAAGCGCGGATTGTTCGACGCGGTCTTCCTGCGCCGCGCCGAAATCCTCAACGCCGACCGTCTCCTCGCCCTTGAGGCCGCGCGCGCCAGCGCTGCGCCGGGCGAGCCGACCGTGGCGAACATCATCGAGGCCTTTATCGGGCCGGTCTTGGCGCGCTGGGCCTGCGGCGACCCAGGTTGGAAAAGCTATTGCGCACTGGTCGCGCAGGTGAACAACACCCCGTCCTGGGGCGGCAAGACGATGACGCGCTACTTCGACCCGGTGGTGCAGCGGTTCATCGAGGCGCTGCGCCGGGCCCTGCCCGATCTTGCGGAGGCGGACCTGTTCTGGAGCTATCATTTCTTGTCGGGCGCGCTGACGCTGACGCTTGCCGACACCGGACGGATCGACCTGCTGTCGGCCGGGGTTGCGCGCTCGAGCGACCATGCTGCCGTGATGGCGTGCATGCCGCGCTTCTTTGCCGCAGGCTTTCAAGCGCTCGCCCGCAAGGCCTGATCCGCAAGACCTGGGGCGCGCGGTCCCGGTCACCGGCCGGCCCATTGCCGGCCCAACAGGTGGGGCGCGCCCGCACCGGACCACGCCCGAGTCGGTCTCAGCGCTTCGTCTTCTTCGCAGCCGGATCAGGGATACGCGGGCCGTTGAGACCTGCCGCTTTCCAGACGCAGGCGTCGAGCCCGTCCGTGCGCACCACGGCCATCCGCCGCTGAATGACGCCGGCCCGATTGCGCACGTAGGGTCCAGGCCGGTCGGCGCGCCATTTGTTGGGGCTTGGCAACACGGCGGCGAGAAGCGCCGCCTGGCGGGTCGAGAGCGTGCCGGCCGACGCCTTGAAGCGCGCACCGGCGGCCGCTTGCGCGCCGAACAGGCCGTCGCCCCACTCCGCGACATTGAGGTAGGCTTCCATGATCCGGCGTTTCGGCCACAGCGTCTCGATGAGCAGCGTGAAATAGGCCTCAAGCCCCTTTCGGACGAACCCGCGGCCATCCCAGAGAAAGACATTCTTGGCGACCTGTTGGGAAATCGTCGAGGCGCCGCGCAGGCGCCCGCCCTCCTGAGCGTCAGCGATGGCGTCCTGGATCGCCGCCAGATCAAAGCCGTGATGGATGCAGAAACGCGCATCCTCCGCAGCGATCACGGCGCGCACGAGATCCCGGTCGATGTCCTCGATCGCCACCAGATCACGGCGCACCGTCTCGCCGTCCATCAGGGCCCGCTCGATCATCAGCGCCGTGCCGGGGATCGGCAGCCAGCGATAGGCAAGCACCCACACGACCGACACCAGCGCGACCGCAATGACGCCGCCGGCGACAAGCCGCACGAGACGGGCGATGAGGCCACGCGGGCGGCGCGCCCGTCCAGTCATGGCGCGCACCATTCGGCCTGGACAGCCGCGTCAGTCTCGCCCGCCAGCGCTGCGGCTTGCGCCGCAGCGGCCGCTTCAGGGTCAAGCCTGCGCCACGCCCAGACGGCCATGGCGCGCACCAGGGCAGAAGCGTCCTGCGCCCGCGCCGCGCACACGCCCGCCAGGCGCGGCGACGCACTGTTGCCGATGGCGATCATGACGTTGCGCACAAAGCGGTCCCTCCCGATGCGTTTTACCGGCGATTTGGCGAACATGGCGCGAAACGTCGAATCGTCGAGCGCAGCCAGCGTCTCCAGAAGGGGGGCCTGCAGGGCGGCGCGCGGATGAAACGCCGTCTCGGCAGTTGCGGCGGCGAACTTGTTCCAGGGACACACGGCAAGACAGTCGTCGCACCCATAGATCCGGTTGGCGATGGCCGGGCGCAAGTCGGCGGGGATGTGACCCTTATGCTCGATGGTGAGATATGAAATGCAGCGACGGGCGTCCAGCTGATACGGGGCTGGAAAGGCCTCAGTGGGGCAGATGTCGAGACAGGCCCGGCAGACGCCGCAGTGATCGCCCTCGGGCGCATCGGGCGCCAGATCGGCGTCCAACAGGATCGCGCCCAGAAACAACCAGGAGCCATGCGCGCGCGAAACCAGATTGGTGTGTTTGCCCTGCCAGCCGAGCCCGGCCCTTTGCGCCAGCGGTTTTTCCATCAACGGCGCAGTGTCGACGAAAACCTTCAGCGCGCAGGTCAGCGTCTGCTGGATGTCGCGCGCCAGCGCCTTCAGACGGCGTTTGATCAGGTCGTGGTAGTCATCGCCCTGCGCATAGGCAGAGATCACACCGCTCTCGCGTCGCCCCAGCGCCGCCAGAGGATCCTGCGCCGGCGCGTAATTGACGCCGAGCATCAAGGCCGAACGGGCCTGCGGCCACATGGCGGTCGGATGGCTGCGCCGCGCTGCGGTGTCGGCAAGCCAGGTCATTTCGCCATGGCGGGCGTGGGCGATAAACTCCGCCAGACGCGCGCCAGCCGGCCACGGCGCCGTCACATCGGCAAAGCCTGCCGCATCGAAGCCGTGCCGGAAAGCTGCGCGCCGGATCACGGCGGCGACATCCTGCGACATCGGCTCAGGGCCGCATGCCGAAGGCGCGCGGGCCCGGCTTCAGGACGCGGTAGGCGAGTTCCACCCACTCGCACAGGAGCGGCCGGGTGTCGCGCGGATCGATGATCTCCTCGGCCAGAAACGCCTCCGCCGTGCGGAACGGCGAGCGCATCGCATCCATCTTTGCACGGATCTCACCAAGCAGCTTTTCCGGATCCTCAGAGTTCTCCAGGTCGCGCTTGAATGCCGCCTCGATGCCGCCCTCCAGTGGCAACGACCCCCAATCGCCGGACGGCCAGCAGTAACGGTACTTCACCCGCACCGGATTCATCATCGCCGACCCGGCAAGGCCATAAGCCTTGCGCATCACGATCGAACACCAGGGCACGCCGGCCTGATAGACGGCCGCCATCGCACGCACGCCCGCGCGCGTCACCCCGGCGCGCTCGTGCCTGGCCCCAACCGCAAAGCCGGGACAATCAACGAAATGCACCACCGGCAGATGAAACGTCTCGGCGAGATCGACGAAGCGCTCGACCTTGCGCGAGGCGTCCGCCGTCCAGGCGCCGTCGAGAAAGAAAGGATCCCCCGCCATGACAGCCACGGGATGACCGAGCAGGCGGGCGAAACCGGTGATGAGCGAGCGCCCCCACAGTCGGCCGATTTCGAAGAAACTGTCGGTGTCGACACAGGCCTCGACGACGCGACGCGACTTGTAGGGCGTCTTGCGGTCAGCCGGTACGATGTCGATAAGGAACGCCTCACGCCGGTCAGCCTTATCGCGGGTGCGCACGGGCTCGGGCGTTTCATCGACACTGGCGGGGAGATAGGACAGGAAGGCCCGCGCGGCGGCGAAAGCCTCTTCCTCCGTCTCAGTCACATCATCCACAACGCCGTTGCGCGCCTGGATCTCCCAGCCGCCGAGCCCCTCCTTGTCGACATCCTCGCCAATGGCCCGCGCGACCGGAGGTCCGGCGACAAACACCTGCGACACCCCTTTGACCATGACGCTGTAGTGACTGGCGGCCACCCGCCCGGCGCCGAGACCGGCGCATGGACCGAGCGCCAGGGACACCACCGGAACGCTCGCCATATTGGCGACGATCCATTCCCATCCCGGGGTCTGCGGAATATAGGTCCGGGGATCCTTTTCCAACGTCTTCACCGATCCACCCCCGCCGGTGCCGTCGACCAGGCGAATGATTGGCATACGGTATTCATTGGCCAGCTGTTCGGCCATCACCATCTTCTGCCAGATCGCGGCGTCGGCCGCGCCGCCGCGCACCGTGAAGTCATCGCCGAGCACCACAACGGGCCGGCGATCGAGCGTTGCGCGCCCCATCACCATATTGGCGGCGCGAAAGTCGCACAGCGCGCCGTCCTCGCCATAGCGCGCCTGGCCGGCGATCTTGCCGATTTCGTGGAAAGAGTTGCGGTCCACCAGGGCTGCAATGCGCGCACGCACAGTGAGCTTGCCCATCGCCTGCTGGCGCGCGACGCGCTCGCCGCCGCCCATCTCCTCGGCAAGCGCCTCGCGCCGGCGCAGTTCTTCAATGTCGCTTTCCCAGCCCACTGGCGTCCCTTCCGCTCGGACCTCGCCCACTCTACTGACCGCACCAGCGCTCGTCACCCTGGCCCCCGCCTGGACCCCGTCTGGCCCGCGCCGGACGCAACCGGTCTGGGCCCGCGCCGGGGAAGCGGGCGCAGGTCACGGCCTGGGCGCGCCCCGGGACACAAAGTCCCGTAAAGTCCGCTGGCGCTCGGGACGGCAGGGCCGGTCGCCAATCAGGGGCCAGTCAGGGGCGGGCCAGTCAGGGGCGCCAATACGGGGAGCCCAAAAGGCTGCCGCTCAGCCCGCCGGGCCCGGCCCGCCGCCTGGGACGGTTCGCCGGGCGCGCAGCCGGCCGGCGAGCTCACCGACCAGGCGCTGCAAAACATAGGCGCTGACCGCAGGGTGACGGGCAAGCGTGGCGATCGCTGCGCCGGGCCGGTGCGCCTTGACCGCGTCGATCAGCAGCGCCCATTGGAGCTTCTTGTCCGTGGATCGCCTATGTCGGCGGATCACGGCGCGGGTCCCGGCGTCGAGCCCGGCGCGCGCCAGCAGCGCGTCGTCGACAGCGCGCAGGCGCGCCAGCTCGCCTGCGCCGTGGCGTCCGCTCAGCGACCCCTGGCGCACCACCGAAACATACCCTGCTGCCGGCCCGAAGCGAAAATCCGCCCCTGCCGCGAGCGCCCGGGCGTAGAGATCATAATCTTCTCCAAGCCGGATCGTTTCGTCATAAGTGAGGCCATGCTGGGTGAGAAAGGCGCGCCGCATCAGTGGCTTGAGAAACCCTAATTCGCGGCGCGGACGGTTCGGGTCGGGTATGTTCGCCGCCACAAAGTCTTTGAGGGACAGCCGCGCCCACGGCGCCTCAAGCCCGCCATGCCACAGGATGCGCGCAGGCCCCGCCTCATAGCCCTCATCAACCTGATAGAGGTCATCGGCGATGAAGTCAGCCGCCGGGCCGGGCTCTGATCCGTGCAGAACCGCCGCCGCCCCGAACAAGCGGGCAAGCCGGCCCTGCCGATAAAAGTCATCTGCATCAAGAACCGTGATCCAGGCGCTGCGGCTCGCCGCAATCGCCATGTTGCGCGCAGCCGCCGGGCCGCGATTGACGGCGGCGCGCAGAACCTTCAAGCGACCTGAGCCGTCATCGCAAGCCTGGGCAGCGGCGCTGGTTGCATCCTGCGAAGCGTCGTCCACAACCACGACTTCGCGCGCCTCAGCTTCGCCGAGCGCTGCGCGCACGGCCCGGGCGATTGTCGCTTCGGCGTTGTAGCTGGCGATGATGACGGCGACGTCGTGCATGGGTGTTTGTGCGGTGGATCCGGTGCGGGTCAGGGCCCCGCCTCAAAAGCAAGCCCCATATCATGGGCGCACTCAAGAGCAGCATTGCTGGCGCGGCGAGCTGCAGGTCGCGGCGCCCAGCCCCCCTGACGAAGCGTCCTCACGCAGCGCGTCTCCCAGCGGCGTTTCCCGGCCGCCTGGCGGCGCCTGCGCGTTTTCAGGTAACGGCAGGGGACGCAGACGCTGAAGGCCGTCCTGGGCGCCCACGCAATCATGCGCCCGATTATGCGCCTGAGCATGCGCCTGATCATGCGCGTGATTATGGGCGTGATTATGGGCGTGATTATTCAGGGGGTCGATTGGGCCGGACAAGTTTGTCAGACCTTGCGCCCGGGCGAGCTGCACCGCACTGCGATGTGCGCACGCCAGCCCCTCCGGCGGATCGACAGGCGCAGCCCGACGCAGATCGTCTTGAACCGTGTCAACCCCACCCGGGCCGCCGTGCGGCATCAACCCCAGGCGGATGGTCGCGCGGCCCATGTCGGGAGCAGCCAGTGCACACCAGGGTCACCGAGCTGCACTCTCCGGCGTTGACGCCGGCGCCTGGCGATCTCGCTGAGCTCACTTCGCTGCGCTTTTTCGCCGCTCTGATCGTGCTCACATACCATTACGCGGAAACCTTTGCGCCAGAGCTGCGGTCTGCCAGCGGCATTATTGCCAAGGGCTATCTTGGCGTGGACTTCTTCTTTGTTCTTTCAGGCTTCATCCTGACCCACGTCTATCTGGACGCCGCACGTGACGGACGGTTCAGCTACGCAGACTTCCTGTGGGCTCGGTTTGCGCGGATCTATCCGCTGCATCTGGTGACCATGGCCGCCGCGATGGTTGTGCTGACCATCGCCTTCCAGCTCGGACACATCGCGCATGACCCGGTCTATCTTAAGGTCGTTCTCGCCAATGCCGGCCTGGTGCACGCCTGGGGGGTGATGGATCATTTCAGCCTGAATGCGCCATCCTGGTCGATCAGCGCGGAATGGGCGGACTATCTTCTGTTTCCGGTCTTTCTGGTGCTGACACGGGCGGGACGTCCGCGCCCTGGGCTCTTCTTGACCATCGCGATCGTCGTCTTCCTGGCCGCCTGGCAGGGCGCCGAGCGCATCTTCGCCAAGCCCCTCACCGAACTTACCTATGACGGCGGCGCGCTGCGCATTCTGCCATCGTTCCTGGTCGGATGCGCGCTGTGCACCCTCGCCGGCCGACTGCAGCCGGCGCGTGAAACCACGCTGATCGGTCTCGTAAGCTCCAGCATCGGCGTGCTTGTTTTGATGCACGTCGCGGCGAGCGACCTTCTGATCATCGCCGCCATGGCCGCAACCATTCTGTTCGCAGCCCTGTGCGCACGCGCAGATGACGGAGATAACACACCTTGGCTGGCCGCCCGACCGCTTGTCTATCTCGGCGAAGTTTCGTTCGCAATTTACATGACGCACCGCGTTGTGGAGACCGTGTTGACACAGATCATTGCGCCGCTGCTGGGCTGGGGCGCGCAGAGCGCCGGCGCGATGGCGCTTCTCGCCCTGGCCGCGACACTTCTGGTGTCGATGGCGCTTTATCACACAGTGGAGCGACCGGCGCGCACGCTGCTGCGCCGCCTTCCGCCCTCGCAGTGGGGCGGCAACTGGACCTTGCGGCGTCAGACGCAACACGGTTCGCCGGCCGACAGGAGGCCACCCTATGACCATGCAGCGCGAAACACACCTGACCATGGCGCATGATGCGGACGATGGCGCGCCAGCGGGCGTGATCACTGTCGCACTGGGCATTGACGAGGCCTACGCCCCGCATGCGGCCGCAACCATTTCATCCATACGTCAGCAGTCTCCCGGCGCCGCCTTTCAGTTCCTGATCCTCCACGATGGCGTGCCCCAGCATGCGCGCATGCGCGTCGAGGCAAGCGCGCCGGACGCGACGTTCATCTGGACCGAGATCACAGACAGCAATGTCCTTGCGCTGTCAGGACGCGACCACATCAGCCGCGCGACCTTCTACCGGCTGGTTTTGCCCCACCTCGCTCCGGCGGGGGTGCGCCGGATCATCTATCTCGACAGCGATCTGATCGTGACGCGTGACCTGCGCGCGCTGTGGAGCGTCGACCTGCAGGGCGCCCCGCTGGGCGCGGTCTGCGACTCCGGCATGGCCTGGCGCAGCTTTGCCGAGGCCTATGGCCTCGACCCCGGCGCAGGGCCTTACTTCAATGCCGGCGTCCTCCTGATCGACCTCGAACACGTGCGCAGAGAGCGGCTGTTCGATCAGGCGCTGGAGCGCCTGCAGGCGCACGATCTTCACTATATGGACCAGGACGCGCTGAACCTTGCACTGTGGGGCCGCTGGCGCCCTCTCGATCCGATCTGGAACGTCCAGCATACGATGCTTCTGGGCGACGCCGCGCAGGGCGTTCCCGACGACATGCTGGCGCATGGCCGCAAACCGGCGATCATCCACTACACCGGCCATCACAAACCCTGGCTGAAGGACAGCTATCACCCGTTCGCGTGGCGCTACTGGCGGGCCCTGCGGCGCACCACCTACTTCCATGACGTGGCGCGCCGCCAGGGGGTCACTCTGGTCCATCGCATGCGCCTGATGATGCGCGATGCGGCGCACTCAGCGCTGCTGCGAGGATGACGCGGTGAGCGATGCGCACCCCACCACAACGACCGGTCGCGCGGTGCGCAGCGCCCTGACCTGGAATGCGGCAAATTTCGCCGTCAGCCAGGCGGCGTCGGCGCTGATCTTCTTCTTTCTCGCTGCGCAATTGCCGCCGGCCGTTTTCGGCGTCTTCGCTCTCGGTCTTCTGCTGACCGACATCTTCGCAACCCAGGGCCGCTCAGCAATGACCGACAGCCTGGTGCAGCAGCAGGACTTTTCCCCAGCCGCCCTGAACGCGGCCTTCTGGTGCGGCATGGCGGTCGCGGCGGTCTTTCTTGCGGCTGGCCTGCTGGCGCGCGATTGGCTCGCCCACCTGTTTGCCGAGGACAGTCTCGCAGACGTTCTGCCGGCACTGGCGGCGAGCCTGCTTCTGGTACCGGCGATCGCGGTCATGGAAGCGCTGGTGCTGAGGGATCTCGACTTCCGGGCGATCAGCCTGCGCAACATGGCGGGGGTGATCATCGGCGGGGCCGCCGGACTGGCGGTTGTGGTCTCGCCCGCTGCGCCATGGGCGCCCGTCGTCCAGCGGGTCGTGCAGACGGCGGTCTCGGTGATCTTCTTGTGGGCCCGTACCCGCTGGAGTGCGGGTCTGCCGCCAAACCTGTCCCTTATGGCGGCCTATGCGCGGCGCACGGGGCAGTTCTGGGGCGTGCAGGCGGTTTCGATCGGCCCGCAGCGCCTTTTGGAGGCGATCGTCGGCCTCAAGCTCGGCGCGGCCGATCTCGGGGTGCTGCGCGTCGCAGGCAAGTTCTTCGAGATCCTGCACGGGTCTCTCACAGCCGCCATCATGGCCCTTTGGATGCCGATCTTGCCAAAGCTGCGTGACGATCCCGTCAAGCGTCGCGTCTTCTTCCTGCGCCTGATGGCGCTCGGGGCCATGCTGTGCATTCCCGCGCAACTGGGTCTCGGGCTGATCGGCCCGGAACTCGCGCGCGTCTTTCTGTCGGCTGACTATGCCTTCGCTGGCACGATTATGTTCATCGGCGGTTTCAATGCGATCTCGATTCCGCTGGCCTTCTTTCGCGGCTCCGTGCTGTCGGCGATGGGACGCGGGCGGACCGCGATGACGCTCGGCGGCATTGAGATCGTCATCTGCATCTCCTGCCTGTGGCTGTTCATTCCGTTTGGCTTTGCAGCTGGCCTGTCCGCATACGCTGCGGCCGCCACTGCAGTCGCTGTGCTCTCAGGCTGGGTGATGGCGCGCACAGTCAACATCAGTTTTGTCGACTTTATCACCGCGATCCGGCCAGCCTATGAGGGCGCGATTGGACTGATGATCGCAATCTGGCTCACCGCCCAGCCCTTGGCCGGGGCAAACCCCCTGCTTGCGCTGGGCGTGCTTATTCTTGCCGGCGCGGCCGGCTACGGCGCGACGCTTGGCGTTCTGCATCCCGAATGGGTTCGCGCGAACATCGCCTATCTGCGCAGCGGCCGGAGCGAACCCCGCGCCGATTAGGGGCAGGGATTTGAGTGCGCCGCGTGCAGATCGTTCACGCCGCGCTCCAGTTCGGGCGTCCAGGGCAGATCAAAAGCATCCATGTCATGGGCAAGCTGCTCCAGTGTCGTGGCGCCGATCAGCGTCGAGGTCGTGAAGGGGCGTGTGTCGCAAAACTTGATCGCCAGGGCGGCAGGGGACACCTCAAGGCTTGCCGCAAGCTCCACGTAGCGCCTGAGCGCCGCCTCAGCGCCGGGCGTCTCGTAGCGCTGGCCGCGGTTGAACAGCGTGGAGCGCGCCCTGTCAGGGCGCGCGCCGTTCAGATACTTGCCGGTCAGATAGCCCTGGGCGAGCGGCGAGTAGGCGAGAAGGCCCACAGCCTCCCGCATGGCGACTTCGGCCAGTCCGGTCTCGAAGGTGCGGTTGACGAGGTTATAGGCGTTCTGGATGGAGGCAACGCGCGGGCCGCCCCGGCGTGACGCCTCAATGAACTTCATGACGCCCCAGGCGGTCTCATTCGACACGCCGAAGGCGCGCACAGTTCCCTTCTCGACATGGCGCTGCAGTGCGTCGACGATGTCGTCAAAGGCGACATAATCATCGTCATAATCGCGATAGGTATGACCGCCGAAGACCTGCAGCTTGCGGTCCGGCCAGTGCAGTTGATAGAGATCAATATAATCCGTTTGCAGACGGGCCAGCGATGCTTCGATCGCCTGGTTGATCTGAGCGGGGGTATGGCGCGGGGCTGCGCCATCGGGACGCAGCCACGTCATCGGCCCGCGACCGGCGATCTTGCTGGCGAGTATGATATCCTTGCGTTTGCCTGTCTTCTTGAACCATGTCCCGATGATGCGTTCGGTCGAGCCTTGCGTGGCCGGCTGGGGCGGGATGGAATACATTTCCGCGGTGTCGAAGAAATTGACCCCGCGCTCGACGGCGTAGTCCATCTGCGCATGGCCTTCCTCTTCAGTGTTCTGCTGTCCCCAGGTCATCGTGCCAAGGCCGATGGCGCTGACGGAGAGGCCGGTGCGGCCGAGCGGGCGATACTGCATGACAGGTTTCCTAGGCTGATGCGGCGCTGCGCCGCCGCTGACCTTGTGGCGGCGCGTCGTGCGGCGACGCGCCGGTGAAAGTCGCCTCCATCTAGGGCGAGACGTCGGCAAATGCGAGCACGATGCGATCGATCCAGGCGCCAAGCGCATCCCACGCGCCGGGCGTGTAGCCAAGGCGCACGATGATGAGGTCCTTCGACGGGACGAGCACGATCAGTTGCCCCTCATGGCCCTGGGCCGAGAACAGGTCGCGCGGCGAGGCGGGGGTGAAATTGCGGATCGGAACCCCGTCGCCGGCGCGCGGCGAGATCCACCAGCCCGCACCATAAACGTCGCTGTTGGACGCTGGCGTCTTCGCGCGGGCGAAATCGACCCAGCCCGCAGGCAGAACCCGGCGCGCGTTCCAGACGCCGTCGCGCAGATAGAGAAGGCCGAATTTCGCAAAGTCACGCGCCGTCGCATAGACCAGGGAGCCGCCGATGAAGGTCCCCTGGGCGTCGAATTCCGGCTGCGCCGACGCCATGCCGATGGGAAAGAACAAATTGTCGCGCATGAAGGCGCTCATCGCGGCGCGCCGCTTGCGCGCATCGGCCTCACCGGGGGCGACGGCGCGGGTGAGCGCATCCGCCAGAAGGACGCTTGCGGCGGTGGAATAGTTCCACACCTCGCCCGGCTTGTGCACGAGCGGCAGGCGCGCGGCGTAGCCGACGATGTCCTTGCGGGTACGCCCGAACAGCATGCGCGCCGCATCGGATTTGGTCGGTGATGGCGCGCCTATCTCGAGATAGCGCTGTCCGTCCGTCATGGTGAGCCACTGGCGCCAGGTGATGGCGGCGCGCGGGTCGTCCGGTCTCCAACGCGGACTGCCCATGGGGCGATCGATGTCGACCAACCCCTGCAGAACCGCCGCGCCGACCAGCGCCTGGGTGATTGATTTGGCCATCGACCAGGACACATGACGCTGCTGCGGCGTGTAGCCGCGCGCATAGGCCTCATAAACCAGACGCCCCCGATAGACGACCACGACCGCGCGGGTTTCGCCAAGGTCGCGATCCGGCGCAGCAACGGCCCGATCGATGTCGCGCCGAACGCTCGCTGGAACATCAAACAGCGCGCCGCGCGGCCACTCGACAGTCGGCCAGGGGACAAACTCCGGCTGGCGCGGCAAAGCGACCAGGCCGTCGGCGCGCGCCAGGGCGCCCAGCATGGTCGCAGGCGCAGGCGGCGGGACTGGCGCTGCACCTGGCGCCGGAACTGGGGCCGGGATTGGGGCCGGCATGGGGACTGGAGCGCTTGGGACTGGAGCGGCCGGCTGCGCTGCAGCCGTCGTCCATGCCCACGCCGCCGCACAGAGAGCGCCGCGCGCCCAAACAGCCGCCTTCATGTCGCCTCCCTCCGCACAGCGCGCGCCGACCGCGCTGTCAGATCGGACGCCCGGCGTGACCGCGATCCGCGCCCCGCCGCGCCCCATCCGACCTGACGTCACGTCTCGTCCCAGACCGTCGCCAGCGCGTTTGCCGGACAGGTCCGGGTGCGCCAGGGTCGGCGCCCAGCGCCAGGGTCCCACCCTCGCGCAGGCCGCACACGCGATCAAGTGTGCGCTGGGCGGGGCAAAGCGGCCCGGCCAGATGTCTGGCCCGCCAAGCCGACCAGTCCCCCAAACTCTCCCGCCAACTCCGGGCCCCCAACTCCGGCCCCCCCAACTCTGGGCCGCAAGCCGGCGCCGGCATCGCCAGCCTTCACCGCGCACGCGGCGCAGGATATGGAAGCTCGCCGTCGGATGCGTGCGGCCGTGCGCCGGTCATACCGGTCATGCCGGTCAGGGCGTGGCGCAAACTCAGGATGGGATGATGGTGCGAAAATGGGTGGTATGGGGTGTGGCGGGGCTTGCGGCGGTGGTTCTTTCCGCCTTCCTGCTGCTGCGCGAGCAATTGGATCTTGCCCGCATCGGCGTGGCCTATGCCGCAAAGCAGACGTGCTCGTGTCTTTTTGTCGGCGGACGCACGCCGGAGAGCTGCGCGACAGACTACGACCCAGCAACCTACCGGCTGTTCGCAGTCAATATCGAAACCGAAGGGCCAACCCAGGCGGTGAACGTGCAGGCGTTTTCCGTCTTTCGCGCGCGCGCCGTGTTCGAGCCGGGCTATGGCTGCACCCTGGTCGAATAGCAGGCCTCTCAGAGCAGGCAAGCCTGACAAAGCACGCGAAAACCTGCCTCACGGCGCGCCGGGCCGTGCGGGGCGCCCCTGCAGCCGCGGCAGCGCCAAACACCACCCATAAGCCGCCACATGTCCAACCTCAAACATCGACCATAGGGAGCTGCGACAATGTCTGATCTGCAAGGTTTCGCCACCCGCGCCGTGCATGCCGGCGCGACACCCGATCCGGTCACCGGATCGCGCGCCACGCCGATCCATCAGACCACATCCTATGTCTTCAAGGATGTCGATCATGCTGCGCGGCTGTTCGGGCTGCAGGAGTTCGGACAGATCTACACGCGCATCACCAACCCGACGACTGATGTGCTCGAAGCCAAGATCGCCAACCTGGAGGGCGGCGCAGCGGCGGTCGCCATGGCGTCGGGCCATGCGGCGCAGTTTTCGGTCTTTCACGTCCTCATGGCGCCGGGCGACCACTTCGTGGCGGCAAAACAACTGTATGGCGGTTCGATCAATCAGTTCAGCCACGCCTTCAAGAAGTTTGGCTGGAACGCGAGCTTCGTGCAGCATGATGACCTGGACGCCTTCCGCGCCGCACTCCGGCCTGAGACCAAGGCGATCTTCATTGAATCGATCGCCAATCCCGGCGGGATCGTCTGCGACATCGAAGCAATCGCCAGGATCGCCCATGACGCCGGCCTGCCGCTGATCGTCGACAACACCATGGCGAGCCCCTATCTCGTGCGCCCGATCGAATGGGGCGCGGATATCGTGGTCCACTCCCTGACCAAGTTCATCGGCGGTCACGGCAATTCGATCGGCGGCGTCATCGTGGATTCCGGCCGGTTCGACTGGGGCGCACAGCCCGAACGCTTTCCCACCCTGACGCAGCCGCTGCCATTTTACGCCGGACTTAAGATCCATGACGTGTTCGGAAAAATCCCTCTCGGTCCTGGCGGCGCGCCGGTCAACATCTCACTCGCCATTGCGGCGCGGGTCTTCACGCTGCGTGACCTTGGCGCGGCGCTGTCGCCGTTCAACGCATTCATGATCCTGACCGGCTGCGAGACCCTGCCCTTGCGCATGCAGCGCCATTGCGACAATGCGCTCGCGGTCGCCCGCTGGCTGCGCGCCCACCCCAAGGTCGCCTGGGTGTCCTACGCCGGTCTTGAGGACGATCCGTCCCATGCCCGCATGCGCAAGTACAGCCCCAAGGGGGCCGGGGCGGTGTTCACCTTCGGCGTCAGGGGCGGCTACGAGGCCGGGGTCAAGGTGGTGTCGGGCTGCAAGCTGTTCAGCCATCTCGCCAACATCGGCGACACCCGCTCACTGATCATTCACCCGGCGTCCACGACCCATCGCCAGGTGGCTGAAGACTTGAAGGCGGCCGCGGGCGCTGCACCTGAGGTGGTGCGCGTGTCGATCGGCATAGAGGACGCCGCGGACATCATCGCCGATCTGGAGCAGGCGCTCGCAGCGGCGTGACCCGCGCCTGGCGCACGGCAGGGCTGCACATCAACCTGCGCCGGCATCAAACACCGTCTGCCGCGCCGTGCCTGCGCGCGTGGTCGCTCCGGTCGACGATCATCCGTCCGGGGCAGCAATGGTCACCTCGGGCCAACGTTGGCGCGCACGCATGGTCACCTGCGCCCATTGCTTGGCCAGCGGCCGGTGCGGGTTGGGACGGATAACCATGTTGAAGAGGTCGGTCAGACCAAAGGGCGCGACAACCGTGATCCGGTCATCCGCCTCCAGCCTGACCCCAACCGCGAAGGCTGGCGCCACAAACCGCTGCAGCGCCTCAGCGGTATCCTTGAGCGGCGGGTACGGCTCACCGAACTTGCGTTCAAACCACGTGCAAACCCGACACTGGTTACGCACTTCGACACGGCTGCGCAGCGGCTCTTGAAAGGCGGCCGCCACGCGCCGGATCACCACATCTTCCGCATCCCATGACACGTCGTCATCAAAGTAGCCGAGATCGAAATCCTTCACGCCGTAGCCGGGCGGGCGACCGGTCACCGCGTTCCAGACTGACTGATAGACAGCCCCGGAAAAGACCAGCCAGTCGTTGAGGCAGAGACTGCGAACTGTGGTCAAAACGGTCATGAGATCGGGGTAGGCACGCACGATGGCGACCAGCCGGTCGACGTCCGACTGGGGTCCGGCGTCGTGACCGCGGGCTGGGTCCTGCTCCACCTGTCCGCCTCCCCCAGGGCTGTTGTGCAGAGGGCTTTGGTCGCCTGTGAACACAGTCGCCCGGCCCGCAGGCGATCTTTACCGATCGGCTCTGCCGCGCGCCAGACGCATGACGGGACCTGTGCTCCACCCGGCAAACCTGTGCTCCACCGAACCTGTGTTCCATGGGCAGACCCGCGCCGCGCTGAACACGAGCCCCGGAAGATCGACGCCCAACGGCCCCGGCGCGATGCGCCGCGCACGGCGCACCGCGAAACCGTCGCAAGGCGAGAGGCCCAGCACAGGAGACCAGCACAGGAGACCAGTGCAGGGGCCCAGTGCAGGGGCAGACCAGCGTGGGACCCCGCCAGATCGCCATGACCCTGACCATCGCCACAACCACCACCATGGCCGCAGCAGGCGACGGGGAACTCGCGCCCGGTGCAATCATCCCAAACCAGGCGCCCGACTCAGGGCGCGACACCAGCAGCACAGTGCCTGGTGCGGGCTGTCTCAGGCGCTCAATCGGGTCCCGTCAAAGGCGCCAATATTGCGCATATGCGAGACCACCTCATCCACAGTGATTTGCGACAGATCCGGCGCGCGCAGGCTCATGACGCCGGCGCGCCCGCGCGGGCAGGCGCGCGCCGGGTCGGAGGCCTTGGAGAGCAGCACAAGACAGGCCGTTCCGGCGCTGGCGAACACATGCATTGGCCCGCTGTCATTGCCGATGGCGATGCGCGCCTCCTCGCCAAGAGCGGCAAGTTGAAAGAGATCCGTCCGCCCGACAAGATTGCGCGTGGCGGGTTCGGCGCGGACAATTTTTTGGGCCGGGTCTTCCCAGCGTTGGCCGGGGGCCAGACCGGACGGCGGGGCCAGATCCTGCTGCGAGCCGATCAGAACCGGCGTAAGGCCGGCGCGCGCGATGCGCTTGCAAAGATCGGCGTATTTGTCGGCTGGCCAGCGACGGGCGTAGTCTTCAGCCGCGGTGGAGAAGGCGATCAGGGCAAACGGCCCCTCGATGCCGTGGTGCTGGGCTGACAACCGCGGCGCATTGCGCTGCGACGCGCGCACCCAGCTGAGATCGGGCAGCGGCGCGCGGGCGCGCCCGGCGCCAAGGGACAGCGGGGCTGCTGCAACCGGACCTGCTGCAAGCGATCCGGGTGGCGGCGAACCTTGCGCCACGGCGGCGTCCAGACCGACGCCGGCCTGGGCCAGTTGATCCGCCAACCTATCGAGCAGATGCATCTGAGAGCGGGCTGCCTCGCCATGGCGGTGCGAGCAGCCTTCCGCAGGACCGTTCCACATTGGAGGAAACGGCTTTAGCAGGTGGAAATACCGATTTGTCCGCGCGCTGCCCTCAAGGTCGTAGACCATGTCGTACTTGCACGCGCGCAACCGGCGCAGCAGTTCCGCGATCGCCCGCGGCTCGCTGGGCGCCCCGTCGGCTTCGACCACATCAAAGAACGGACAGGCGTTGGCAAAGGCCTCATAGGCAGGCACGGTCAGGAGCGTGATCTTGGCGCCGCGGTGGTACTCACGGATCGCCTTGGCGGCGGCCAGCGATTGCACGAACTCGCCCAGCCCGCCGAACCTGATCACCAGCACATGGCGCGCATCGCTCGGCGCAGGGCGTTTCGGCCGCGCACCCGCCACATAGGTCGGTTTGCCCAGTCTGATCATCCACGCGCCTCCACCACGCGAGCATACACGTCCAGGGTCGCCTGTTTCAAAGTTTCAGCCGAGAACATGGCGACCGCGCGGCTGCGTGCTGCATTTTGCATGCCAGTTCGCGTCGCCGCGTCAATCGCCAGAGCCCGGGCAATGGCCGCGGCAAGGCCATCGGCGTCGCCCGGGGGGAACAGAAAGCCTGTTTCGCCGTCCGCGATCACCTCAGGCGTCGCCCCGTGATCGGGCCCGATGGTGATGCGGCCCATCGCCTGAGCCTCGGCGCCCGCACGCCCGAACGCCTCCGGCTCCAGCGACGGGGTGACCACGAGGTCGGCCGCAGCAAGCGCGCCAGGCATGTCCTCGGCATGGCCGACGATGCGCACCAGATCGCCGAGGCCGGCGCGCAGCGCTCTCAGCGTCAGCCCGGCGGCGTACGCATCCCGGCCCTGGGCGTCGCCAGCCAGAATGTAAACCGGCGACAGGCCCCGCGCCTGCAGGCGCTGGGCCGCGTCAATCAGCAATTCCTGACCCTTCCAGCGCGTCAGCCGCGCCGGCAGAAGCACACGCGCCCGCGCGTCGCCCAGAACACCCCACCGCGCCTCCACAGCGCCCACCCGCCCAGGGTCGAGCCTGGTCGGATCGAAGCGGGCAAGATCGACGCCGCGATAAATCACCTGAAGCCGCTCCCCCGGCGTCGCGTGCGCGGCGCGCACATGGCGGGCGGTGTAGTGCGAATTGGCGATCACCATGTCGCCCTGCGCCATCACCGAATTGTACCAGCGCTTGAGCGGCGAACGGGCGTTATAGATGCCATGATAGGTGGTGACGAACCCGACCCGGGCGCGCCGCGCCGCCCACAGCGCGCTCCAGCCGGGCGCACGCGAGCGGGCGTGGATGATCGCCACGCCCTCCCGGGCGGCAATGCGCGCGAGCCGGCCGGCATTGGCCCAGATCTGCACAGGCGACTTCGTGGCGGCATCCATGCGGATCAGCTCGCCGCCGACAGCCGCGAGTTCGCCCTCCAGCCGTCCGCCGCGGCTCGCCACGAGCGCGCGACCGCCGGCCCTGACGACCGCATCGGCGACTTCAATGGTGGTGCGTTCGGCCCCGCCTGCTGCGAGATCGGGAACCACTTGCAAAATCGTCAGCACTGCCCGACTTCAAAGCTTGCGCCCGCCCCGGGCCATACGCCAGCTACACACCTTTGCACCCAGGCGCCAGCCTCGATGAGAGATTTCCATGCAGGACGCGTTCACCAGCATCGATGACGTCAAGCTCGCCTGCCAGACGCTTGCGGGCCGGGAACCGACCATCGTCTGGCTGTCCGGCTTCGGCTCGGACATGACTGGCGCAAAGGCCATGGCCGTCAAAGACTGGGCGCAGACGCAGGGGCGCGGCTTTCTGGCGTTCGACTATTTCGGGCATGGGGCGTCTGGCGGCGATTTCAGCCAAGGCACGATCGGCCGCTGGCGGGCAGACGCTCTTGCCGCCATTGACCAGCTCTCGGCAGGGCCGCTGCTTCTGATCGGCTCGTCGATGGGCGGCTGGATCGCGAGCCTCGCCGCCGTGGCGCGTCCGCAGCGCATCGCCGGCCTGGTGCTGATTGCCCCGGCGCTGGATTTCACGCAGGCGCTGCTTTGGCCGTCCCTGCCGGATGAAGCGCGCGCAGAGTTAGAAACAACCGGGCAATGGCTGCGTCCCGGCGGCGGGGTGATCACCCGTCAGCTGATCGAGGAAGGCCGGCAGTGGAGCCTCCTGTCGCATCCCATCGCCTTTGCCGGTCCGGTGCGAATTCTGCAGGGTCAGGAGGATCAGGACGTCCCCTGGCGCCATGCGCTGAAGGTCGCGCAGGCGTTCGAGAGCCGCGACGTCCGGCTGACACTGTTCAAGAGGGCCGGCCATCGGCTCAGCGAGCCCGACGAGATCGCGGCGCTGCTCGGCGTGATCGCCGAGGTCGCTTCGACAGCAGATTAGTTCACCCGCTTGCGCGCCTTGGGACTCGCGGCAGGCGGCAGCGGCGCGACCGGCACCCCGTCCTCGATCAGGGCGCGCGCTTCATCCGGGGTGGTCTCCCCGTAAATCAGGCGCTCGTCGCTCTCGCCCTCGTGGATCTTGCGCGCCTCTGCAGCGAAGGTGTCGCCAACATAGTCGTAATTGTCCTCGATGTGTTTGCGCCATCGCGAGAAGAAGGCCTTCACCTCCGGCGGCGCCTCGAGGCTGTCGGGCGGCGGGGCGGCCACCGGCGCGGCGGGCCGGTCGGATTTCGACGTCACCACGGCCGGCGCCATCACTTGCTTGCGCACCTTTTGCGTGGCGCAGATCGGACAGGTGATAAGCCCGCGCTCCGCCTGCGCGTCGTAGTCGGCGATGGAGCCAAACCAGCCTTCCCATTCATGGGCGGCGTCACAGACCAGGGCGTAGCGGATCATGGCGCGGCGTAGACCCGATCATGGCTGAGTGCGGGAATGCGGCGGCGGGCCTCCTGCGCCGCAGCGAGGTCGATGTCGACCAGGAGCGTCCCCGGTTCGTCATGGTCGAGCAGTCCCAGACGCTCTCCCCACGGACCATAGGCGACAGTGCGTCCCCAGGTGGCGCGACCGTCCTCATGCAGGCCGCCCTGCGCCGGCGCCAGGATGAATGCGCCGGTTTCGATGGCGCGCGCGCGCAACAGCGTGTCCCAGTGGGCTTCGCCAGTGACGCGCGTGAATGCCGCGGGGGTGGTGATGATCTGCGCACCGGCGCGCGCCAGATCGCGGTAGAGGTGCGGAAATCGCACATCATAGCAGATGGTCAGCCCGAGCATGCCCGCCTGGGTGGCGATGCAACACGCTCTGGCGCCGGCCACATAGCTGTCGCTTTCGCGATGCTCCCCGCCGGGACCAAGATTGACGTCGAACAGATGCACCTTGTCGTAGCGCGCAGCGATCGACCCGTCAGGCGCAAATACATAGCAGCGGTTGGCGGCCTTGCCGGCGGCCTCGTCGCCAGCGCGCACCAGCAGCGAGCCGGCGACCAGCGTGATTGACAGTTCACGCGCCAGCCGCGCGAGGCCGGATACGAAGAGATCATCGCCCTCCTCCCGCAGGACGGCGGCAAGCAGCGCGCGGTCACGCTGCAGGACATTGGAGCCTTCCGGGGTCGCGACCAGGCTCGCTCCTGCCGCGGCGGCTTCCCGAATCTGACGGGCAAGGGCCGCGAAGTTGCGCTCCGGGTCGGTTCCGGTTCGCGTCTGGATGAGCGCTGCGGTGAACATCATGCCGTCTGCAACAGCGGATCCAGCCCGCCGGCCGCGTCGAGCGCGTGCAGATCATCGCACCCCCCGATATGGCGCCCGCCAATGAAAATCTGCGGGAATGTGGTGCGGCCATGGGCCCTGGCGACCATCTCGGCGCGCATGCCCGGATCCTCGCTCGCGATGATTTCGCGGAACGGCGCGCCCTTGCGGGTCAGCAGGGCGCCGGCGCGCACGCAATACGGACATCCGGGCTTCACGTACATAATGATCTCAGGCATGACCAGCTCTCGCCTCGCTTGCGCCGCGGCGCGACCGAATGGCGCCGGCCGGAGATGATGCCCGGACGACGCACCGATGTCATATAGGCGTCATGGGCTGTCGCACAACGCGCCTGCGCGGCCCGTCTCAGCCGTCTGGATTGACGGCTGGTTGGCGGCTGGCTGGTTGGCGGCCGCGCACGACTCACAGCGCCGGAGAAGCGGCTCTCGCGCGTCCGCCCGATTTGGCGCATATCGGCGCGGTGAGTCAGGATCCCCTGCGCCTGTTCGATCCGCACCGCGCGCGCGCGCGGCGCGCCCGCGCCGCGGCCGGCCTCGGCGCGGCGGACTTTCTGGCGCGCCGCGCCGCGGCGGACCTCGCAGAGCGGCTGGACGCGGTGACGCGGACATTTCCGCGGGCGCTCGACCTTGCGGCCCGCGGCGCAGTGCTGGCCGAGGCGATCGCCGCGCGTCCTGCGGTGCAGGCCCGCATCGGCTGGCTTGCCGCCTGCGACAGCGTCGCGGCGAGCCTGCCCGGCGGTCCGGCGGCGCGGTTCGTCGCCGACATCGAGGCCCCGCCGCTTGCGCCGGAAAGCATCGATCTCATTCTGTCTGTGCTGGCCCTGCACTGGGTGAATGACCTGCCGGGCTTGTTCGTACAGGCGCGCCGGGCGTTGCGGCCGGACGGCCTGTTTCTGGCAGCATTTCTCGGCGGCGCGACGCTGATGGAACTGCGCCAGAGCCTGCTGGCGGCGGAAGCGGAGATCTGCGGCGGGGCGGCCATGCGGGTCTCCCCCTTCGCCGATCTGAGCGATGCGGCGGCCCTCCTGCAGCGGGCGGGCTTCGCCTTGCCGGTGGCCGACTGTGACGTGGTGACGGCGCGCTATGACCACCTGTTCGCATTGGTCCGGGATCTGCGCGCCATGGGCGAGACGGCGGCCTTCGCCGAACGTGCGCCGCCCCTGCGGCGCGCCGTCATGCTGCGCGCGGCGGAGATTTATGCGCAGCGGTTCAGCGATCCGGACGGGCGCATCCGCGCCACCTTCGAGATCGTGACCGTCACCGGCTGGGCGCCGCATGAAAGCCAGCAGAAACCGCTGCGTCCGGGCAGCGCCAGGGCGCGCCTCGCAACCGCGCTGGGCGTGCAGGAGCAGGCTGCAGGCGACAAGGCCGCAGGACAGCGGCGCGGGTCTACAGACGCTTGATCGCCGTGATGTCGCCGCCGCCGGCCGCAATGATGCGCGCACGCGCCGCCGTCAGCGGCTCAACGACCACCTCCATGAAGGCTGCCGTTGCGTGCAGCATGCGGTCTGGGTCCAGCATGATGCCCACATGGCCTGCCCAGAACACCAGATCGCCGCGGGCCAGACCGGCAAGATTATCGCGCACAGCGACGGGGCGGCCGAGATCGCGCTCCATCATGTCGCTGTCGCGCGGCGCAGCGCGTCCGCCAGCCTGCAACGCCGTCTGCACGAGTCCGGAGCAATCAAGCCCGAGGCTCTCCTTGCCGCCCCATTGATACGGCGCGCCGAGAAAGCGCTCGGCCGCCGCCACCCAATCGGCCGCAGCGGGCGGCGCATCGATCGCGGCCAGATGCCCCTGGAAGATCCAGCCCGCACGCGCCGCCTTGACGAATCGTCCTTCGCGGCCCTCAGCGGTGATCTGGGCGTTCAGGCTGGCGAGAAACATCGGCGCCGACTTCACCGACGGCGCGCTGAACACATAGGTCCGCAGCGCCGTGACGCGGTCGGTCGCGGCCAGCGCTGGCGCCGAGAGACAGGCCATGTCGACATAGCCGACATAGCCATCAAGGCTTGTCTGGCCCCAGCCGAAGCCGTCGCGTTCGTCAAACACGGTGAAGGTCTCGCCAAACAGGCATTGGGTGTCGAGTGCGCCGTCGGGCTCCGGCGTGCGCCGGACGCAGGCAACGCCAGCCGTCACCTGATAGAGGACGCCCTCGACAAACCGATCGGCGCTGACGCGGCCCTTCAGAAAGGCCGCCGCGACGTCGCCGCGCGCAGGCGTTGTGCGCGGATCAGCCCGCGCCCCCGGCGGGGCGTCTGCACTGGGATCAGTTTCGGGCATCGCAGTCAGACCAAGCCATCACACACCCAAACATATGGACGCCCCCCACACGCGCCGCACCCCTTTGCAAACCGCCAGGCCGTGGCGCGGCGACGGCAGGCCCGGGGCCTCGCTCACTGACAGACTGCGCTGGCGCCACACACTGGCATCACAAACTGGCATCACACGCTGGCAGGTTCTGATTAGATGACGAGGCGGTCAGCGACCAGCTTTCGGCAGGAACGGCGCCCGCAGCCAGCGCGACGCGCTCAGGCCGCCTGGCCTGTGGTCTTCCCGCCAGACGCGGCGCGGTCAGCGAGCCCGCGCGCATTGCGGGTGATTCGCTCGGCGAGTTCGGCCAGGTAGACCGATCCCTTCGCAGTGCGCTGCACCAGGACATTGCGCAGATCTTCCTCGTCTTTCTTGCGGCGCAAGAAACCGTATTTGCTAAGCGTGTCGAGGGCGCGGGTCACTGCCGGCTTGGTAATGTCGAGATGCTCAGCAAGCCCGCGCACCGTGTGAGGCGGCGGGGTCATGTAGACTGTCATCAGCAAAGCAAGCTGGCGCGCTGTGAGATCCGGCTCCTCGCCGCGCACCGCCTGTAAGGTCACGCCGCACCACAAATCCAACGCCTGTTTGCTTGAAAGCTCCAAGCCCATTCACAGCCCCAATCGCCTCGACGCACCGCATGCCCGGAGGCCGACGTCAATCTTGGTTAATATCCGTCGAGTGATTTGCCCTTTCGCGCAAGATGGCGCTTGCGGTTTGGTCGCCAGGCGCGGAGTCTGGGGCATCAGGAGACGCATATGACGAATTCGCAGCTGGTGTTGGACTTCATTCGGGCATGGGAAGCCCGCGATGCGCAGGCCATTCTGGGCATGATGGCGCCAGACGTCGTTTATCATAACATCCCTATGCCGCCGATGACCGGCCATGCGGCCGTGCGCCAGTTCATCGGGCCGTTTCTGGCCATGTCAAAGCGGGTCGAGTGGCAGGTGCACGCCATCGCCGAAACTGCCCAGGGCGTGGTGCTTACAGAGCGCACCGACATTTTTGAACTGGCCAACGGCAAGACGGTCACGCTGCCGGTGATGGGCGCCTTCGAGATCGCCGACGGCAAAATCAACCGCTGGCGCGATTACTTCGATCTGGCGCAATTTCAGGGCCAGATGGCGTGAGGCGTGCGCGGCCGCCCCGCCATGTCAACGCCCTGCCTGCACGGCGCGCGCGATGGCGCCGCTTGAGGGGCGACCAGCATAGCCGCGCGCCGGATCGATCTGGACAGTGAGCGCCCCAGCGCTCCAGGTCGCCTGGGGCGTCTTTGAATACCCGATGCGGATGAGCAGGGGCCGATCGGCGGCCAAGGCAGGGCGGGCGGCGGAGATCGCCTGCGCAGCACGCTGGGCGGCGTCAACGATGACGCCTGCGGCGACGTCGTCGCCTTCCGGCGTCGCCAGCTGCACCGTGCGCCCGAGGGCCCGGCCGAGATCGCCAGCAATCACTTCCAGGCGCCGCTTCATGGCGGATTTCGGCGCCAAAAGCGGGGGCAGCGGCTGGGTCTGCCCCACCAGGGCCGCCGGCATGCCATCACGCGCTTCCGGCGTGTACAGGATCAGGCCGCCAAGCGCCGTAGCCCGCAGCACGACGTCGCCCGTATCGGTTTTGTAGAACTCGTCGCCGCGTGGTCCCGGGGTGATGGTGAGCGCCATCACTTCATCCTGGCCTTCGAAGCGCAACAAGGGCGGGTTCGCCGAGCGGTCGAGAGTGAAGCGACGCGGCGGACTGGTCGCTGCCGTGTAGAGCGCCGTCGGGGAGTCCTGTGTCGCATTGGCAGTGGCGAACAAAGCTTCGCGCAACGGGCTTTCACCCGCCTGCACGCGCCACGCCATGGCCGGGAAGAGGGCCGCGGCGGCGGCGATGCGCCAAAACCATGTGGAAGAGGCGTCAGCAGCCATGTCGCGCAAGAACCCCCAAATGGCGGCGCTTTTGGGGCGCGCAAAAAGGCTTCAGCGCACCGCTTACGAATTCGTGAACGGGCGCCGGGCGGATCCGGCCTGGACGCTGCCCCGCTGCGGGCCATCTTCGTGGCCTTTGTGAGCATCCGGCGAGTCGTCTCATGCGCGTCCGCAAAGTCGTCCTGGTCCTTCTCACCGCTGCGCTCTGGGGAGCCGCGCCCGGGGGAACCCCGCCCGGATGGGCCGGTTCGGCGGAGGGCCTCAGCCCGGTTTCAAGTCCGGCAGATGAGAATACCAGCGTCATCCCCGCCCCCAGCGATCCGACGCGCCTGCCAATCGCCCAGGGCTGGCGGACTGAGACGCTCGTGGACGGACTTGAACATCCCTGGGGCCTCGCCTTCCTGCCAGGCGGCGACCTGCTGATCACCGAGCGCCCAGGCCGTCTCCGGCGTGTCCGCGACGGGGTGCTGCTGCCAGATCCCATCGCCGGCGCGCCGGCGGTTCTGGCGCTGCGCCAGGGCGGACTCCTCGACGTCGCGGCCGACCCTGACTTCGCCCGCAACAGGTTCATTTATCTCTCCTTTGCATCAGGCAGCGAGAGCGTCAACGCAACGCGCGTGGTGCGCGGCCGGCTTCAAGACAACCAGCTGCTGGATGTGACCCAGATTTTTGAGGCCACACCGCAAAAGGCCGGCGGGTTTCATTTCGGGTCGCGCCTCGTCTTTCTGCCCGACGGCACGCTGCTGATTTCGGTCGGCGACGGCGGCAGCGAGCGCAACAGGGCGCAGGACCTTGGCGCCCATTTCGGGAAAGTCGCGCGCATCAGACCGGACGGCGCGACCGCGAGCGACAATCCGTTCCACGCGCGCGCCGATGCACGCGCCGAAGTCTGGTCCTATGGGCACCGAAACATTCAAGGCATGGCGCGCGACCCGGTGAGCGGGCGGATCTATGCCACCGAGCACGGCGCGCAGGGCGGCGATGAACTCAATCTGCTCACGCCAGGGTCCAACTATGGCTGGCCGCTCGCCACCTCCGCCGTTGAGTACGGGCCGGACAAGCGACCGATCTCGCCGCATCGCAGCCTGCCCGAGATGACGGATCCGCTGGTCGTGTGGACCCCCTCCATCGCGCCCTCAGGTCTCACCGTCTATCGCGGCGATCTGTTCAGGGCCTGGAACGGCGATCTCTTTGCAGGGGCCATGGTCACGGGCTCGCGCGCCATTGCCGGAGGCGTGGTGCGGATTGACCTCGATGACAATGGGAGAGTTCAGGGGCAAGAGCGGCTTGCGATCGATGCGCGGGTGCGTGACGTGCGCACAGGCCCGGACGGCGCGCTCTACGTGCTGACCGATGAAGTCAAAGGGCGCCTGATCCGAATTACGCCCACGCCGTGACGACCGGCAGCTGAGGCCCCGCCAGACCCCGAGCACCGCGACACCACAGGCGGCGTCTCATCGCGCAAGAAACGCGCTGGCGCGCGTTGGCGCATGGTCGCGCACGCGCGCTGCAGGGGTCGCCGCCGCTGGCGAAGTGGGCTTCACAGACCGGCGGCGGCGCGCATCTGCAGCGCCCTTAAGGCGGTGCGGCGGATCGCATATTGCTCCCGCCCGCGGGGTCTGGCGCCGCCATGAGACGCCCAGACATAAGGCCGGGCGCGCCGCGAGGGTCTGCGCGCCCGTCTGCGGGTCAGCCGCAGGACCGACAAGGGCGCGGGGCGCAGGCGGCCCGGGCGCGATGAAGGGACTGGCCGGCAGGCACGCGGCGGCATGGGGCGACAGTCACGCAGCCAGGGCTGCATGCCGGGCCGCACCATGAGCGATACCCATGCCCAGCCTGCCGCGCCGGCTCATCCACACTCAGAGTTGCAAGGTCGCCTGAGGCCGACGCCAGCGGGCGCGACATCGTCGCTGGCGGGGTGGTATAGGCCGGAGGTGTTCACCGTGACCGGCGGCGCGGATCGCGCAGGTCCGACTCCACCAGGCGCGCCGGCTGCTCCGCAACCAGGCATCTGCGTCACCCGCACTCTTCTCGTTGCCCGCCAATCTCAGCGTCACCCAGGCGCGCCGGCCCTACCCGGGTCATGCGGGCCGCCCCGGGCGACAAAACGGCGATCGCAGTAGAGGCAATCGACGCTGCCGTCGTCGCCCATGGTGTACCAGACGCGCGGATGGCCAAGCGCGCCCCCGCCGCCGTCGCACATCACGCGATGCTGATCGGTGATGATGACCTCAGGTGAATCGTATGAGGCGCTTGATGGCTGTGCCATGGTGCGAGTCCGCTGCTGGTGTGGGCTGATGCGCCTGACATGCGCGCAATCGCCAGGCGCGTCCAGACCCGAATTCCTGGTCCGTCATGCTGGGCCAGGCCCGTGGCGCCGGGCCTCCCACGCCGGGTGAACGCGCCCGTGACCCAGGGATCTCCTCGCAGCAGCTGGTCATGTCGGCTGCCCGCTTTCGCGCTGCTGTGATAACTCTTTTGTCTGTGATTGCGCGAACCAGCTTGATCGCGACGTGTCGGACAATCGCCACGGCGTGGGCGCCATGTCCTCACCGGTGAAACACCAGTGACCCGCGTTCGGAGCCGCGGGCCAGGCGCGTCCGGGATTGGCGCGCGCGCCCGGTTCGGCCTATGGAGGGGCGTCACTGTCAGAGAGGCGCCATGTCCGCTGAAGCCGATGCGCCGGCCTTCGCCATCCAGACCCACGGTCTCGCCAAGACCTACGCCGCCTCCGCCAGGACGCCCGCGAAGATCGCGCTGAAGGGGCTTGATCTTGCCGTGCCGCGCGGCGCCGTCTTCGGGCTCCTCGGGCCGAACGGCGCAGGCAAATCAACTTTGATCAACATCCTGGCCGGCCTGGTGGTGAAGACCGCCGGCCAGGCGACCGTGTGGGGCTTTGACATTGACAGCCACCCCCGCGAGGCCAAGGCCGCCATCGGTGTCGTGCCGCAGGAAATCAACATGGATCCGTTCTTCACGCCGCTCGAGGCGATGGAGTTGCAGGCGGGCTTCTACGGCGTCCCCAAAACGGAGCGCCGCACGCAAGAGATCCTTGAGGCGGTCGGACTGTGGGAGAAGCGCGACGCCTATGTGCGCCAGCTGTCCGGCGGCATGAAACGCCGGCTTATGGTGGCGAAGGCGATGGTCCATTCTCCACCTGTCCTCATCCTGGACGAGCCCACGGCCGGCGTCGATGTCGAGTTGCGCCGGCAGCTCTGGGATTACGTCCGAAATTTGAACAAACAGGGCGTCACCATCGTGCTGACGACCCACTACCTGGAGGAAGCCCAGGAACTGTGCGACACGATTGCGATCGTCAATCATGGGTCTTTGATCGCCTGCGAACCGACGGAAAAGCTGTTGGCCCGGCTGGATCAAAAAACCCTGGTGATCGACCCTCAGCAGGCAGTCTCTGAGGCGCCGGAAAGCCTTGCCGGGCTTGGCGTGCGGCTGCAGGCTGACGGCTGGCTGGCCGTCACCTACCGCAGCGCGGACATCAGCGTCGAGGCGCTGCTTGAGCGGTTCCGCGCCGCGGGCGTGTCGATCCGCGACATCGCCATCCATGAGCCCGACCTGGAGGACGTGTTCCTGGCGCTGACGGCGGATCGGCCGGCAGCATAGGTCTGGCTCTGGCCGCTTGCCGCCAGTCGCACGGGAATAAGCAGCGGCAGACGCTGCGGCCAACGATCAGCGGCCAATGATATAGGGCGAGGCAAAGGCGCTGGTGCAGACGGCTGCGCAAGGCGGACCACCGACGCGCGGCGCGTCCGGTTCAGGCCTGCGCGACGCTGAGGCTGGCAGGCGGCGGCGTGTCGCGTCGGATGTCTGCCTCCAACAGGCGCAACGCACGCGCCGTCCGCGCCATCTCTTCGTCTGCAGTCTTGAAGGGCTCATCCTGCAAAGCCGGATCCTGCAAGGCCGCGTCGCTGCGGACGCGGATCTTGAAGGCGCCCTGTGCTTTGATGCGCGCCTCAGAAAGCCAATCCTGCAACACAGTGATCATCTCGCGCGCCTGGCCGACGAACAGACGATCAGCGTTGTTCTGTACGGCGCGCGCGCTTGGGTCGCGATCCTGCACAACCGGCAGGCTGATCTGCGGGCGCGCGCAGGCCTGCGCCGCGGCCGTCGCCTGCCCCCCCGCAGGCTGCATCGCCCCCTCCTGGATCACCGCCTCCTGCGACGCAGCCGCATCCGGCCCGGCGGCCTCTCCTGCCGGTCTGCCCGCCGCTGGGATGCAGGAGGCAAACCACGCAGCAGCGTCAGTCGGGAGCGCACCGGTCTCACCCGAAGCCTTTGCTGCAGCAGCGTAATCCTGCAGAACCGCCTTAAGCTCCTGCGCGATCCGAGCGATCTCCTCGGCGGTGCGGCGCGGATCGCCTGCCCACAAACGCCTGATCAGCCGGATCTGCTCCACCAGCTGCATGAGCCGTTCACGCGCCTGCGCCTTGCGCTGATCGAGACCCGCTTTGCGGGCATGGCGTATGTCCTGCACCACCCTGAGCGCATCGTCGCGGGTCGGCCCGCGCGCCAGCCCCGTCGCATCCGCCCCCGGATCGGCGTCAGACCGCGCCACGGCGGCGCGAAGCGGCATGGCGACTTGGCCAGGCGACGGCGGACGCAACGGCGGGCGTGGCGGCAGACTTGAAATTGCGGACATGAACAGCCTCAGAGATTTGGCGGATGGTGAGGCCGCCGGGTAAAGCGGTCGTCGGCCGATCATCAAACGCCGAAGCGGCGCGTTGACGCGACCTTAAGCATGGCGCGAGGCCAGGCAGGGCGCCGGCCACGGGGGCTGTCCGATGGCGCTGAGCTCTGTTTTGGGCGCTCGGCGCTGGGCGCGGGGCGCTGGGCGCCTGTCAGCAGAAGGTGCACGGCGCAAAATCACCGCATTTGCAGCATTGCTGTGCAGCCATGCCGACACTGAGCGGATGAGGTGGACGCGGGTCATGACGCAGAGGCGCCAGCAGATGGCCACGCAGGCGAGCCGGAGCACCCCGGTCAGCAAAAGCTTGGCGCAGGGCCTGGCCCGTGCGGTTCTGCACGCAGTCGCGCCTGCCGTGCTGCTGGCGGGCGCGCCGGTATGGGCTGAGACGCCGGCGGCCCATGAGATCACGCC
>JBILMQ010000141.1:0-8856 GCA_044375455.1 Caulobacterales bacterium | reverse complement strand
GGCCTTGCCCCCGATGTGTGGGGGGAGCGCCCGCAGAACCACTCACGGGGCCTGCATTCCCGATCCGCCCTGCCCGGATCTGGCCTTTCCGGATCTGGCTTTGCCAACTCTGGCCTTCCCGACTCTGGCCGGCACGGTCCGGCGGCCTGAGGCGGTCGCCTGACTTGGTCGGCTGGATGCAGGAGACGCTTAGAGTGCGGCGCTCTGGTCCGCGGATCGATCACTCAGGTTTTGAGAAAGGCTGTGCGGGCGCAATAGGTTCCGCCCGCAGACTGATGCGGTCCCTTTCACCGGGCGCGCGCTCAACGGACAGACGTGCAACCTGACTGTCATCATGAAACGCGACACCGTTGACGGAGTCCAGCAGCGCCTTGGCCAGGTTGTCGAGATCAAGCAGTGGCGCCTCGCCGATGAACTCCATCCGGATACTGACCTGGAAGTCTCCCCAAGCAGGGCGGATGCGTGTCATCTGCTTGCGGAAAAACTCACGCACAAGTGGTTTATAATATTTCGCCTGTGTCGTGACGCCTTCAATCTCCAGGTCAAGCCCGCCGGCACTCAGTCGCGCGCGCACCTTGCCATGGCGCACCCAGGAAGCGGGCTCGCCGTCGCTCACGCCATGCCAACCGCATTGGCCGGGATGAAGCCGCCATGAAAGCCCTGCGGCACGCGCTGGGGCAGACGCACCCGCGCGATCGGGGCTGTCGACGGGTTTTGCGCGTCCAGAAGGACGAGGTCGGATCGGTCGGTCGCAGCATCAAAAACGAAGCCCATCAGGTAGCCGTGGTCTTCGCCGGAACCAGCCGGCACGAACGTGAACTCGCTGACCAGCCGCCCCGGGCCGAACGCGTGTTCCGCAACCTCGCCGGTGCGCCCGTCATGCTTGGCGATGCGGTTGAAACCGAGCTTCGGGTGTCCCGGGGTCATCGCCGCCATGTATGTGAAGCGCGCCGCGAGACCGGCGCGCTGGTCATTGATACGGGGAAACTCGGTCAATCGATCCGACAGCTGTTCCTCGTGCGCCCTGTCGGCGCCCGGCGGGATGCGCCACCTGTGCAGGTGGGCTGCATCCTCGGCAGCGAACTGGCTGCGGTGGCGCCAGAGTTCAGGGTAGCGCACAACGTCGATCACAATGGTGCCGTCGGGTTCCTCATAAGCGTTTGCAGGATGAAAGACGTAGCACGGCGCCACGGTGACCGTGCGCAACGCCTCAATCGGGCCGCCGCGTGGCAGGATCAGGAGGCGCGCGCCATAGTCGTCCGACCAGCGGAACGGCATGCCGCCCTTGATCGCAATCATCACATCAAAGACGACCGGCAAATCCATGAAGATCACGTGACGCCGGGTCATCACGAAATCGTGGTGCATTGTGGGGCCGGAGACCGGGATTTCCACAGACCGCATCAGAGCGCCGGATGCGTCGATATGATGATAGGTCAGAAACGGCGGCGCGAAACCGTAGCCGAACGCATGCATCTCGCCGGTTTCAGGGCAGATCTTGGGGTGGGCGGTGAACGACGTGGTCAGCCGGCCATCGAAGTCGTAGGGGCCAAACGTCGACAGATCCGCCTGAACCTGCGTGGGGAAGGCGCCTTCTTCCAGGGCGAAGAGGCGGCCCGCGTGCTGGATGATGTTTGTGTTCGCGCTTGAGACTGTGCGGTCGAGTATGTTCTGCGGCGCCAGGCGGTTGGCGCCGTCGAACACCCTGGTGCGCACCCAGCGATTGCGAAACCAGAGCGCCTTGCCGCCTTTCAGGCGCACGCCATGCAGCATTCCATCGCCGAAGAACCAATGACCCGGATCGCCGGATTTGGGATTGGAGCCGTTACGGACATAAAGACCATCAAGCTCCGGGGGGATCGCGCCGTCCACGGCGAGGTCAAACGCCTCAACCTCCGCTCCCACCGGGGCGAAATTGCCTTTCATGTGAAAGGACTCTTCAGATTGATTGCCGTCCATGCCCGGTTTCCTCGCGATGCAATTGGCGCGACAGGCGCCGGTCGGACCACGCCCCGGTGCGCGCCGGGCCCTCGCTTGGCGGGTCTATCACGGTGCATGGCGGCAGGGCTACAGTGTCGGGGGCCCCGCTCGGTCCGGCGCCGGGGCGCCTGCTTTTGCCTTGGCGCCGCCTTCCGGGATCAAAAGACCTGCCGAGAAGATCACCCGGGCGCCCTCCTCCACGGTCATATCCAACGGGCGCACGGCGTCACGGTGCGCGAAGACAACGAAGCCGGTGGCCGGGTTGGGCGAGGTCGGCACGAACACGCCGACGTGATTCTCGCCCGTGGCCCGAGCGATTTCGCCGCGCGCGTCGCCGGTCAGAAACCCAACCGACCAGGCCCCGGGACGCGGGTACTCCACAAGCACGACGCCGCGAAAGGTGGTGGAACTGGCTTTGTTGAAGAAGGCGTCGAAGATCTGTTTGAGGGCGCTGTAGATGGAGCGCACGAAGGGGATGCTCTCCAGCAGGCGCTCAGCAAAGCCCAGGAAATTTCGCCCGATGATGTTGGCAGCGATCGCGCCCAGAACGGTCAGCACGACGAGACCGATCGCAATGCCCGCGCCCGGCAGGCCGAATGGCATCGCAGCACGGATCGCGGCCCCATTGGGCAACAGCCCAATCACGACCCCATCAAGGAAGCTGACAAAGGTCCAGATGATCCAGAGCGTGATTGCGATCGGCGCAGCGATGGCGAGGCCGGTGAAAAACCAGCCGGACAGGCGCGCCCACAGCGAGGCCGGGGGCGGCCTTTCTTGACCCAACGGGAGGGGTTCCGAAGCGTTCATGACGCCGCCATGATAGAACTGCTTCGCACGTGTGCGCATGTGGAGACGATGACGCAGCCGCCGAACTTCCAAGACGCCCTTCAGCGTATCGCTGACGGCTTCCCGCTGCCGGGCCCGGTCGTCGCCTTGCGGCGGCTGTCGGGCGGCGCAAGCCAGGAGACCTGGTCGTTTGACGTCGGCGGCGAGGGCTATATTCTGCGCCGCGCCCCCGGCGGCGTGCAGGTTGAAGGCTCGCGCCACACGCTCGGGCTCGCCAATGAGGCCTTGGTCATCCGGGCGGCGCGGGCTGCCGGGGCGGCTGCGCCTGAGATCGTGCATGTGTGTGCGCCCAGCGACGGGCTCGGAGCAGCCTATATCATGCGTCGCATCGCCGGCGAGACAATCGCGCGCAAGATCCTGCGCGACCCCGAATTCGCCGAGGTGCGGCCTCAACTCGCCTATCAATGCGGCGGGCTGCTCGCACGTATTCATGCGGTGCGAACCGCCGATCTGCCGCAGCTCGCTGTCGCGGACGCGTGCGCACAGTTGGATCAGTATGAGGAAATCTATCGCAGTTTTGATGATCCGCGCCCGACCTTCGAGCTTGCGTTGCGCCTGTTGCGCGCGCGCGTTCCCAAGGACCGGCCACTGGTGCTGGTGCACGGCGACTTTCGCAATGGCAACCTGATGATCGGTCCGGATGGCGTTCGCGCGGCGCTCGATTGGGAGATCGCCCATCTCGGCGATCCTGCGGAGGACCTTGGATGGATCTGCACCCCGTCCTGGCGGTTCGGCGAGGTCGTCCATCCGGTCGGCGGCTTCGGCGCGCTGGAGGATCTGCTGAAGGGCTACCGCGATGGCGGCGGACGCGACGTCGGTGCGCAGGATGTACGTTACTGGACCATGCTTGGCGCCCTGAAGTGGGGGATCATGTGCCTCCTCATGTATCGCGCCTTTCAGAGCGGCGCGGATCCCTCTGTAGAGCGCGCCGCAATCGGACGCCGGGCCTCGGAGACTGAGATGGACCTTGTGCTGATGATGGAAGGCCGCTTATGACCGGTCGCTCAAGCCTCGCTTCGCCGCGCGCCGACGAACTGATCGATGCGGTGGCGCGGTTCATCGAGACGGTCGCTGCGCCGCAACTGTCGGGTCACGCGGCCTTTCATGCGCGGGTGGCGGTGAACGCCCTACGGATCGTTGAGCGCGAGCTGCGCCTTGCCCCGCAGGCGGACGCGCGCGCCGCCGACCGGCTCGCAGATCTCCTGGGCCGTCATGGCAGCGTCGACACGCTCAACAGGGAGCTGTGCGCGCGCATCCAAGCGGGTGAAATCGATCTTGCGACGCCGGGCCTCCTTGAACATCTCAAGGCAAGCGTCATGGACCGTCTGGCGATCGAGCAACCGGGCTATGGCTCCTATCGTCTGGCGATGACATTTGAGGACCACGCCTGAGGAACGCCGCCGCGCCGGCCGCGGCGGCGACGCCGGTCGCGAAACAGGCCTGGAGCAGATAGCCTCCGGTGGGCGCCTCCCAATCGATCATTTCGCCAGCGACAAAAACGCCCGGCAGCTGTTTGATCATAAAATCGGCGGTCAGGGCCGGCAGGGCCACGCCGCCCGCGGAGGAAATGGCCCGATCGATCGGGCGTGCGGCCGTAACGGTGAGGCCACAGGATTTCACCCGTCTGGCCAGAAGCGGCGCAGGTTCGGGCAGGCGACCGCCCTCGCGCAACAGCGCCACCGCCGTCGGCGACAGCCCGAGAGCTTTGCGCAGGCGGTTCGTCAGCGAGTCCTTTCGCGATGCCCGTACCAGCCGGCCTTCAACCTCGTGAAGCGGCATATCGGGCTTGAGGTCGAGGGTGATCTCAACCGGTCCCCCGGCCGCGATGGCATCACGCACAGGCCCGGACAGGGCGTAGATGACGCCGCCCTCCAGACCCGTTCGGGTGATGACGGCTTCGCCGCGGCAGGTGGCGGAGCGAAATGACACCGCAAGAGGCTTGAGCGGAGCGCCGGCGTGCCTGTCGAGAAGCGGTGTGCTCCACGCGATTTCAAACCCACAATTTGACGCGCGCAGCGGTGTGATCGCCACGCCGCGCGCAGCCAGGATGTTCGTCCAGGCGCCGTCTGAGCCCAGCCGCGGCCAGGAGGCGCCGCCCAGCGCCAGGATGGTCGCCCCGGCGGTGCTGCTCTGCGCACCTTGGGGCGTGTCGAAGACGAGACGCCCGTCTTCGTCCCATCCGCGCCACAGATGGCGCGTGCGGATCTCAACCCCAAGGGCGTTGAGGCGTGCGAGCCAGGCGCGCAGCAAGGGGCTCGCCTTCATGGCCCGCGGAAACACCCGCCCCGAAGTGCCCACAAATGTGTCCTGCCCGAGATCGTGCGCCCATTGCCGCAGCTGGACCGGCGAGAAGGCCCGTATGGCCGGCTCAAGCGCCGGTGCGCCCGTCCGGTAGCGCGCCAGAAAGTCACGCGCTGGTTCAGTGTGGGTCAGGTTCAGTCCGCCGCGCCCGGCAAGCAGGAACTTGCGCCCGGGCGCGGGCATGCGGTCGAACAGGACGACGCGGCGCCCTGCCCGGGCAAGACGTTCGGCAGCGATCAGACCGGCCGGACCGCCGCCGATGATGGCGACGGGCGGATCGGCAGAACCATTCTGTGAAGTCATCGCAGCGGGGTAGCAGCAAGTTGGGCGCAACACGAGCCTCAGGGTGCGGCGCTGCGCAGAGCGCTGGGGTGGGAATGCCAATGCAGCCGTGCGCCTGACCGCTGGTGTCGTGCCGTAAGCGCCGATTGGCGACTGGCCTTGCGGCGCGCCCGGGCGCGGCTGCGGGCTGCGACCTGGCTGAGGCGGCGACCCTGTGTCTTGCCCGCGCGCGTCGAGCCTCTCGACATTTCCGGTCCGCGCCGTCATTCCGGCCGAGGACAGACAGGAGGACCCTATGGATCTCAGCGGAAAAACGGCGCTGGTCACCGGCTCAGCGACAGGGCTTGGCGCAGCCACAGCGATCAAACTTGCGCAGGCCGGGGCCAATGTTGTGATCAATTACTCGCGCAGCGCGGCGGAGGCGGAGGCGACGGCGGACGCCATCCGCGCGACCGGGGCACAGGTGATCGTGGCGCAAGCGGACGTAGGGTCGGATGCGGCCTGCCGCCTGCTGGCGGAGGCCGCCGCCCCCTGGGGTCGGCTGGACATGCTCATCAACAACGTGGGTCAGACAAAGCACGTGCCCAACCATGGCGATCTTGACGGCCTTTCGGATGAGGATTTCCTGCGTCTTTACCGGGTGAATGTGGTGTCCGCCTTCCAGATGGTGCGGGCCTGCCGGCCGCTGCTGGAGGCGGCCCATGCCGCAAGCGGCCTTGCGGCCTCGGTGGTCAACATCTCCTCGATCGCCGGCGTGACCGGGATCGGCTCATCGGTCGCCTATGCGGCGACAAAGGGCGCACTCAACACCATGACGCTGAGCCTCGCGCGCGCACTTGCCCCCAAAATCCGCGTGAACGCGCTGTGTCCGGGGTTCATTGATACGCGCTGGTTTGTTGACGCCTATGGGGCCCAGACGGCGGCGCGCGTGCGCGACAATGTCGCCGCCACCGTCCCTTTGAAAGCCGCCTCCACGCCAGAGGACATTGCTGATGCAGCGGTTTTCTTCGCCGGCCCGATGTCGCGCCACGTCACGGGTGAGACGTTGATTGTGGACGCAGGACTGCACCTGGGTTTCGCCCCCCTCACGGCCCGGTGAGGCTTTGCGCCCTGATGCATTTTTGCCACACTCGGTGAAGAACGCACACAAAGTGGGCGCCGACGCCAGATGAAGCCCGTCGTTTACCCTAATTTACGCTTTATGAGCGATCCAGCGGCTGCGCGCACGGTGTTGTGTCGTGATCGCGGAAAAGTTGGGCCAATATCTCGCCTGTCGGGCGCTTTGCATCGGAACCAATGGTTCTGACCGGCAAGTGTCGCCGAGCAAGCCTGGTTCTGGCCAAAGCGCTCTGCTGCGGGGCAAATGAATCTGTCGCCCGAAGCGATTTTTAGAGGGGATCCCAATGCGTACCAGCCTCAAACTCCTGACCACAACCCTGCTCGCCGGTGTGGCCTGCGGCGCGGCCCAGGCGGAAACATCCGTGACCGCCAACATCGGTTACACCAACGACTACATCTATCGCGGCCTGTCGCAGAAGCCCGACAATGGATCGTTCCAGGGCGGCGTGGACCTGACCAACGGTATTTTCTACGCAGGCACCTGGCTGTCTTCGATCGATTTCGGCACCGACTCGACCATCGAGTACGATTTCTATGCCGGCGTGACCCCGTCCGTGGGCAACACCACGTTCAATCTCGGGGTCATTTATTACGGCTATGACGGCGATGACGCCGTTGCCGACGACCTGCCTTATTGGGAGGCTCTGGCGGGGTTCACCCACGCGTTCGACAACGGCTACTCATTTGGCGGCAAGCTGATGCTGTCGCCGGAGTTCACGCTGAACTCTGGCACTGCCGTCTACACCGAAGTGAACGCGGCGACGAAACTTGCTGAATACGGCAATGGCCTCACGGTGACGGGATCGGGCGCGGTCGGCTATCAAACGGTTGAGGATAACGACGCGTTTGGGTTTGACAACTACACCACGTGGAACGCCGGCCTGACGGCAGCGTATGACGTATTCTCGTTCGACCTGCGGTACCACGATACTGACATCGACGCGTCCGCGCTCGCGGACGGCAAGCTGGTCGGGCTTGTGAAGCTCACGGTGCCGATCTACCCGCGCGGCGAATAATCGCGCCTGGCGATCAATCGGCCGTTTATGCGAAGGGTCGCTCCTTTAAGGAGCGGCCCTTTTGCATGTCGCAGTGCACAATGTTGGCCCGTGCACGGCGGTTTGACCACCAACCGGGTTCACACCCGCGCCTGCGCCGGCACGACGCTGCGGCGCCCGGCGCGGATCGGCTCGTCGCCGACCGTGGGTGCAGCCCGAACCTGCGAGCCCCTGCGGCGGTCATACCGAACGAGTGCGGCGGCATGGCGGTGAGGTGCGACTGAGCGATCAGCCGCGCGCGGGGATTTGTCGTTCAGCCGCGCGCACTGCGCCGAGATCCGGCGCACCGCCGCCGAAGGCCCGGTAGACGCCGATCGCAGCGCGCGCCTGGATTGCTTCAGCCTCAATGCGGGCAAGGCGCGCGTCCAGCACTTGCTGATCCGACCGCAGACGATCTGCAAGACTAGAGATCCCGGACGACCACAAGGCCCTCGCGCCCTCGTTTTGGCGCATGGCGGCATCCTCCGCCGCGCGCGCCGCCTGAAGGCGCAGGTGCGCCTGGGCGAGCGCCGTGAGATTCCCTTGGGCTTCTGCAACGCCGCGATTGACGACTTCCTGATACTGCAGAAGCGCCTGATCGAACCGGGCGTCGCGCGCCCGCACAGCGGCCATGCGCTGCCCCCAGCCAATCAGCGGTATGCTGATCTGCGGCGTCAGACCGAGTTGGACCGCGCGTTCGGGCAGCGCTGAGCCGAGCACGTTGTCGGCGACAGTGATGCCGCCCGTCAGGCGCAACTGTGGCAGAAGATCCACACGTGCGATGCCTAGATCGGCGGCTGCGACGCCGACCCGCGCCTCGGCCTGCATGATGTCGGGGCGCAACCTGAGGAGATCTGCGGGCGCTGCGGGTGTGGCGGCGACCGGCAAGGTCGGCATCCGCACCAGGGCGCCTTGTGGCGCGACCAGAGCTGCAGTGATCGGATCCGCCCCGGGTGCGAGACCGCGCAGCAAAGCGATCTGCCCGGTATAGGTGCTCACCTCCAACTGGGCGTCGGGAATGCGGGCGCGCACGTTTTCAGCAAGTCGCCGGGCGTCAGCGGCGTCGGCCGGGGCGGCGATGCCGGCAGCGGCGCTCTGCTCCACGATGTCTGCCAGCTCCGAGGACGCCGCTGCTGCGTCGCGCAGGATCTGACGGCGGTTCTGGGACAGCCGCAGGTTGACATAGGCCAGGGTGATATCGCCGGTGAGCGCGACCTGCGCGGCGCGCACCTCCTCCATCGCCGCCCGCGCATTGCTTCGCGCCCCTTCCGCTGCAGCCTCAAGGCGCGGAAAC
>JBILMQ010000401.1:0-2657 GCA_044375455.1 Caulobacterales bacterium | reverse complement strand
AAACTTGTTGTGCGAGGCGGAGATCATCACGCCGAGGTCGGCGCGCAGGGACCGTGTCATCATCGCCACCCCGGGGGTGGGAAGAGGTCCAAAGAGCACCACGTCCATCCCGACCGACGTGAAACCGGCAACCAAGGCCGGCTCAATCATATAGCCCGACAGACGGGTGTCCTTGCCGATCACCACCGAATGACGCCGGTCGTCCGCCTTCTTGAAAAGCTTGCCTGCCGCCATGCCGAGACGCATGGCGATCTCCGGGGTCATGGGGAAGGAATTCGCCGCGCCACGAATGCCGTCAGTCCCAAAAAATCTCTTCGCCATGGATCGTCCTCGAGGCTGTCGCTGACACCTCGCAGCGGCATAGCGGAAATCGCTTCGAGAATCTCGCAGCGATTGCGCCCTCAGCGCCGCCAGGCGCCGCGCAGGACGAGAGCGTTTTCACTGTCCGCCCCGGCCCGGTGGTCTGGATCAAGCCGGCGTTCAACGGTGAAGCCGATCAAGCCACTTGTGCCAAACCAATGATCATAGCCTGCCGTGATCACGACCTCGCGCCCGCTCGGGGCGGCAGCCAGCCGACGTTCGGTAAACCGGATCGCCTTCGTCATGTCGGGATCAAAGTCGGCCAGGGTGATGGCCAGCGCGCCGCTCTCGATGCGCAAGGGCTGACTGACGGCCAACCGCCAGCTGGCGCTTTCGGAGATGCTTGTCGTTGGGGCAAAGGTGAGTTGCGCCGCATAGGCTGAGGACCTCAGAGGCGATGCGACCCGGAACAGTCCATCTCTCGAGGCGACGCTTCGTCCGGCCTCAGCGTGCATCGACACGCGCCATGGCGATGCTGGCGCCCAGGCGGCGTTGGCGCTCACCGTCGCGGTCCGACCGTCCGGTCGCGCGCCGAAGCGTTCGCCCCAGCGCAGTCCCAGAACGGCATTCCGCTCACTGAGCAGGCCCACCCCCAGCTCGAGATCTACTGGCCCGCGTCTGGTGAGGAAGCCTGCCTGTGTCAGCCAACGATCGGCCGCCAGATCCAGCGGCCCTTCGCGGCCCGCGCCATGCTGGGCTGAAACACGCACCGTGCCGCTCCCGAGCCGTCTGGCGATCTCCACGCTTGTGTCTGCACCCGCAAAACGTGCAAAGCCGTTCACCACCGGCGGGATCGCTGCAGTGGCGGCGTCGTCCCGCAAGCCAATGGCGAATGACCAGGCCTCGCCGGCATGCGCCCGAAGCCGCACCGCCGCGCCATGCTCAGTCTCCGTGAGGCGGTCGATCGGACGAACGTTGGAGTCCGGTGCGCCCCAATCCAAAGGACGGAAAGAAATGGCGTAGGACAATCCCTCCGGCGTCGCTATCGACAGGGTCTGTGGGAGCCGTGGGGCTGGCGTGTCGAGCGTGCTGGGCGCATCTGAGAGGAGGGTGTCGGCAAGACTAATCGCGAAAGGCCGATCGAAGTCATCAAGCGCCATGGTGGCGAGCGCGGGGGCTCGCAGCGCGTCCCCGAAGGCGGCGCCGATCATCCCGACACCGCCTGCACCGCCCGGTCCGGAGAACCGCCCCGCTTCCGGGGTCTGGGCCGGGCTGGGAAGTGATAACCCGCCAATCGGCTGGAATGCGCGGGCGATATCAAGATAGCCGCGCCCGTAAACGCTGTCCGCCCCCGGGTCTCCGGCGTCGCGCGCTGACCGCAACAGCAACTGCACGATCTGGTCGCCCCGCAACGTGGGAAACGCCTGGGTCAGAAGAGCTGCGGCCCCGGAGACGTGCGGTGCAGCGAAAGACGTGCCGCCAACGCGCCAGCAGCTCGTGCCGTCACAATCTGTGATGACCGACTCCCCAGGCGCCGTAAGCGTCCAATTCAGCGCGACGCCTGCGCGGTTGGAGAAGCCTGCGATAACGCCATTTTGATCATGCGCGTTCACGGAGATAATCATGCCTGCGAACCGCGGATCGATCGCGTAGCGCGCCGGCCAGCCGGGATCGGTTGCAGGGTTGGCGGCCTCATTTTCGTTGCCGGAAGAGGCAATGATCACAACACCGCGCTGCGCTGCCCGGATCAGCGCCTGCTCGACAAGCGAGCCGGAAGGTCCGTCTGCACCGAGCGACAGGTTGATAATCTTCGCGCCATTGTTGGTGAGATAGTCGATGGCGTTTGCAAGATCGCTGGAGCGGAACTTGCAATTGTCCTGGTCGCAGGGCCCAGGTTCATCAGCGCGAACGGCGATGATTGTCGAGTCATAGGCGACGCCGATCGTCCCGAAACCGTTGAACCGCGCACCCAGAATTCCCGCAACGCGCGTGCCGTGGCGCTCTTTTCCGAGGCCATCGGCTGAGGGCGCGCCAATCAGGCCTGCGCCATTGTTGCGTGGCGATGTTACTATGTCAGTAGACAGATTCGAGATTGCCCCGCCCTGAAGGTCTCGCTGATTTACGTCGATGCCGTCGTCCACGATGCCAATTGCGATGCCTTGACCGGTGAACCCGCGTGCGTAGGCCTCCTGCGCCCCAACAAAGCCCAAGCCCCAGTTTCGCCGGAACTCCGGAGACGTTGGATCCGGCGTCATGACCACTGGCGGCGGCGGTGGCGGCGGCGGTGGCGGCGGTGGCGGCGGCGGCGGTGGCGGTGGCGGCGGTGGCGGCGGCGGCGGCGGTGGCGGTGGCGGTGG
>JBILMQ010000140.1:0-8879 GCA_044375455.1 Caulobacterales bacterium | reverse complement strand
CAGGCCCTTTTCTTCGCCGGCCCAGGCCGCGAATGCGATGGTGCGCCGCGGCGCGCCGTCGCGTCTGTACTGGCGGGCGATCTCGATCAGGGCAGCGACGCCTGTCGCGTTGTCGACGGCCCCATTGTAGATGTCGTCGCCGTCCTGACGATAGCCGCCCTGGCCGAGATGGTCCCAATGCGCGCCATAGAGGACGACCTCGTCCGGTTTGTCTGTCCCAGGGAGCTTGCCCACGACATTGCGGCTCAGCACGCGTTCAACCGCCACGTCGAAGCGCACGCGGGCCTGGACGCCCATTGGCACTGGTCTGAAGCCCGGTTTCTGCGCTGCTTCCTTAAGGTCGGCGAAATTGAGTTGCGCGCGCTCGAACAGCCCGCGCGCCGCCGGCGTCGAGATCCAGGCCTCGAACGGCAGACGGCCCATACCCTTGTCGTCCCGGGCGATGTCGAACTGGGCGCCCGTCCAGGAGTTCTGCACCACCGCCCAAGGATACGCCGCAGGCGCGCTCTCATGGATGATGATCGCCCCGGCTGCGCCCTGACGGGCGGCCTCTTCGAACTTGTAGGTCCAGCGACCGTAATAGGTCATCGCGCGTCCGCCGAACACTCCGTTCGCCGGATGGTCCTTTGACGTTTCGAAATCCGGATCGTTGATCAAGATCACGGCGATCTTGCCGGTCATGTCCTGGCCAGCGTAGTCATTCCAGCCTTTTTCCGGCGCGACCACGCCATAGCCGACAAAGACGAGGTCGGCCTTGCGGACGTCGATGCGGTCGACCACGCGCTTGGTCCACACAACCATCTGCGTGCCGTACTCAAGGGGCGCAGGCTTGGCCTTGCTTCGTCCGCCGGAGAGCACGAACTGCGCTTTGGACCCCGCCACTGTCGAGCGCACGAAGGGGACGTCCTGATACCAGGTCGCGTTGTCGCCTGCAGGCGCCAGCCCGGCCGCCTCAAACTGGCGGGCGATGTAGGCGATCGTCTTCTGCTCGCCGACGCTCGCCGGGCCGCGGCCCTCGAATTCGTCGGAGGCCAGGATCTGGATATGGGCCGCCAGCGCCTGCGCGGCCAGCGGTTCGGCGTCGCGGGCCTGTTTGACAAGGCCTGCAAGATCGAGCGCCCGCGTCGGCGTCTCGACTGGCTGCGGTTCTTGGATCTGGCGCGTCTGCGCTGGGGGTTGCGCCAGGGTCGGCGGCGCTGCAGCGAGGACGGCGGCGAGCACAATCGCACGCAAGGTCATGAGTTGTACTCCGTAGTCAGACGGCCATTGCGCCGCCGTCGAGGATGAACGTCTGTCCGGTGGTGAACGCACCGGCTCTGGATCCCAGGAACACCGCCATTCCGGCGATTTCATGCGGTTCGCCGATGCGCTTCAGGCATGAGCCGGCCACCGCGCTCTCAAGGATCTTGGGGTTTTCCCACAGCGCGCGCGCGAAATCCGTTTTGACAAGCCCCGGCGCAATCGTGTTGACGGTGACGCCGTCGGGCCCAAATTCCAGCGCCAGATTGCGCGCCAGCTGCATGTCCGCGGCCTTCGAGATGTTGTAGGCCCCGATCACGTTTGTCGCTTTCAGCCCGCCGATCGACGACACGATGATGATCGCGCCGGATTTGCGTGCACGCATCTGCGGCGCGACCATCTGGATGATCCAGTGGTTGGAGATGATGTTGTTCTGCAGGATCTTGGCGAACACGTCGTCGCCAATTCCGCCCATCGGTCCGAAATACGGATTGGAGGCCGCATTGCACACCAGGATGTCGATCTGCCCAAAGGCCGCCTCGGCGCCGTCGACCAGCGCCTGGAGGTCCTCCTTCGACGAGATATTGGCGGGAATGGCGATGGCGGTCCCTGCGCCGTGCAGGGCATTGAGCTCGCTGACGACCTCCTCGCACGGGGCGAGCTTGCGCGATGAGATCACCACCTTTGCGCCGTGCGCGGCCATTTCCTGGGCGATGGCGCGACCGATGCCGCGCGACGAACCGGTGATCACGGCCACTTTGCCTGTGAGATCGAACAATGACACGCGCAGTCCTCCCTGATGTGGCGTGGTGTCGGACGAGACGCGCCCAAGGCGAGGGCCGGTCCGCCGATGATGTCGGCACTCTAGCCGGTTTGGCCGGCAATGCGAGCCGCCGTCAGGGCAGATTTACACGCACGCTCACCAGTGCGGCGTCCCCGCTGTGGATAGGCGCAGCATGGGCCGGGCGCGCGGCGGTCAGGGCGCGTGGTTCCGGCGCATCCGGCAGGGCGGAGCGTTCGGTGAGCCAGAAGCGCTTTCCGGCGCCTGGGGCGAACGCGATCGTCATCCGCACCGGATCCGGGCCGAGTCCCGACAGCGCCAGCGCGCGCGCCCGCCCGCCTGCGGGCGGGGCGGTCCACACCGGCTGGTCCTCGATGGACAGAAACTGCACCGGGCTGTGCGCATCGCTGGCGATCCGCAGGCTGGCCCCGCCTGCGCCGGGATGGAGGACGCCCGCATAGCGCTGCAGGCCGCCCGCGGCATCGACCTTCAGAAGTTCGAAGCGCGGCGCGGCTATGGGAAGCGGCGTGGCCGGGCGCAGGTAATCACGGCTTTCGAAGACGCCCAGCGACATGCGGGGCTGGGGGGTCGCGGAAAAGCCGTTGGCGGCGAGCCAGCTGCGGTCGACCCGGCCTGGGAACTGGGCGATCCAGACCGGCGCCGCCTGGCCGTCTGCGGCATAGACGATATTGAGCCCAAGCGGGCGCAGCGGGGTGACCGGCGTGGTGGTTGCGGCGACCGCCGCGCTGACGAGCGTCGCCAGTCCGGCTGCAGCAAGCGCTGGCCCACCGGCGCCGGGCGTGGGCGCCAGCCGGGCGAAAAGCCCAACGAGCACGAGCGCGAGCGGGAACAGGGCAAGCAGTTTGACGCCGCTCTGCGGAAAGCCCAGCACCACCTCGAGCGCCAGGAAGTGGTTCATCCAGAAGAAGCAGGCGATAAGCGCGCCCGCCGCGCCGGCGGCTGTCAGGGCGCGGTTCGAGTCGCCCGGGGCGTTCGCGACCAGGCCAAACCCAACCGCCGGCCACAGCAACGCATAGGCGCCCCCGGGCAGTGTGAGCGCGGTCGCGAGCGCCATGAGCGCGGTCGCAAGCCAGCCCACAATGAGCAGGGCGCGCCAGCCGGCCCTGGGCGCAAAGACAACGGTGATCAGCGATGTCGCTGCAGCGAGCGCGCACACCAGTGCGATGCGGGCCGGCCAGGGCGCCTGATGGTCTGTCGCAAGGGCGCCGGGCCAGACGGCGAGCGGGAAGCGCAACAGCCAGCCGATCGCAAACAGCAGGAGCGGCGTTGCGATCAGCGCGGCGACCGCCCACAGGGTCTGCGCGCGCGTGAGGCTGGCGCGCACGCGCCAGCCCGCAACGAGCGCGCCAAGGAGCGCAAGCGCGGCCAGCGGCAGGTTCCAGGCATTCGGCCACAGCACCAGGAACCGCCCCGCCACGTCAAAATAGCTGACGTTTTGCGCGCTCTGCAGGCCGGCAAGATCCGTCTCGGCAAGCGCCCTGGCGAGGGCGAAGACGGTGTCGCCGTGATGCTGGAAGGTGTGCGCATCGAGATTGCCGGGCCGATCTTCGCGGGAGTGGTACACAGAAGCTTTGCCCACGAAGGCGAGATTGAAGCCAGTGCGGCCAGCGTCCCGGTAGATGGAAAAATCCGTGTCGTTGGGCAGGATCTTGTAGATCTCATAGGCCAGTGAGCTGGTGACCGGGCGGGCGACCGTGCGGGCATAGAGCGCCATCAGCGCGGCGTTGCCGGGCCCCGTCTCGAACATGTAGCTCGGTCCTGCGGCCCCGCGCGCCTCCACATTGAGAACCATCCGCACGGCTGCGAAGCGTGGATCGTGCGCGGCGAACGCGGCGGCGCCTCGCAGCCCGACCTCTTCGGCGTCCGTGAACAGAAAAATCACGTCATTGCGCGGCGTGGCGGTCTTCATCGCCTCGGCAAGATGAAGAAGGATCGCCACCCCCGAACCGGCATCGCTCGCCCCTGGGCCTGCCGGCACGCTGTCATAGTGGGTCGTGACGAGCAGCGCCTGGCCGGCGCGGGGTGCGCGCCTGACCGCAACAATGTTCTCGATGCGCGCACAGCCCGGGTTTGGCGCCCGCGCGGTGCAGAACAGGCGTGCGTCGACATCCGTCGCATAGCCTGCCGCGGCGAGGCGCGCCAGGATGCGATCGCGCACCTGCCGGTTGGCCGGGGAGCCGACAGGATGGGGCGTTTCCTCGGCCAACAGGGCGGTGAGCGTCGCGCGCCCGGCGTGCGCGTCCCATCCGGTTGCTGCAGCCTCGCGCGGCGCTGTCGTCTGCGACAGGGCGGCCACAAGACACAGTCCGAGCACCACGGCCAGCGCCGCCATTCCCGCGAGCGGGGCGACGGCTGAGGAGCGCGCGGCCATGCTCAGGACACTTGCGTCTTGCCGCGCGCCTGGACTGCGCCGCGCCGGCGCTCGACGTCGTCTGGCGTGACGGCTGCGTTGAGCCTGGAGGAGGTGGCGTGCTCATGGGCGATCGCATCGCCAAACGCCAGTTTGAACCCCTCGTCGATCAGCGCCTTGTAGGCGCGCGCGTGGGCCGGCTCCAGACCCGCCATGTCCTCGGCGAGTTTCACGGCCGCCTCCATCAGCGCCTCCGGCGCCACGACCCGGTTGACCAGCCCCCACGCGGCGGCGGTTTCGGCGTCCAGAAAATTGCCGGTGAGCGATAATTCTTTTGCGCGATGGATGCCGATGAGCCGCGACAGTTTCTGGCTCAGCCCCCAGCCGGGCATGATGCCGACGCGGGCGTGCGTGTCGGCAAAGCGGGCCTTGGACGAGGCGATCAGCACATCGCAGGCGAGCGCGAGTTCAAAGCCGCCGGTGATGGCGACGCCGTTGATCGCTGCGATCACTGGTTTGCAGGACGACTCGATGGCGGCCACGGGATTGTCGCCGGGATCCGTCGCATTGGCGGCGCCCAGTGCGCCGGCGTCGGCGCCGAGTTCCTTGAGATCGAGCCCTGCGGTGAACGCCTTCTCGCCTGCGCCGGTGAGCACGATGGCGCGCACGCTGTCGTCTGCCTGCAGGGCGTCGATCGCCTCCCTGAGGCCTTTGCGCACTGCCCTGGAGAGGGCGTTCATCGCCTCAGGGCGGTTGAGCGTCACGATCGCCACCCCGCCGGCGCGCTTTTCAACCAGAATGACGTCGCTCATGCTTTCCTCCGCCGCGCATTTCGCCGAATGTCTGGCTGCGCGCCGGGATCTTGTCCAGGCGCAACCAGTGCTGCGGCTCTGTCCGGGCCGCCAGCCCTGTCTCGGGCCCGGGAATGCGGGCATGTCGCGGGAGACCCATGCGCCAACCAGCCATTCATCGCGCGCAGTCCAGCGAGCGCCTCGCGCGCGATCTTGCCGATGCGATCGGCGGGCGTCTGCAGGCCGCCTTGCAGGACCGCGGCGAGGCCGGTCTGATCGTGCCGGGCGGGGCCACGCCTGGTGCGCTGTTTGATTGCCTGGGCGGGCTCGAGCTGGCGTGGACGCGGGTGGCGGTCACGCTGTGTGATGAGCGTCTGGTGGCGGCCGACAGTCCCGACAGCAATGAGGGCCTGGTGCGCCGTCGCCTGCTCCAGGGCCGCGCGGCGGCGGCGCGTTTCATTCCTCTGACCCTTGAGGATCCGCTCATGCGCGCGTTTCCATGGCCGGCGGATGTCGCTGTGGTGGGCATGGGCGAGGATGCGCACACCGCCTCCTGGTTTCCTGGCGCGGCTGCGCTTGATGAGGCGCTCACAAGCGCGCGCACGCTGGTGCGTCTTGACCCGCCGCACGCGGCGCATGCACGGCTCACCTTGACAGCGCATCGTCTGTGTGCGGCGCGTTATATTGCAGTGCTGATCACCGGCGCGCGCAAGCTTGAGGTGCTGGCTGATGCGCTGGCCGGTGATGACGCCCGCATCGCGCCGATCCGGGCGATTCTCGCCTGCACGCAGGCGGAGGTTTTCTGGGCCCCGTGAGGCTGGGTTCGGCGCGGCGGCCTCGCCCCGTCCGGCGCTCAACTCGCCCTTTACGTCAGCCGGGCGGGCGCGGCTTCCAGAGGTCTGGTGTGGGGTAGGGGCGTTGCAGGGCGGTGGCCACTGTGGTCAGGAATTGCCAGCGATCGGTGCGGATGTTTTCGATCAGCCACTTCGTGCCGTTGGTGCGCATGTCGAAGAGCACCTGCCGCGGCGCGCCGTCCTTCAGGAAAGTGGCCGACACGATCGCCACATCGCCGAGGGCGGGGCCGGCGAGATCCACCGTCAGTCCCTGGATCTGGCCGGTTGCTCCGTCGACCAGCGGGTCGAAACCGAGCAGGGTTTCACCGGTGCGTATTTCGCGCGACAGCACTTGTTCCAGCAGACTGCGCAATTTGTCTGTCCATGGCAGCGACAGCAGCGGCGGCGGCTTGCCGTCCGGCAGCAGGTACTGGACGTAGAAGCCATTGACGACGCCGATGGCGCCTGGGACTTCCGGTTTGGCGCAGCCTGCGAGCCCGCTGACGCCCCATCCGGCCAAACCCAGCATCACGGCGCGGCGGTCTGTGCGCATATTGGCCTCCTCTGCTCGTCCGGTGGAACTAGGTCAGGAATTGACGCAAGACGCAAGAATGTGGCGGGATGACCTTGCTGATACGCTTTCTTCTCCTGACCCTGGGAGGTCTGATCATGGCGTTATGGCCGCCTGTGGCGCGGGCGGAGACGTTCGAGGCGCGGATCGCTGCGCTTGGCCCCCATATCGAGATCCATGCGCCGGAGGGGCCAGGACCTCATCCGGTGGTCGTGCTGATGCACGGCTGCGGCGGGCGTCGCGCGCATCAGAGCCGTTGGGCTGAGGCGGCGCGCGCTGCCGGTGTTGCGGCGCTCGTTGTCGACTCCTACGCCCATCGTGGCATCAGCCGATTGGAGGCGTATGCAACGGTGTGCCTGGGATTGCGTCTGTGGGGGCGTGAGCGTGCGGGCGACCTGTACGCCGCGCTTGAATTCGCCCGTCGTCAGCCCTGGGCGGATCCGGCGCGGCTGGCGGCTGCGGGCTGGAGCCATGGCGGCTGGAGCGTGATGGACGCGTTGGCGCTTGCGCCTGGCGACGTGATGGCGCGGGCGACCGGGCTGTCGGGACTGCCGGAGGCGCCGCTCGCCGGTCTCAAGGCGGTGTTTTTGGTCTATCCTTATGCAGGTCCGTCGAGCCTGACCGCCCGCCATGGGTGGCGCATGGCGCCGCAGACACTGGCCGTGCTCGGGGGACGCGACGTGGTGGTGGGCGTGCGCACGCCGCGGCGGGTGCTGGAAAAATTGGCCTACGCCGGCGCGCCGGTCGAGATCATCTGGTTTGAAAATGCAACGCATGCCTTTGACGAGCCGGAGGCGTGCGACGTGCGCGTACGTTTCGACGCGGCGCTGACTGCTGAGGCTGAGGAGGCCTTTCGCGCACTGCTGCGCCGGACGTTGACGCCTTTCGCTGCTCCGGCGGGGTGATGCGGGCGCAACGCCCCCGGCCCGCCCGCGCCAGCCATTGACGGCCGGCGACTGCAGCGCGCGGCTGCGTGGCCAGCATGCACAGCCGGCGCAGAGGCGCGCGTCGGCGCCAGCGTGCTCGAGCCAGAAAATTTGCGTGGAACCAGCCCCTGATCGGTCCCTGCATTATTGGATCCGGAGCCGCTCTGCGGCCCTAAGCGCTTGACCCCGAGCCGACGTGGGGCCCTGCCTCAGTGAAGGATGGCCCGACTGCGCCAGGACCTGACTGCAGCGTGACCTGCCTGCCGCACGAGCTGACCGCAGCAGGACCCGACGGCGGCGGGTCCTGCGCCCAGGCCTGCTTCGGACGGCGGCTCAGGCCGCCTTTTTGGCCAGCGATGCAGCCAGACGCTTGCGCGCCGTTTCCTGATCGCACCCGTCGACGGCGGCGACTTCGCGTGCGAGGCGGTCAAGCGCCGATTCGTAGAGTTGGCGCTCCGAGTACGACTGCTCGGGTTGATCGCCGGCTCGATGCAGATCGCGCACCACTTCGGCGATTTCGATGATGTTGCCCGAGTTGATCTTGGCCTCATACTCTTGGGCCCGGCGCGACCACATCGTGCGCTTGATGCGCGCGCGGCCAGTCAGCGTCTTCAGCGCGTCGTCAATGATCTTTGTGCTCGACAGCGGGCGCATGCCGGACGCCTTGGCGCGCGCGGTTGGCACGCGCAGGGTCATTTTGTCCTGATCGAATTGGATGACGTAGACTTCAAGTTTGTGGCCCGCCACGGTCTGGACTTCCACGCCGGTCACTCGGCCCACGCCGTGTGCCGGATAAACGATGTGATCCCCAGCCTTAAAGACCAGCCCATCTTTTTCGGTCTTTGTCGCCATATTCTCCACCACCTTGTAAAATGATTTTGTTTTGGTCACGCTGTGCTCGCCGACGTCGCACACCAAGTTGCCGGTCGGCATTTTATCCTTCGGCATTTTGTCCTTCGGCATCCAGCCTTTCGGCATCCAGTCTTTATCTGTCCTCTCGTCAGGCATTGCCCGCCAAACTTGCCCCTTGCCCGCCAAGCTTGCCTGCCGCCCGTTTGATCCGTTCCGCAGGCTGTGTCGTGCCCCGCCATATTCTGTCGCCCGTCGGCCGGTGGCTCGCTCGGGTGCAGGTCCTGGATTGGGCAGGTTCTGGTTGCCGCAGACCTCGCTTTTGACCCTCCCTTTCCTTCAGGAGCTTCCCTTCATGCGTTTCCTTCCGGCGTTTCCTTCCGGCGTTTCCTTCCGGCGTTCACCTAAGGCCAATACCCCCTGTCCGCACCCCAGGTTTCCCAGGCTCCCAGGTTTCCATGCCCCACCCCATCATCCGCCCAGGCTTCACTCCCTAGGCTCCGATCAGGAGAACGCTG
>JBILMQ010000400.1:0-2661 GCA_044375455.1 Caulobacterales bacterium | reverse complement strand
CGCTCCGCCTGTTCTGTCGACAGATTATGTCGCAGTCGCCGCCATCCAGCCACGACAGTCAGAACAGGCGACGCGCGCATAACGCCGACAGACCAGGCATGTCGACACCGATCACAGGTCGAGCCGCGCCCGCGTTTGCGTCGCGAACATGAAACCTCGACGTCGCGCGGCGCCGCCACGGCGAGCCGGCCCGGTTCGCTTATCCGGTTCTCGGCAGTCTGCGGATGGTCTTCTGCCCGGCGGGGCCGGGGTCACGGCGCCCGGCACTGTGCGCATGGTCCAGATGCAGCGTCACTTCAGGCTCGGCGTTCACCGAAAGACACGCCGCCAGCGCCCCCATGTCCCACAGATCCTCGACCTGGCCCGGCGCCAGGCCCGACACAACGCCAAAGACGACACCGCACCCGCCCAGCGCTTCACCTGTCGCCGCCGCCGCAGCGCCAGAGCTGGTAACCGAAAACGGGGGCGGCGGCGCGTCACCGAAGGCCAGAGGTCCAGGATGAGAGGGCATCGCAGGCGGCGGCAGGCTTGTTCCACACCCTGGCCAAGGCGGCTTCGGACCCGGCCGGCGCCGCGCCGGTCAAGGCGCGGCGCCAATCACGGGCACGGCGTAAATCAACGACCTCACCGACTTCAGCGATGCGCTGAGGCGGCGACGTGTCGGTTTTTCAAGGCGGGCTTCGCTGACGCCTTGGTCGCCGGCCATCGGGGTTGTTCCTGACCTTCAGGATATGGCGGCCGCGCCGGCTTGACCTGGCGCACGGCTAGACCCGTCAAACACCGTGCCGCGTCAAACGGCGCGAAAGCCGTTGCGGGTCATCCAGTCGAGAATGACCGACAGAGCCGCCAGCAGATGCGCCTTCTGTCCCATGTAGTAGTGCGTCGCGCCCGCAATGCGCTGAAACTCCGGCGTCACCCGCGTGAAGCCCGCGCGGATGCGCGCTGCATGGCTCGGCGTGCAGGCGTCGTCGGCGCTGTTTTCCACCACCAGCGCCGGCACGCTCACATCGCCCGCGCATTTCGGGCCGTCGGCGCGCGACAGCGGCGACCACTGCGACAACCAGGACCGCAGCGACGAAAAGCGCGCAATGTGCGCGGGGCTCATGTTGACCACCCGTGGATCGCCCATGTAGCACCAGTTGGGCCGACGGTCGTTCGGATCAATCGCCGGATCGAGCCAGCGCAGGTCCGCCATCGTGCCGTGCACCACGAAACAGTGCTCCGACTGCGCCAGACCACGCCGGCGCAGATCTTCCAGGCGCTGGCGAACATTTGCCGTGATCCGCTCGATCCGCGCCGCCTGGGCCGCACGATAGGTCGTCTGGAAGGCGTCTGAGAACGGGGCCTGCGCGGCCGGCGGAGCGCCATAGATGTCGAGGTCAGGGTCGCGGTCATAGGGATCAAGCTCGGTGCGGATCGCTGGATCAATCCACTCCGACAAGGTGATCGCGCGGCTCACATGGGCGGCGAGCTGCATCACCCCGTCGGCCGGCGCAAGGCCCGCAGCGGTCAGATCGGCGGGGTCACCCGCCGGCGTGTGGGTGATGGAGGGGCGCTCGGCCTGCGCCTGATAGAACAGCGACAGCGATCCGCCGCCGGACCATCCGGCCAGGACCACCTTGGAAAATCCCAATGCCTCGCGCGCATGGCGCACATAGCGCCCGAGATCCATCACCACCTTCTCCATGATGAGCGCGGTGTCGTTGTGCGGATAGCGCGACCCGGCGCAGATCACAGGAACCCCCGCACGCGCCAGCGCCATCGGCATCGGCAGATGGTTCATCACGCCGCTTGGATGCATGAAGATGACGACTGTGTCCTGCGCCGGGGCATCGCGCGGGCGCAGGAACTGGCCCTCGCACAGCACCCAGTCCTGGCTGCCGCCATAGGTTTCCTTGAAGCCGGACTGATCCTGAAAGGCCAGGCTCAGCGGCACGCGGTCGAACTCAGACGGTTTCATGCCGGATCCCCCTGGCGCAGCGCGCCCGCCACCGCGCGCACCGGCCCCAGCGACAGCGCAATCAGCACCGCTGCAAGAGGCAAGGCGATGGCCGCGGTCGCGGCGATCGCCCGCCCGATCCCCATCGGACCGCCGAACACGGTGTCGGACAGCACAGCCGTCAACGTCGGTCCAATCCCAAGGCCAATCAGGTTGGCGGTCAGCAGGTAGAGCGCGGCCGTCTGACCGCGCATGCGGTTGGGCGACATGATCTGAACCGTCGCGCCCTGCAAGCCGCCGGTCGCCGTCAGAACAAACAACCCCACGCCCATCAGACTCAAGGACAGCGCCGTGTCCGGAACCAGCACCGCGCCGACCAGAAACGGCGCCTGCAGAAGCGTTGAGCCCAGAAAGACGCGCGCCGGCGCATCAAGCGCGCCACGCGCGGCGAGCCGATCGGAAATCGCCCCGCCCGTCAGCATGCCGGCGGTGCCGCAGATCATGAACATCAACCCATAGATCAGACCGACTTCGCCCGGCGCCATGGCATGCACGCGCATGTAAAAGGTCGGAACCCAGATAACGACGGCATAGGACATGATCGCGACCAGCCCGTAGCCGATAAACACCCCGCCAAAGGCCCGCCCGTTGCGCCCGATGTAGCGCGCCGTCTCGCTGAGGCTCGACGCCGGGGCCGCCGGGGCAGTCCCGGCGGCGCCAGC
>JBILMQ010000398.1:0-2680 GCA_044375455.1 Caulobacterales bacterium | reverse complement strand
GGCGACGATTTTGGCGCAACCGACGTCACGCCTGCGCTCTAAGCATGGCAATCCGCCGCCGATAGGCACAAGGCACGACGCCTCCAGAATGAAGCATCAGCGCCGACATCGCTGGTCGATCGTCGGGTGCGCCGCTTCTCCCAATCCGTCAGCGCGGCTTCAAGACAGCGCACGAGCCGTGGGCCGTACGTCACGAATGGCGGGCCTTCGCCGGTGACGCGCCAGCGATTGAGCGTGTGCTTGGTCCGCGCCTGAAGCCGCGCGCTGATGCTCGAGGGCTTCGCCGCTCGACCGGCGCGCATAGTGGTCGACAGGGTGTCTTCGTCCGTGGCGTCGGCATCCCGCAGGCTGCGGTTGAAACTGCGCGGCGCCATCGCTGCAACTCCCACGATACCCCACGGTGCGGTGCGCACCTCATGGGCAGTGTGGAAATCCTAGCCGTACCTTGCGCAAAGACCATGGCGCACAACGACAAAACGAACGCCGCCCCCTTTGTTATCTTGCCTTTCGTTGTTTTGTAGGTGGGCATTGGCTTGGCATGCACCCTGTCGATCGTCCTGCAACGACTGCGCGTTGCGCAAGCAATGGCAAGAGCATCCCAGGCGTGGCGACGGACTATTGACCGACCGGCGACGAGCCGACCTGGCGCCGACGCTGCGCGATGAAATCGGAGGACAGCGCCCCCCCCGATCCTGGCCTTACGTCAGCGCGTCCAGCGCAGACGCGGAGTCGCCTGCATGTCACGTCCTGTGATCAATGCCCTTGTGATGGGCTTCGCCATCTTCACGCTGGGGTGCGGGATCGGCACGCAAGCAGCGGCCTACCTCTTTAGGTATCAATCAGCGCTCGGCGATCCCCTGCTGACGGTCAGCGGCGTCCCGATCTATTGGCCCTTTGAGCTGTTTGATTGGCGGGCCAGGGCGCCCGACACGATGCAGCATTTGGTCGGTAGGCCGATGATCGGCGTATTCGGTGGAGTGGTGATCGGCGCGGCGACGTTGGTCCGTGTTATGATTGACTCAGTCGGCCAAGGCGCCAGCGCCTACGCCGCGCCAATCCGGAACTGGTTCGATGACGCCCCATCAGACTGGACTGAGTTGGCCCTCGCCGCCGGGGCCGGCTTAGCGACAATGCTGTTGGTCTGGTCACTCGCGGGCTGGATCGTCGCCGGGCACTTCAATTTCGACCTGCGTTTCGCCGCCCCCTTGATCGCCTTTGGACCGCTCCGGCTCTATTGGCCCCCCGATATCTTCGCTTGGCGCAGCGCGCCTGGTGAAAGCAACCCCTCCATCTTCGGGGTCGCCGATCTTGTGATCACTGGCGGCGTCGCGGCTGGCCTTTGGGTCGGCTTGCGGTCTGCCGCTGGCGCACCGCTTTTGAGTGAGACGCCGCGGGGACGCCATATCGTTGATGGCGGATGGGCGAGCGTCCGTGACGCCCAACGCGCCGGGTTGCTCGGCCCACCCCGCGGCATGGTGTTGGGGCTATGGCGTGGGCCCTTAGGACAGCGCGCCGTCACCTATAGGGGCCAGGGCCATGCTTTGATTGTCGGCGCTACCCGGACGGGGAAGGGGCGGGGCGTCGTGACGCCGACGCTGCTCTCCTGGGAAGGTTCCATCGTAGCGCTTGATCCCAGGGGCGAGTTGGCCGATGGCGACGGGCGGCTTGGCTTTCCGGGGACTGCGGGGTTTCGAAACACGGTCTCCCACATTGTCCGTTTTGCGCCGACCCGCATGAACAGTGCGAAATTCAATCCACTCCTCGAGGTGCGGCGCGGGCCCAATGAAGTCCGCGATGTGCAAAACATCGTCGATATCCTCACAGCCCCCACCCGCGACACCAACGAGGCGCCATTCCGGCGAACGGCGGCATCGAGCCTTCTGGTGGGTCTGATCCTGGATGTGCTCCACACTGCGCCGGAGGGCCGGAAGAATTTCGCGGAAGTCCGGGCAAGGCTGTCCCGGATGGAGGACACCGCCGAAGCCATGCGCGGAGGCTGGCAAAGCCGCGATGGCCGGATAACCTCCCGCTCCACGCCGCATCCAATCGCGCAAGAAGCGGCGCGTTCATGTCTGGCGATGGAAGAGCGCACCCAGTCCAACGCGCGCGCCACGGCGGAGTCTTATCTCACGCTCTTTGCTGACGCCCTGGTCGCCGAGAACACCGGGACTTCGACCTTCCGCATCGCGGACCTGGTTGGTCTCGATCTTCCAGTCACGCTCTATCTCCAACCCCCGCCTTCGGATATGGACCGACTAATGCCATTGATGCGCATCATCATTGGTTAGATCATCAAAGTGCTGACGGAAGATAAGGTCGCAGATTCGCTGGGCCGGTTGCGCCGCCATCGCACGCTGTTGTTGCTCGATGAGTTCCCCTTGCTCGGCGCGCTGCCCGGCTTTGAGCGCGCCATGGGTCTGACGGCGGGCTATGACATCCAGGCCATGCAGGTGTGCCAATCGATCAACTCGATCCGCGGCGTCTATGGCCGCGACAACGTCATCGTCGACAATTGCGATGTCATCACATCGTCCGGCGTCAATGATCCAGCGACGGCGGAAGTGATCTGCAGGCTTGGTGGCGATGTCATCGAGATGATCCCGCAAACCACGCGCCATCAGAGTGGCGGCTTTGGCGACCAGCGCAGTTCCCACACTTGGCGCGATCAGCGACGGCCGTT
>JBILMQ010000399.1:0-2680 GCA_044375455.1 Caulobacterales bacterium | reverse complement strand
CCATGACGGTCGCCGCCATCGACCGCCTCGTCCACCATTCCACCATCATCGAGATGAATGGCGAGAGCTACCGCAAGCGCTCAGCTGTCGCGCGGATCGGTGCCGGCGATCACAAGTCCTCTGACACTGCTTCCGACCGGCCATCGTAATTGTCGCCAGCGACAATTATAATATCGGGCAATTTTCGCTGAGCCGTTGCCCCACCTGCCCAGCCCGTGGTAACCGAGCCTTACCACTCAGCGCGGCCGACTACCGGCCATCATAGTTGACGCTGACCGGTCACCGTAATCGTCGCGCTACACGGAACGGCGCCGCGGAGACGATGCGGTGCTTGGGGTCGAACAGCTCGATCTCAACATAGCTGCCCAGCTTGTACCACCCGCCGAGGAGTTCCCGCTCCAGCTTCAGGATTTCGCGCTCCAGATTGGCAGCGAAAGCCGCCGCGCCGGGCTTCTTGCGCTTGGACAGCAGCGCCTTCTTCGCCGCCCGTCGCAGCGCCTGGAAGCTGGCGATGCGGAAGAAAAGGGCGTCATGGCGGATCGCCATGTTTAACCAAGGCGGTCACGCAAAGCAGCGTCCCCATCACGACCACGGTAAAGCGCGCCAATGACGACAACCGTGCCCGCGCCGTCGTCCACCACAAAGATCAACGTTATGGTTCGCCGCCAAGTAATGGTGCGCAATCCTGGCCGAATATCATCCCTTGCGGCGCCGCGCTTGGGCGCGGTGTCAAATCCATCGATGTATGCAAGCACGCGGTCAATGAGTTTTTCCGCGATAGTGTTGCCTGCGGCTTCGGCGACAAAAGCACGGATCGCTTTGAAGTCGGCAATAGCTTCCGGGTCGAGGCCGACCCGATAACGCCGCATGGCTATGCGCCTTTGAGCAACACAGCCCGGGCGTCTGCCATGCTCACGGCGCGCGAAGGGTCTGCTGTCAGGGCGTCATAACGCGCAGCGCCGACACCGCGGAGCCAATGCTCAAGGTCTGGATCACTGCCGGCCGCTTGTTGTTCCAAAAGCGCCGCCACGGCAGCCTCCGGGCTCGGGTAACCGCCCTCGGCGGTTAAGCGCTCCAAGGCTGCGGCGGTCTCGCCAGAAAGCGTCAAGGTCATTTGGGCCATGGCCTTACCCTACACCTATTCACCTTCATTTGGAACGGCGCGCGCATCATGGGCGGCGCTCGACTTCTTCCACGCCCCGATCAGGCGGCCGATTTCATCAAGGCTGCGGGCGGCGTGTTCGTAGCGGCGCTCGTCGATGCATTTCACGGTGAAGGCGAGGCGGAACAGATGCCGTAGCTTTTCGATGGCGAGGTTGGCGGCGGCCAAAGGCTTGGCCCGGTCACGGTCATAGGTGGCCTCGATCAACCGCTCCAGCGTGTCGGGGCCCGCCGCGGCGATCCGATCGCCCATCTCACGTTCGAAGAACGTGAGGCTCCTCAAACGAAGCGCGTTTTTAGACGGAAAACCGGGGTCCACTTTTCCGAAAAACGCGCGGCGTGGATTTGTAGGACCGCGGAAACGCATCCACCACGGGCGCCGCCCAGGCGATGAACACATGCAGCGCCTCCAGCGACGGTCCAAAGCGGCGGGCGGCGGTCATGGCGGCGGGAACGCGCCAAGCAGGCGCTGAACGGCGTCGCGCAAACTTGGCAGGTCACTTTGGATCATGTCCCAGATGCGCTTGGGTTGGATATCCTCATACCCGTGAGCGATACGGTTCCGCATCCCGATCACATCGCCCCAAGGGATCGATGGTTCGGCCGCTATAACATCGCGCGGCAGCCGGTTCGCAGCTTCGCCAATCACGATCAGGTTCATCAAAACTGCATCCTAGGCGATCAGGCTGGCGCAAAACATCGCCTCGTCCATGCCATCAAGGTAAGCCGCGATCCGATCCATCGCCTTTGCCATTTCGAAGAGATCGGCGGCGGGCGTCTTATTGGACATAGACAAGATCGCGCTCGACAGAGGCGCGCACATAGGGGTTCATCTGCGAGATCGCGGAAATCACCGTGGCCCTGCCGAGCAGGCCCGTCAGTTCCCGCTCCAATTCGAAAAGCTTAAACATCCCGATTTTTGCATCCGGCGCGAACTCCGCCACCAGATCCACATCACTGTCCGGCCGGGCCTCATTGCGCGCGACGGAGCCGAACACGCCAAGGCGCACCACTCCATAGCGAGCGCGCAGTTCGGGCAAGGCGGCGTTGAGGCAAGCGAGAGTTTCGTCGCGGGTCATCGACTATTGATAGCACAAAACTGCGCAGGAGGGAGCGGCGGCCGCCGTCCCGGTCCATATGCCCGGCAAGACGGCGGCGCGCCTACCACGTGCAAACCACTCCGGCGCTTGATCGTCATGGCGGGCCCACCCGGCCGCTTGCGGCCGGGATGGTTTTTGAGTCGCCGATTTGGCGTCGCGAAATCGGTGGGACGCAGCTCGTGGTCGCTGTCGGCACCCATAAACGCCGCCAGTCTGCCGGTGAGCGTGCTGGCCAAACGGAAGCTGTTGTTGTTGTTCCGATTGGTGGGCCTCGTCGGGAAATCGATCCCCCAGATCGATTTCTCGCCCTCCTCGGTCCTGTTGCGATTGGCGGAACGCAACCTGTTGGGATTGTTGTTCCCACCCGGCCGCTTGCGGCCGGGCACTTTAGCCCGAAAAATTCAGCACGCTTCAAAAAA
>JBILMQ010000139.1:0-8977 GCA_044375455.1 Caulobacterales bacterium | reverse complement strand
CCTGAAACCGGCGGGTCGCGGTCACGCCGTTTGGCGCCAGCAGACCTCGGCCTGGAAGAGTGACCTGCCGCGGCACGCCCCGGCGCTGCGCCTCAGACGACAGGACACCCCGCTGCGGCCACCCTACTGCAGATTGACGCGCGCGCACGCTCGGTCTCGAATAGCCCTTCCCGGGAGGTCTTTCCCGGCAGATCTTTCTTGGGAGATCGTTCCCAGGAACCCGCCCCGAGGCTATGGCCATGAACGCTGCGACCCGCCCCCTCGCACAGCTCGACTTCGATGCCCTGCGGCCACCCTCGCCGTTTCTGACCGACAGCCACGAGGCGTGGCGACGCGAATTGCGCAAGTTCCTGGAACGGGAGATAATTCCCTACGCAGAGGAATGGGACGAAGCCGGCCTGGTGCCCCGCGAGGTGTTCAAGAAGGCGGCTGACTTCGGCCTGATCGGCGCTGGCTATCCGGAAGAATATGGCGGCTGGCGCGAGGGCTTTGACCGCTTCCACGCCATTGTGACCAGCGAAGAATTGGCGCGCGTCGGGGCCGGCGGGGTGACTGCGGCGCTGACCGTTCATGGCATCGGTTTGCCGCCGATCCTGGCGATCGGCTCACCCGAATTGAAACAACGCATCGCTCCCCAGGTGCTTAAGGGGGAAAAGCAGATCAGCCTCGCGATCACCGAGCCGGACGCCGGCAGCGATGTGGCCAATCTGCAGACCAGAGCCCACCGGCGCGGCGACGTCTACGTGGTCAATGGCGCAAAAATCTACATCACCGGCGGCATGACCTCGACCTGGGCGACCACCGCCGTGCGCACCGGCGGCGCCGGCGCTGCCGGCGTTTCGCTGCTGCTCATTGATTTGAACAGTCCGGGCGTCACCCGCGCGCCCCTCAAGAAACAGGGCTGGTGGGCGAGCGATACCGCGCAGATCTGGTTTCAGGACGTCGAAGTGCCGCATGACAACCTGATCGGCGAGGAAAATGAAGGGTTCCTCGGCATCATGATGAACTTCAATGGCGAGCGTCTCGGCATGGCGTCCGGCGCAATCGCATCGGCCAGGGTCTGCATCGAGGAAGCGATCGCATGGGCCCGCGCACGGCGCACATTCGGCAAACGGCTCGCAGACCATCAGGTCATTCGCCACAAGATCGTGGACATGATCCAGCGGGTGAATGCATCGACTGCCTATCTGGAGATGTGCGCCTGGCGGGTCAGCCAGGGAGAGACGCCGGCCGCTGATCTCGCGCTTTTGAAGGTCCAGGCGACGCAGACGCTCGAGGTCTGTGCGCGCGAGGCGATGCAGGTCATCGGCGGGGCGTCCTATATGCGCGGCAGCCGTGTGGAACGCATCTATCGCGAGGTGCGCGTCAACGCCATCGGCGGCGGTTCGGAGGAAATCATGCGCGATCTTGCAGCGCGCCAGATCGGCCTGTGAGCGTAAGCCTGGCCGCCTCAGCCTGTCAGCCTAAGCCTGGGAGACTCAGTCTCGGGGCGCTGGCGCATCGACGTCCGAAAGCGGTGAGACAGCAGGCGGCGCGTCGGCTATCAGAGTGCCATGAAGCTGTCGCGTGAGATCTGCCGGCGGGCCCACGAGACCCGAGATGGGCGCTTTGACGGACGCTTCTTCATCGGCGTTACGTCGACCGGCGTCTACTGCAGGCCGATCTGCCCAGCGCGCACGCCGAAGCCGGAGAACGCCACCTATTGGCCAAGCGCCGCCGCGGCCGCCAAAGCCGGCTTTCGTCCATGCCGACGCTGCCGTCCCGAATGCGCTCCCGGCGCGCCGGCCGCGCTCGGGGCCAAGGCGGCCGCGCTGCGCGCGCTGCGTCTGGTCGAAGCCGGAGCTCTCGACGCGGCGCCCACAAGCGCGCTTGCCGCCCGCGTGGGCATGACCGACCGCCATCTGCGCCGGCTTTTTCAGAGTCACTTCGGCGCAGCCCCGCTCAAGATCGCGCAGACGCGCCGCGCCATGCTCGCCAAGTCGCTGATCGAAGGATCCGACCTTTCGATGGGCGAAATTGCGCTGGCGGCAGGCTATCGCTCCCTCACCCGCTTCAACACGGCGATCAAAGCCGCGCATCACCGTCCGCCAACGGACCTGCGCCGCCAGACCGGCGCCGCCCCAAGCCGCACCATCACGCTCTCCTTCGCCGCACGACCGCCCTTCGCGCCGAGCGCACTGTGTGCGTTCTACGCAGCGCGCGCGATCCCCGGCGTGGGAGTCGTGCGCGACGGCGTCTACCATGTCGCGACGCACGCCGGGGGCGCGCCGGCGCGCCTGTCGATCGCGTTCACTGCCGGCGGCGTAACGCTGGAGGCCGCCCTGTCATCCCTGAATGGCCTTGCCGGGCTCATCGCACGCGTACGCCGCGCCGTCGACCTCGACTGCGATCCGCGCGAGGCCGCCCGCATCCTGTGCGCCGACACCGTGCTGGCGCGCGCCTTCACCGCGACCGGCCCGGTGCGCCTCATCGGCCATCTGGACCCGTTTGAGACGCTGATCCGGGCAATTCTCGGCCAGCAGGTGTCGCTTGGCGCGGCGCGCACGCTGGCCGGACGGCTGGCGGCGCGCTGGGGGGAACGCCTTTCACAGGCGCTGAGCGTTGAGGGCCTCACCCATGCATTTCCGCAGCCTGACGCCCTGATCAATGCGCCGATTGAGGACATCGGCGTGACCAGGGCGCGCGCCAGTGCAATCCGGGCCGTCGCTGCCGCCGCTGCGGGCCCGTCAGACCTGCTGGATGCGCCCGTCGATCCTGACGCTTGGGCGCGCCGTCTCATGACCCTGCCCGGCGTCGGGGCGTGGACCGCTCAGTACGCGATGCTGCGCGGGTTCTGCGAGCCGGACGCATTTCCTGCCGGCGATCTGATCCTGCGGCGCGCCTATGGCGCTCTCGCACGCGGACCAGCGCCGGACACGCGCGCGCTCGCGCGCACAGCCGCCGCGTGGCGCCCGCTGCGCGGCTATGCGGCGCAGGCGCTGTGGACCTATGCGCACCAATTTCCCGATCAGCTGAGGCAGGGGGCGTGATGCTTTCGATCCACACCCTCACAAGTCCGCTCGGCGTCCTGCGGCTTGCCACCTTTGAGGGCCGGCTTGCCGCGCTTGACTATGAAGAGTTCGAGGACCGCTTCCAGACGCTGCTCGCAAAGCGCTTCGCCGGTGCGCCACATCACGCGAGCGACCCGCCACAGGGCCTGCGCGCCGCCCTCGACGCCTATTTCGACGGGCAGCCCGCTCTCGTTGCGGGGCTGAGGCTGGAGGAGCGGGGAAGCGCCTTCGAGATGCGGGTCTGGTCGCAACTGCGCATCGTCGGCTATGGCCAAACCGCCAGCTACACAACAATCGCCGAGCGGATCGGGACGCCACAGGGCGCGCGCGCGGTCGGCCGCGCAAACGGCCTCAACCCGATCGCCATCGTCACCCCCTGCCATCGGATTGTCGCCGCCTCTGGCGCGCTGACCGGCTATGCCGGCGGCCTGTGGCGCAAGGAGTGGCTGTTGCGCCATGAGCAGGCGCATCCGACACCGGCGTCGCGCTGACGCGGCGGACGCCTGGCGCCCAGGCGCCTTCCGGCGCAGCCAGACGCCCCTGCGGGGCAAATCACCTTGGCTGGGCGGATCAAAATGCGGCGCGCAGGCCAAAACGGATGTCGCGCCCCGGCGCCGGCAGCAGGTCCTTCAGGAACGACGTGTGGTGACGCACCTCGGCGTTCGTCAGGTTGCGGGCCTCCAGGGTGACCGCAATCCGGTCGTCGTCGCCGAAGGGATGCGCGGTGAGGCGCGCGTTGATGAGGGTGTAGTCGTCGGTCGGAAGCTCAAAGGCGGCGGTGCGGTCCTGCGCCGCGGCATGCGTCGCCTCCAGGCGCGCCTCGGCCCAGTCGGCGCGGACTTCGAGGCCGGCTCTCACACGCATGGGCGGGATGCGCGCCACATCACCCACACGATCGAGCGCGGCACGCACGATGTCGAGCGACGCATCGACAACCAGCGACCAGCGCTCTGCCTGCAGCGCCACGGCGTGCGCTGACAGCTCGCCGCCGACGAAGGTTGCATCGTCCTGGCGGAATTCGAACACTGGCAGACCGTCTTCCTGCCCGCCCGTTGCGGCCAGGGTGATAAATCCGTCGAATGTCATGGCGTAGGCCGCCGCTTCCAGGGTCAGCCGATCACCAGTCCAGCGGGCCGTCGCCTCTGCCGTGACGCCGACTTCCTTGTCGAGGTCGGGATCGCCGATCTCGTAGGCGCGCGTCGCCACGTGCGGTCCGTCGGCGAAGAGCTCGACATCAGTGGGCGCACGTTCGGTGCGCGCCAGATTGAGGCCGAGGAAACTTTGCGGCGTCGCACGCACGAAGCCGCCGAGCGCTGCACTGACCAGCGTGAAGGTGCGGGCCCCAGAGTCTGAGTCATAGCTGCGCCTTTCGGCGCGAAGACCGCCCTCAACGCCAGCGCGCGTCGAAAACTCAGCCCGCTCGACCACGAACAGGCCGATGTCCTCGCTCACCGTCGAGGGCAGGAACGCCTCCTCGCCGACCGCACTGAAATCGCTGCGCAGAAGCTGCAGACCAATGACGCCACGCAGCGGACCGATGGGCGCGTGGGTCGCCTCCGCGCGCGCCTCGAAGCCCTCATGTGCGAATACGGTGCCCGCCTCGCCGGACGGCTCAATTTCGGTATGCCCGTACTGTGCATAGGCGATGGCGGCGCGCACCCGCTCGATCGCACCGGCGCCGTCGACTTCGCCGCGCGCCTCATAACGATCCTGCGCCAGAGTGATGCGCGGCCCGGCAAACAGCGCCGGCTCGCCCGGCGCATCGTCTTCCTTCTTGCCGGTAATCCCGTAGTCGGCGTCATAGCGTTTCCAGGCGACGCCGACGAAACCCCAGGGCCTGATAACCGACGCCCCGATCGCCGAGGAGGTCGCTTTGGCAAATGAATTCGGGGCGATATCGCGCGTCAGGTCCGGCGTCTCGCCCTCAGCGATCTCCTCCGCCTGCTTTCGGCGCGACTGCAGGAAGCCCGGGATGGCGTAATCGTCCGCCGCGCGCGTGCTGACTTCGCCATGCAGCACAAAGGGTCCGGCGTTGAGGTTGGCGCGGGCCCCGCCGGCGGCGCCATCGTCGACCGTGGAGAACACCCAGAAGACATCACCGGCGGCGCGTCCCTCGGGCCGCTGCTCCGGGATGCGAGCGTCCAGCACATTGACCACGCCGCCCATTGCGCCGCCGCCGTAGGCGAGCGCAGCCGGTCCCTTCAGGATCTCAATCCGATCCGCCTCGAAGGAATCCGCCGGCAGGGCGTGGTCTGGACTGATGGTAGAGGCGTCGATTCCGCCCAGTCCATTGGCGAGCACGCGGATCCGGTCCTCGCCAAGCCCGCGGATGATCGGTCTGCTGGCCCCGGCGCCAAACGCAGTCTGGGACACCCCCGGCAGCCGGGCGAGCGCCTCGCCCAGGCTTGGCGCAGAGGCGTCGAGCAGTTGCGCGCGGTCGATCGCCTCGACGCCCTGCAGCGTCTCGCCGCGTCGTGAATCGAGCGCCGTTGTCGTGACCACAATCGTCTGAGCCCCGTCCAGGTCGATCGCGTGCGCCAGTGGCGCAGCCAGCGCCATGATCACCGGCGCCATCATGAGCGGACCAGCAACCAGCGGTGCGAGGATGCGGCGGCCGATGTCCGGCCGGCCGACTGTCAGCACGGGGCGGGGCGACGGACAGACGAGCGGATCATGGACCACCGAAGACATACGCGCGGGCATGAGACATCCTGACGAACTGGAACCGGAGACGTTATAGTATTACGTATCGGACACCACAAGCCTCTTTCCCTGACGCCCGGCTTCGGTCAGACTCAGTGCTGATCAGCAATGCACAACCACGAACTCCACGCCCATGATCACAGCCACGGCGCCGAGGCCTGCCTCGCCGACGCAGAAGCCGCATGCGCAGCCGCCGGCGAAACGCTGACGCCCCTGCGGCGCCGGGTGCTGAGCCTGCTTCTGGAAGCGTCCGGCCCCGCCAAAGCCTATGACCTGCTCGCGCGGCTCAAGGACGACGGCGCAGCGAAACCGCCCACGATCTATCGGGCGCTCGAGTTTCTGATGCGCTTGGGCCTCGTCCATCGCATCGAGAGCCTGAACGCCTACATCGCCTGCGCGGTGCATGGGTGCGCCCGGCCGACAGCGTTCCTGATCTGCGACCGTTGCGGCGTGACAGTTGAGACCGACGGGAAGGCTGCGCTGGCTGACGTGCATGCAGCCGCGGCGTCGCAGGATTTTTCGGTGACACGCGTCATTGCGGAGGCGCACGGAGTGTGCGCGCACTGCCGGTCCGGTAGATGAACGCCATGGCGAACACCGACATGATCGAATTGTGGCGCGGCAGCGTGAACACCTGGGAATGCGACGAGATGGGCCACATGAACGTGCGCTTCTACGTCGCCAAGGCGCAGGAGGGCCTGGGCGCGCTGGCGCATTTTCTGGGACTGCGTCACGCGTCCGGTCGCGATGCGCGCGCCATCCTTGCGCCGCGAGACTGTCACATCCGCTTCCTGAAGGAGGCGCGCCCCGGCGACCCCCTGTTTATGCGCGGCGGCATTGTGGAAGTGCGTGAGACCGCGCTCGTGGTGTATCAGGAACTCGTGCATACCGGGACCGGGACAGTCTCAGCCACGTTCCGCACCATCGTAGAGCATCGCGATCCCACGAGCGGACGCGCCTTCGCGTGGTCGCAGCGCAGCCGGAGCGCGGCTGAATCCTTGCAGGTCGCTGTGCCGGCCCACGGCGCCCCGCGCTCAATAGACCTCTCGACCCCAGTCAGAGCCATCGCGCCGGGCGACGCACAGATGCTGTCGCGCGTCGGTCTCGGCGTTGTGACCCCTGACCAGCTTGACGCGACCAACCGGATGCGGACCGAATTGTTCATCGGCCGGGTCTCCGACGCGGTTCCCAACATGCTCGCGAGCTGGCGCACCGCGATGACTGAGGCGGTCAGCGCGACCGACGGCGTGGCACGCAAACCCGGCGCGGCGGTGCTGGAGTATCGGCTCATCTATCGCGGCGCAGCAGACCTCGGCGATCTGCTGGAGGTGCGCTCGGCGATCGTATCGGTCGGCGAGAAGTCCTACACGCTGATCCACTGGATCATCGATGCAGCGAGCGGGGAGGTGCTGTGCACCTGCGAGGCCGTCGCCGTCACTTTCGATCTGATCGCCCGCAAGGTGCTGGTCATTCCCGAACAGTTCCGGCGCGCTCTGCAAGCGCAGGCGGCGCCCGGCGCCTATATCTGACTGCGTTCGCAAACGCAGATCGGGACGCGGATCGGGATAGCGATCGCGCCGGCGATAAGGGACAGCAATCAAGGACAGCAATAACGGACAGCGATAACGGCCCGGAAGTCAGGGTCCGAAAATCAGGGCCAGAAAGTCAGGGCCAGAAAGTCAGGGCCAGAAAACCAGGCGCCGAAAACCAGGGCCCGAAAACCAGGGCCCGGACAACAGGGAGCGGGCGTTCATGGTCAGCTAGCCGCTGCGCTCCAAGGCGGTGATAAGCCGTGAGCGGACCAGGCCTCTGTCTTCCATCGGAAAAAAATGAGTGCCCCCTGTGACCGTCTCAATCTCGAGGTCCTGCTTGCGCCGGCGCGCCGCATGCGGCGTGATGCGCATGGTGGACCCGACCTCTGCGCGCAGGATCAGCGTTCGCACTTTCACCCGCGAGAGAGCGCCGGCGGCGAAGTGACGCTGACCGGAAAACGTCGCGGCCTCCCACGCCGGCGTGCACCGCAGCGTCACGCCCCCGTCCGGCGCAGCAGCGAAGCCGTCAGCGACATAGCTTTGCAGAAATTCCTCCGGCCACGCCTTGAATGCACCACGGCCGCGATAGGCCGCAAGGACGGCTTCCTCAGACGGGAATGACGCGCGCCGGCGCAGCGCCCCGGCAGCAATCGGAATGACGCGGCGCATGCGGTGCGGACCGCCCGGCAGGCGGGCCGCCAGCGCGAAGGCGAACGGCGCCAGCACCGGATCCAGCAGCACCAGGGCGCGGGCGCTGGCGGGCGCGCGCGCGCCGGCCATCAGCGCGACCGCCCCGCCCATCGAATGCCCGCACAAAACGGGCGCAGGCCCCGCGCCACGCAACTGCGCCAGCGCCTCCACCGCATCGGCCACATAGATATCCCAGCTGTCGAGTTTGGCCGGATCAGCCGGCAGCGTGGACAGGCCGTGCCCGCGCTGGTCAAGGGCGACGATGGCGAATTGGGCCCCGAGCGGCGCCAGCAGAGGGGCGTAGGTGCGTGCATTGAAGCCGGTGGCGTGCAGGAATACGAGATCGGGCGGGCGATCAGGGCCAAAGGCGATGCCGGCCATGTGCCCGCCACGCAGGCAAAGTCGGATGCGGCGAAACTGCATCCGCGCGGGATAGCGCGCTTCACGTCCGGGCGAAACGCTGACGTAACGGCGCCCTGACGATCGCGTCCTCACCGCAATTCCGCCACTCCGGAAGCGGAGAGTCGCGCCATCACCGGAGACCCAGCGATGTCCGCTTTCGCCCGCCGCCCCCTCACCGCCATCCGCAGCACCATTTCCACGGCCATTTCCAGCGCCATGTCCACGGCCATGGCTGGCGGGGTCGCCTGCGTCGTCCTCGCGCTGCTCCTCGCCGGGTGTGACTTCACCTCCCGCACCCCTCTGGTCAGCCTCGCGGACGCGGCCTGGCCGCTCGCCCCGGGCGCCTATCTGGCGACGACTGCGGCAGGCGACTTCGGCCCGGCGGACACGAGCGAAAACCCGAAACCGGCCACGCTCGCCCGCGAGACGGACGGGTATGTCCTGAGCATTGCGGAGGAAGAGGCGCCCGTGCAGTTCCTGCTCTACCGCGCCTCTCCATCGGTCTACATCATGCAGGCGCAACAGCCCTCCGGGCTGTGGACCTACGGCGTGGTGAAGCGCGCTGGCGCGGGCGCGCAGCTCTACCCCCTGTCCTGCAAC
>JBILMQ010000138.1:0-8991 GCA_044375455.1 Caulobacterales bacterium | reverse complement strand
AATCGTTGCGGTGTGACATGCGGACGCTTTTGACAGGCCTGCCTGCAAGCGCCTAGAGGATGGCGCAGACGGTCGCCCGGCACGCCGGGCGTGAATAGGGAACGCGGTGTCGACGGGGTGGTGCAGCCTTGTCCAAGCCGCGGCTGTGCCTGCAACCGTGAACGGGGAGCCAGTCCTCTCGCGCGCCACTGTCCGGCGGATTCGGATGGGAAGGCCAGGACGAAGCGACGAGCCGTGAGCCGGGAGACCTGCCGTCGCCGTCGCTTTGCTTCCCGGCCAGGGTCAGCCGGAAGCGCAGGCTGGTCCTGACAAGCGATATCGCCTGAGCGCGCGGATGGTCCGCGCGCCTCTCGGGAGATGTCCATGACGCCCAGATGCGCGCTGTTTCCACTCGCCGCCGCACTCGCCGCTGCACCCGCACTCGCCCAGACCCGTGACGGCGGGCCCGATGCGGCGCGCAGTACCGTGGTGGTGATCGCCACCCGCACCCCGGCTCTGCTGACTGAGATCGGCAGCGCCGTGACGGTGATCGAGGCGCAGGATCTCAGGCGCGTCCAGGCGACGGCGCTTGTGGACGTCCTGCGCGACATTCCCGGCGTCACTTTCAACCGAAACGGCGGGGTGGGCGCGGTCTCCAGCGTGCGCATCCGCGGCGCGGAGGCCGATCAGACCGTACTGCTGATCGACGGCGTCAAGCTCAACGACCCGGCCGCGCCCGGCGGCGGTTTCAACTTCGCCAATCTGCTCGATGTCGACGTCCAGCGCATCGAGGTTCTCAAGGGACCGCAATCAACCTTGTACGGCGGCCAGGCGATCGGCGGCGTCATCGCCATCACGACGCGAAGCGCAGCGCCGGGGCTGTCTGTTGGTCTGCGCGCCGAGGGCGGCGGACTCGGGACCGCGAACGCGCGCGTGCGCGCGGGCTACGGCGGGGCCCGCTTTCAGGTCGCTGGCGCAGCCGGCTGGTATGAGACCGAGGGGATCAGCGCATTCTCCAGGCGGCGCGGCGGGCGCGAAGCCGACGGCTATCGCAGCCTGGGCGCGCACATGCGCGCGCGCGTCGACATCGCTGACCAGCTCAGCATCGACACCAGCGCCTGGTATGCAGACAGCACGGTCCAGATCGATGGCTTTCCCGCCCCCCTGTTTATTCTCGCCGACACGCCAGAACGATCGCATACACGCGAGTTTATCGCTTCAGGCGGGGTCAATCTCGATCTGTTGGACGGACGCTGGCGCAACCGGCTTGCGGTGAGCCGGACACAAATTGATCGCGACAGCATCAATCCCGCCGCCGCTGTAGCACTCACCTTCACCGGCCTGGGCGAAACCCGGCGTGTGGAGGCGCAGTCGACCTTCGACATGCGCCCGGACCTTGAGCTGATCAGCGGAGCGGACTGGGAGAGCGCGCGCCTGCGCACCGCCAGTCCATCAAGTTTCAATCCGAACCCCGCACCATTGATCGCGCAGGCGGATCTTTTTTCAGTGTACGCGCAGGCCCAGGCGCGCCCAGCGCCGGGCCTTGCCCTCACCTTCGGCGTGCGCGAGGCGCGCGATGATCGGTTCGGCGACGCCACCACGACCCGCGCGACGCTTGCCTGGGCGATCAACGGCGGAGACGTCATCCTGCGCGCAAGCGCCGGTCAAGGGTTCAAACCCCCGACGCCGTTTCAGCTTTTCTCCGCCTTCGGCAACAGCCGTCTCGCGCCGGAGAAGGCCTTCGCGTGGGACGCGGGGGTGGAGCGATCATGGCTCAATGGTCGGGCGACGGGCGGCGTTACGTATTTCCGGCGCGACTCGCGCAACCAGATCGACTTCCGCTCCTGCGCGGCCAGCGCTGATCCGATCTGCGCAGGCCGTCCCTTCGGGACCTATGACAACATCGCGCGGAGCTTTGCCGAGGGGGTGGAGGCGAGCCTTGAGGTGCGGCCCTCGCCGGCTTGGCGGATCAGCGCAGGCTATGCGGCCCTGGATGCGCGCAACCGGTCTGTCGCCAGCGCCAACTTCAATCGCAGACTCGCGCGCCGGCCGGAGACGACCGCGAGCATCGCTATGGCGTATCGTTTCGCCGGCGGCCATGATATGTCGCTCGGCGTCACGCGGATCGGCGACAGCTTTGACAACGCGTCCAACACGGTGCGCCTGAAGGGCTATACGCTTGCGGCGCTGCGCGGCGCGTTTGCGGTCGGCCGGGGACTGTCAGTCACGGCGCGTGTTGAGAATGCGCTTGACGCGACCTACGAGACCACAGCGGGTTACGGGTCGGTTCCACGCGCAGTTTATGTCGGCCTGAGCGGGGATTTCTGATGCGCGCCGCCGCCCTGGTGATCGCCGGAGGATTGCTCGGGTGCGGGCTCTTGGGGGTCTGGCTCCTGGGAGGCGCGGTCTCCTCGGGCGACCGGTCTTCGGTTGCCTCTGAGATGGCGCCAGCGACGTCAGGCGCCTCCCCTTCCCTGTCGCTGGCGGATGACACTGCAGCACCCGTCGCGGCGGCGCGGCCGCTGCGCGTGGCGAGCATTGATTACTGTGCGGATCAATTTCTGCTGAAGCTTGCGGACCGCGCACAGATCGCGGCGGTCTCGATCGACGCGGACAAGGACTTCTCCTACATGCGAAACGCTGCCGCCGGGCTGACGCGCATCAGGCCGACTGCGGAAGATATCCTGAGCGTTCGTCCAGATCTCGTAATCCGATCATATGGCGGCGGCCCGCAGGCGCCGGGGCTTCTTGCATCGGCCAGGGTTCCGGTCGTGCAGCTCGGTTTCGCGCAAGACATGGCGGGGGTGCGCGCGAACATCCGCGCGGTCGCCGCCGCACTTGGCGATCGCGCCCGCGGCGAGCTCTTGATTGCGCGTATGGATGCGACGTGGGCGCAGGCGGCGCGGCCTGCGGGCGATATCCAGGCGATGTATATGACGGCGGGCGGAGCAACGGCGGGAGAGGGCGCATTCGTCGCCGATCTGATGCACCACGCCGGACTTTCCGTGATGGCGACGCATCACGGCTGGGCCGAAATACCCCTGGAACTGCTCGCCTACCGCACGCCGGATGTCGTCATCGCGGCTTTTTTCAACACCCGTGCAAGCGCAGTTCAGACATGGTCGCCCGCGCGCCATCCAGTGGCGCAGGCCAAGCTCGCGGCGCGGCCGAGCCTGATGGTGGACGGCGCCATGACAGCCTGCGGCGGCTGGTTTCTGGCAGATCTCGCCCTCGCCATGGCCGAGGCGCGCGACCGCGTGCAGCCATGAAGCGCCCGACCGGCGCCTCCTGCGACGCGCAGCTCCTGCTGGGGCTCTGCGCCGTAGCGGTGGGCGCCGTATTGGTGGGCGTAATGGTCGGACCGACGCCGCTCGGGGTGGATCGCCTGGCGGCGGCGCTGGTTGGCGCCGGGACCCCCGGGGATGCGATCGTGATCTGGCAGATCCGCGCCCCGCGCAGCCTTGCGGCGTTTCTGGTCGGCGCAGCATTGGGGCTCTCCGGGGCGGCGCTGCAGGGTTTGCTGCGCAATCCTTTGGCCGAACCCGGAGTGCTCGGGGTGTCGGCGAGCGCTGCGCTCGCCGCAGCTTCTGCGCTGGCCTTCGGAGCCGCGGCCGTCTGGCCCTTCGCCCCTGCAGCGGCGGCGATCGGCGGGGCGCTGGCAGCGACGGCGCTGATTGGCGCGGCGGCGCTGCGCACCGCAGGCGTGGTGGCGCTGATCCTGATCGGCGTGGGACTTTCCAGCTTTGCTGGCGCGCTGATGGCGCTGGTGCTCAACCTCGCCCCCAATCCCTTCGCTTTGTCGGACCTGGTGTCGTGGATGCTGGGATCGGTGGCGAACCGAAGTTTCGCCGATATCGCGCTCGTCGCCCCGATCCTGGCTGCGGGCGTCGTTCTGCTGCGCCTGTCAGGTCGGGGGCTCACTGTCCTGAGCCTGGGAGAAGAGGCTGCGGCAGGCGCGGGTCTTGATCTTGTCCGCACGCGCCTCCTCGTGATTCTGGGGGCGGGCTTGGCGACCGGGGCGAGCGTTGCGCTCGCCGGCGCCATCGGCTTTGTCGGCATCGTTGCCCCGCATCTCGCGCGCCCGCTGGTCGGCCATGACCCGGCGCGCACCCTGGCGCCATCGGCGCTGATCGGCGGAGCGATGCTGGCGCTGGCCGATGTATTGGCGCGCATCGCGCCGGGCGATACGGAACTGCGCCTCGGCGTCGTCGCGGCGCTGATCGGCGCGCCTGCCTTTGTCTGGATCGCCGCGCAGCGGCGCGGGGATGGGGTCTGATGGTTGAGCTCGTCTTCACCGGCGTCACGAAGGCGCAAGGCGGGCGCCGGGTGCTCCATGGCGTCGATCTGGCTGTGCGCGCGGGCGACGTCGTAGCGCTGCTCGGCGCGAACGGCGCGGGCAAAACAACACTGGCGCGCCTCGGCGCGGGTCTTCTTGCGCCAGATTCGGGGCAGGTGTGTCTGGATGGGGCCGATCCCCGCCGGCTCGCGCCAGCCGCCCGGGCGCGCGCACTCGCCTATCTGCCGCAGCAGCGTCCCCTGGCATGGCCGCTCACCGTGCGCGACGTGGTTGCGCTCGGCCGGTTCGCGCATGGGGCGCAGCTCGGCGCGCTCGCGGATGCTGATGCAGCCGCAGTGGCGCGCGCCCTGGCGTCTTGTGGCCTTGAGACTTTGGCCGACAGGCCGGCGGATGCCTTGTCGGGGGGAGAGCTGGCGCGCGTTCATGTCGCCCGGGCGCTCGCTGCGCAGGCGCGCGTGCTGATCGCCGATGAACCGATCGCGGCGCTGGACCCCCTGCACGCATGGCAGGTCATGCGCCTGATCGCCGACTTTGCCGCCGCGGGCGGCGCAGCGCTGATCGTGGTGCATGACGTTGCGCTGGCAGCCCGCTTTGCAACACGCATCGCGGTGCTGGCCAATGGCTGTCTGATCGCCGATGCCCCCCCGCTGGCGGCCGCGACGCCGGCCGTGCTTGCCGCCGCTTACGGTGTGCGCGCCACAATTGCGCCCGCACGCGATGGTCTCAGCGTGACGGTCGAGGGACCTGCGGCGCCGTGAGCGTGGGTCGGGGCAGCAGCCGGCCAGCATCGGCGGCGCGCGCCAACGCCCGGCCCGCGGTGGAGGATTTGGCGCGCTGGGGGCGCTCAGGGCATCTGGCCCGGCCGGTGCTGCGCTCGCGCAGGCTCATCCGAACCGGGCGCAGAAACGCTGACTCTGTCGTGATCAGGCTGCGGCGGCCGCGTTGACGGGGCGCGCACAACCCAAGTAGTTTCCCCACGCTTTGTTGTCGCCCCGCGCCCGGTTTCGAGAGGCCCGGGCTCTAAAGGGTTTCAGACGGGGCCGGGGCGCGTGGCTTGCGGCCCTCTTTTTGCTTGGAGTTCGGCATGAAACTGCTCGTCCCCGTCAAGCGGGTGATCGACTACAATGTCAAGGTTCGCGTCAGACCCGATCAGACCGGGGTCGATCTCGCCAACGTGAAGATGTCGATCAATCCGTTCTGTGAAATCGCAGTGGAAGAAGCGGTGCGCCTGAAGGAGAAAGGCGTTGCGACCGGCGAGATCGTTGTGGTCTCCATCGGACCGACACAGGCGCAGGAAACCATTCGCACCGCCCTGGCCATGGGGGCTGACCGCGGCGTGCTGGTGCAGACCGACGAGGCGGTGGAACCGCTTGCGGTGGCGAAAATCCTTGCCAAGGTGGCGGCGGCGGAGACGCCCGATCTGGTTATTCTGGGCAAGCAGGCGATCGACGACGATTCCAACCAGACCGGACAGATGTTGGCCGCGATGCTCGGCTGGCCGCAGGCGACCTTCGCCTCGAAGCTGGACAAGACCGAAGCCGGCGTGAACGTCACGCGGGAAGTCGACGGCGGACTGCAGACGCTGGCGATCAGCCTGCCGGCGATCGTGACGACTGATCTGCGGCTCAACGAGCCGCGCTATGCGTCGCTGCCGAACATCATGAAGGCCAAGAAAAAGCCGATCGATGTCAAAACGCCGGCGGATTTTGGCGTCGACGTCACGCCGCGCCTGAGGGTCGTTAAGGTGACCGAGCCGCCGAAGCGGACCGCCGGGGTCAAGGTGAAAACCGTGGAAGAACTGGTCCAGAAGCTGAAAAACGAAGCAGGGGTGATCTGACGATGGCCGTTCTGGTGATTGCATCGCACGACAACGCGACCCTGAAGGAGGCCACCAGCAAGGTGGTTTCAGCGGCTCAGGCGTTTGGCGGCGATATTGACATTCTGGTTGCAGGCGACGGTGCGGCCGGCGTGGCGGCCGCGGCGGCGCGAATTTCGGGCGTGCGCAAGGTTCTGCATGCGGACGGCTCTTCCCTGGCGCAGCAGATTGCAGAGCCCATGGAGGCGCTGATCGCGCCTTTGGCGGCGAACTACGACGCGGTGATGTTCGCAGCTGACACAACCGGAAAGAACGTAGCTCCGCGGGTGGCGGCGCGCCTCGACGTGATGCAGCTGTCCGGCGTCATCGCGGTTCTGTCATCGAGCACCTTCGTGCGTCCGATCTATGCCGGCAACGCGCTGCTGACGGTTGAGTCGAGCGACGCCAAGAAAGTGCTGACCGTGCAGCCCACCGCCTTCAAGGCGGCGGCGGAGGGCGGCGCGGCGCCGGTGGACAGCCTGGCGGCGCCGACGGGTCCGTTCAAAAGCGCTTTCCTGGGCGAGGAAGTCACGAAGTCCGACCGGCCTGAGCTGACCGCAGCCAAACGGGTGGTTTCGGGCGGACGGGCGCTGGCCTCGGGTGAAAACTTCGAGAAGTATATTGTGCCGCTGGCCGACAGGCTTGGAGCTGCAGTCGGCGCATCGCGCGCAGCCGTCGACGCCGGGTACGCCCCGAACGATTATCAGGTCGGACAGACCGGCAAGACGGTGGCGCCAGAGCTTTACGTCGCCGTCGGCATATCCGGCGCGATCCAGCACTTGGCGGGAATGAAGGACTCCAAAGTCATCGTTGCAATCAACAAGGATGAGGAGGCGCCGATCTTCCAGGTGGCGGATTTCGGCTTGGTCGGCGACTTGTTCGCGGTGGTGCCCGAGTTCGTGACAGAGCTGGAGAAGGCGGGCGTTTAAGCGCGCCAGCCCTCTCGGAGACCCGTCTTCGCTTGAGTTTATGATCAAAGGTCTTGTCGGGTGTGGCGTTGCGCCAACAACGCCGGCAGAGCCGCTGCGTGCCAGGGGTCGCAGCGGATAACCCGCGGCGCACGGGCCCACGGCGCGTGGGCCGTACCTCCGGGGCTCGGAAGCGGGCCTGGGTTGGCGAAGCTGCACTGTCGGGCCCCGGGCGGCCCGGTTGGATGGGCCCGGCTGGATGGTTTGGGTGGATGGGCCTGGTCGGGCCCGGTCGGTTTCAGCGGCAAGCCGCCCCGTGACCGATCAGACCCGCAAGATGCGGCCAGGAAGGCCCTTGCTGCAACGCAGCACGATTGGCTACAAAGGGGCATGAGTATTTTTCCGCCCGCGCGTGTCCGGGCCTTCGCATCGGAGCCTGGGCCGCACCATGACTAAGACGACGACCGAGCTGAAGACCATCGGCGTGATCGGCGCGGGCCAGATGGGAAATGGCATCGCCCACGTGTGTGCGCTTGCCGGCTACCAGGTGCTCTTGCACGACGCCGCAGAGCGCCGCATCGACGAAGCGCTCGCGACCATCCGGCACAATATGAGCCGCCAGGTCGGGCGCGGAATGGTCACGCAAGCGTCGATGGATGAAGCGATGGCGCGCATCGTGCGCAGTCTGGCGATGCCCGATCTGGAGCCCTGCGACCTCGTGATCGAGTCGGCGACCGAAAACGAGGAGGTGAAGAAGAAGATCTTCACCGAGATCGTGCGGATCGTCAGACCCGAAGCGTATCTTGCCTCCAACACGTCATCGATTTCAATCACCCGGCTCGGCGCAATTACCGATCGCCCGGAGAAGTTCATCGGCCTGCACTTCATGAATCCAGTGCCGCTGATGAAGCTTGTGGAGGTCATCCGCGGCCTGGCGACCAGCGAAGACACGTATGACATGGCGGTGGCGCTGTCGAACCGCCTGGGCAAAACGGTTGCCAATGCAGAGGATTTTCCGGCCTTTATCGTCAACCGCGTCCTCGTGCCAATGATCAACGAGGCGATTTATACGCTGTATGAGGGCGTCGGCACCGTGCGCTCCATCGACACAGCGCTCCGCCTCGGTGCGAACCACCCTATGGGTCCCCTGGAGCTCGCCGATTTCATCGGCCTGGACACCTGCCTGTCGATCATGCAGGTGCTGCATGACGGCCTTGCGGACAGCAAATACCGTCCGTGTCCGTTGCTGGTGAAGTACGTCGAAGCGGGCTGGCTTGGCCGCAAGACAGGACGCGGCTTCTACGACTATCGAGGCGAAGAACCCGTGCCGACCCGGTGATGTGATGCCGGCCCCGTTCATCGTCGGCATCGCCGGAGGGTCAGCTTCGGGAAAGACGACCTTGGCGCGGGAGCTCAAACTTCGCCACGCCGACGCGGCGATCCTGGCGGAGGACAGCTACTACCGATGCAGCAGCGCCATACCCGCCTTTGACCCTGCAACCCATAACTTCGACGAGCCGGCAGCAAAGGACCACGCATTGCTGGCGCGCCACCTTGGCGCGCTGCGTCGGCGCGAAGCGTTTGACAAGCCTGTGTACGCGTTCGCCACACACACCCGCACCGGCTTCGAGGCGTGGGATCAGGCCCACAGCCTTGTGCTCGTGGAAGGTCTGCATGTCCTGGCGAGCGAGCCGGTCCGGCGTCATTTCGACCTTGCCGTGTTCATCGACGCCGCGCGCGACGTGCGCCAGGCCCGGCGGGTGGCGCGCGACGTCGCCGAGCGGGGACGCACCGCCGAGTTTGCGGCCATGCAATTCGACACGACGGTGGAGCCGATGCACGCCGTACACATCGCGCCGCAGCGCGCGCTTGCAGACATCGTCCTTGATTCAAGCGACGGCGACATGCCTGCAATGGTGGCTGCCGTGAGCGCCGGGATCGCGCGCCTGACG
>JBILMQ010000137.1:0-9017 GCA_044375455.1 Caulobacterales bacterium | reverse complement strand
CAAAGCTGCTCTACCTCGTTCTAAGCCGAACCGAAAAAGAGTGGGTGATGCCGCTGCGTGAATGGGCTATGGCCAAAGCCCAGTTCGCCGTCATGTTTGGTGAACGCTTCTTACGGGCCATGCAGGCCTAATGTGCAACCCGCCGCCCGTACACAGAATTTCTGACAGTCCCCGATGGAAAACATCGACCACACCCGTACGACGGTGAAGTCGCCACAGGCCAACGGGATTTGCGAGCGCTTCCACAAGACGCTGCTCGACGAGTTCTATCGCGTAGCCTTCCGCAAGAAGGTCTAGCCACGATCGACGCGCTGCAGGCCGATCTCGACGAATAGGTCGCGCATTACAACGAGGCGCGCACGCATCAAGGGCGCTGGTGTTTCGGCAAAACCCCGATGCAGACCTTCCTTGATCCCGCACCGCTCGCGCGCGAAAAACAAAACCCAGGCCGAGCCGCATGAGCGGTGGCGTCTTACACTTTCGACCCGGCGGACACCCGCAACGCCGGCAACGAAACATCAGATCAGATAGATACTTCTACATCTAAAGCTCGGCGCCCTTCACCAAACGTCCCGGTCGGGACGATGGCGCGGATCAGGTCGCTCCCTGGCGCAGCGGGTCGGCTTTGCCGCCACCGCGAACACCACTTTCAACCGATCCACCGTCCAACGCCATCATGCGGTGGCCAGGAGCCGACCCCGGAGAGAACCATCACCCCGACCAGGCCGGCAGGTTGAAGATAGCCACTTGACCCACGCGATTAGAGAACGCGCCGGGACGCGACTACGAGGCGCCCGGAACAGGGCGTCTCGCAGACCAACTTCACCCAAAGCTCCATCAAGCCCTCCGCAAACTTTCGAGTATAGAGGCAGCGAAGGCGTCGGACCTCAGATGCTCTGGCCGCGGCGATGAGTTTGCCGTCAGGTTGCTCCCGGTCGGGGCTGTAAGACCGGTCCCGCCACACACAGCTCTGTCCTTTGACACAGGCCAACCGCACGCGCGACGTTCTGCGGGCTGGTCGCGCGGGGGAGCGCGGCTTTGCTGGATTGAGAACCGTGAGGCGCCGTCAACCTTGATAGCGTCGGTTGAGTTTGCGCATCCCGCCAATCCATCGGTCGTAGTTCTCGGCTTTGTTGCGCATATAGTCGCGCACCTGGGGGTGGGGCAGGATCAAGAACTGCTCCGCGGCGATCGCCTGGATGCAGGCTTCAGCCACCGCTTCCGGCTCGATCATGCCATCGATCGAGGCCACGCCGTCCGGATTGCCAGCGGTCATGGCCGTGCGCACCGCCTGGGGACAAAGCACGGACACTTTCACGCCCTGATCAGCGTGGCTGAACGCAAGCCATTCGGCAAGCCCGACAGCGGCGTGCTTGGTCACGGCGTAAGACGCCGACCCGATCTGCGACAGCAGTCCCGCCGCAGAAGAGGTGTTCAGCAGATAACCGCCGCCGCGCGCGGCCATGCGCGGCACAAGGTGGCGCGCGGCCCACACATGCGCCATGACATTGACCGCCCAGATCTTGCTCCACTTGTCGTTGTCAGTGTCTGCGCCGCCGGCAAAACCGATGCCGGCATTTGAGCAGAACAGATCGATCGGGCCGATGTCGCGTTCAACGGTCTCGATCAAAGCGGACAGACTTGCCTCATCGCCCACATCGACGCCAATGCCGACGCCGCCGATCGCAGTGGCCACGCTCCTGGCGCGCGCCTCATCGAGATCAGCACAGACCACACGCCTCGCGCCTTCCGCCGCGAAGCGCTGGGCAAGCGCCTTGCCGATGCCGTTCGCCGCCCCGGTCACCACCACGATTTTGTCTCTGATGTCCACCTTCGCCTCCGATTTCGGTTTGTCTGTCTGAGACGCTGCGCGATCGCCGTGCAAGGAGCGCGCCCGGCAGCGCCGCCCTGTGACGGGGCCAGCGGACATCCCGCCAGCGCGCAGGTCTGGCCGCTCTGCGGCTGCCCGACCGACGCTGGCCCTGCTCCGCCCCGGTCAAGCATAGGCATCGGCGCGCTGACCGCAAGGTAATGCGCAGGGTCGAGATTCCCGTCTGTCAAGCGTCGTATGTGCAGGTGGGCCAGGGAGACAGGGGCCAGGGGAACAGGGGGATGGCGACGACGCCGTTCGACCACCAGGCGCAGCGCAGCCCCCTGACCCACCGAGCGGTACATCCGCTGCACAGGCCGCCTTACGGTTGCTATCTGTTAGATCCGCACACGCCTCGCTTCGATGGCCAGCCCGCACCCTCTGCACCATCGACCCGGCCGGTGCTGCGTGCCGGGGGCGTGGCGCCAGCCTCGACGCCGGCACGCGTGGGCAGTGGTGGTGCAGACCGGCGCGCGCCGCGACCTGCGACGCGCGCCAACCTGTCAGTTCCGCCAGACGGCTGCCGACGTGACGTCCTCAGCGGCATCCTCGGAGCGACGCAGTTCGTTGCGGCCCACAACGAGGTGGTGCACCTCATCGGGCCCGTCAGCAATGCGCAGCGTGCGTTGGCCGGTGTACATCCGCGCGAGGGGGGTCCATTGCGAGACCCCAGTTGCGCCATGCATTTGGATGGCCTGGTCGATGATCTGACAGACGCGTTCCGGCACCATGGCCTTGACCATATGCACCCAGACGCGGGCCTCACGGTTGCCAAGGACATCCATGGCCTTTGCCGCCTTCAGCACCATGAGCCGCATGGCTTCAATGTCGATACGTGCACGAGAGATGATTTCTATGTTGCCGCCGAGATATCCGATCTTGCGCCCAAAGGCCTCGCGTGTGAGGCCGCGCGTCACCATGAGGTCGAGCGCACGTTCCGCCTGTCCAATCGAGCGCATGCAGTGGTGGATGCGGCCGGGCCCGAGGCGCAACTGGGAGATTTCAAAGCCCCGTCCCTCGCCCAGCAAGATGTTCTCTTTGGGCACGCGCACATTGTCGAAGCGGATGTGCATGTGGCCGTGGGGGGCGTCGTCTTCGCCGAACACGCACATCGGCCCAAGCACCTGAACGCCAGGCGTGTCCATGGGCACCAAGATCTGTGACTGCTGCTTGTTCGGCGCCGCATCCGGGCTGGTCTTGACCATGGTGATCATGATCTTGCAGCGCGGGTCGCCGGCCCCGGAAATGTAGTACTTTTCGCCGTTTATGACCCATTCATCGCCTTCCAGCACCGCGCGCATGCCGACATTCTTGGCGTCGGACGAGGCGCGATCCGGTTCGGTCATGGCAAAAGCGGAGCGGATCTTGCCGTCGAGGAGCGGCTTCAGCCAGCGCTCCTTCTGGGCCGGCGTGCCAACGCGCTCCAGAACCTCCATGTTGCCTGTGTCGGGGGCGGAGCAGTTCATGCATTCGGATGCGAGCGGATTCTTTCCGAGTTCGACCGCGATGTACGCGTAATCGAGGTTCTTCAGGCCCTCCCCGGTCTCGGCGTCGGGCAGAAAGAAGTTCCACAGTCCCTCCTTCTTGGCCTGCTCTTTGGCGCCCTCGAGAAGTTCAAGCTGACCAGGGGCATAGCTCCAGCGATCGGCGCGTCCTTCTCCGAGCCTGAAGAATTCCTCCGACATCGGCTGAACTGTCTCTCGAACGAAGCGCTTCACATGCTCCAGGAGCGGCAATGCCTTCTCAGACATGCGCAGATCGTGCAGATCATCCAGCGGGTTGAACCCGAACGTGGAGCCTGGTTTCTCCATCTTTCCCATGGCTTTACTCTCCCCTGTCGTGAAGCTGGACGCCTCTTAGCGCGAACCTGTCAAAAAGGCGAGACGCGCCTCGTCAATAGGCGCTCAGGATGTCGTCGATCGCCCGCTCGAGATCAAGCGCTGTGGCGCAATGGGCCATGACGGTGCAATGGGGCCGGTATTGCAGAAGACATGAATCTCCCGAACCCCATTGCCCCTGGGGTTCGGGAGACAGCCAAACAACCCGCTTGGCCTGACCGGCAAGGGCGCGGAAAAGATCAAGCCTCGGATCAGCGTGGTTGGAACGCCCATCGCCCAGGATCACAACGGTCGTGCGCCGGTCGACAGCGTCGCGGTAATCATCGCTCAGATCTGCAAGCGCCTGTCCGTAATCGGTGGAGCCGCCGCCAAGGTCGCGCAGGATGCGTTCGAAAGCAGCGTCAAAATCATTGCCCTCAAGCGTCGACCCGACATCGGCCAGGCGCGAGGAAAATGCGAATGTCCGCAGGTCGGTGATCTCCTCCTTCATCGCGTAGAGAAACATCAAGAGGAAGCGCACCGAGCGGGCGACTGAACCAGAGACGTCGCACACTGCAACGACTTTGGGTCGGTCTTTCTTCTTGATCCTCCAGATCAGCTTGAAGGGCACGCCCTGGCTGCCTGCGTTCGTGCGGAGCGTGCGACGCACATCGAGCCTGCCGCGATCGCGCACGCGCCTGCGGCGGGCATGGCGGTCGCTCAGGCGTTTGGCCATGCGGGCCACCAGAATTTTCAGGCGCGCGATATCGCGAATCGTCAAGGCGTCAATTGCCCGCCGGGCGACAACATCGTCCAGAAAGGTTTCCGTCGCTGGCCGTCCGTAGACACGGTAACGTTCTTCAACAACGCGTCGCGCGAGCCCCTGCATGCGCCTGCGCGCGGCGATCATCACCTCGGCTGCGCGCTCGTTGTCTTCTCCGCCGGCGCGCAGACGCTCCATCAGGCGAGCCTCCATACGCTCTACGCCCAGCGATTCGAGCATGCGCCGTGCAAAGAAAGCGGTCTGTGTAGCGAAGCGTATGTCGCTTGCGCCTACCGCCGCGGCCGCCCGCTCCAGGGCGCTGGCGATCGCCGCGTCATCACCGCTCTCGGCCAGGGCCTGAAACGAGTCCTTCGCCGCATCCGCCTCCGCGTGCTCCTGCGCCGAGGCAGATGCGGGATCTTGATCCTCACTGTACGTTAGAAACTCACGGCGGAAGTAGAGGTCGAACACCCTGTCATGGGTGTCGCGTTCCTCGCGAGACTTGGCGAGAACGGCGGCGAGACTGGTCTTGAGCGTCGCGCGGTCGGCGACGCCGACAAGAGCAATGGTGCGCGCAGCGTCGATGGCCTCTCCAGGCGAGACCCGCGAGCCGGCCGCACGCAAAGCCCGCAGAAATCCCGCGAGCGCCAGCTCCATCAGCCCGCACCCGCAGCATCGGCGCGCGCGCGCGCGGTCAGAACATCGATCTTGTCGGTGATTTCCGCAAAGTCTGCCTGACGCTTCAAAAGCACCCCCAAGGTGTCCCGCACGAGTTGGGGGGCGAGAGTATCGGCGTTCATCAGCACCATGGTGCGGGCCCAGTCGACGGTTTCACTGACGGAGGGAAGCTTGCGCAGTTTCTCGTCGCGCACGCGTTGCACGAAGGCGACGACTTCGCGCAGCATCTGCTCAGATATGCCGGGCGCGCGCACGCGCACGATCCGGCGTTCACGCTCGCTGTCAGGAAAATCGATGTAGAGGTGCAGGCAGCGCCGCTTCAAGGCGTCGCCGAGCTCACGCGTGGCGTTCGAGGTGAGCACGACAAGGGGAGCGACTCTGGCCTTGATGGCGCCGATTTCGGGAACCGTGACCTGGTTCTCCGCGAGAATTTCCAGAAGAAGAGCTTCGAATTCCTCATCAGACTTGTCAATTTCATCGATCAGCAGAACTGTCCCGCGCGGATCCTCGAGCGCCCGCAGGATCGGGCGGGGCTCCAGGAAGGCGCGCGAGAAGAACACGTCCTGAAATTCATTCAGGGCGTCGAGCGCCTCGGACAGCGAGGCTGTCTCGCCGGTCAGATCAGCGATCTTCTCCTTCAAGATCTGGGTGTAGAGGAGCTGCTTGCCGTATTTCCACTCATAGAGGGCCTTGGCTTCGTCGAGCCCCTCGTAACATTGCAGCCGCACGAGCGGCAGGTTCAAGCCGCGCGCGAGCGACTGTGCGAGCTCAGTCTTGCCGACGCCTGCAGGCCCTTCCACAAGCACGGGTTTCTGCAACCGCAGAGCAAGGAAGATCGTGGTGATGATGGCCGGCGTAGCGATGTAACCAGACGCGGCAAGCGCGGCGGCGATCGATTCCATTGAGGGCGCGGCGAGGGTCGGTTGGGTCATGCCTCAGCCAGCTTGCGGCCTGACGCCGCCGCCTCTCGCAGCAAGCCGGCCGGCGTCTGGCCAAAGGCTTCAAGACCGGCAACGACCCTGGCGACGCCGATCGTATCAGCCCAAAACATCGGACCGCCGGTGAAAGACGGCCAGCCATAGCCGTTGAGCCAAACGACGTCGATGTCTGATGCGCGCTGCGCCATGCGCTCCTCCAGGATCCTGGCTGCCTCATTCACCATCGCAAACAGCATCCGCTCCAGAATTTCCTGGTCTGAAAAGACCCGCTGGGCCTTGCCGGATTTCAGGACGAACGCTGCAATGATCTCCTCAACTTCCGGCGACGGCGTCGATCGTCGGTTTTTATCGTAATCGTAATAGCCCTTGCCGGTTTTCTGGCCCCGCCGGCCGTGCTCGCACAGGACGTCGCGGATTGTTTCACTCTTTGAGCTTTCGCGGTTCCAACCGATGTCGAGGCCGGCAAGATCCGACATCTGATAGGGACCCATGGGAAAACCGAAATCTACCAGCACACGGTCGACATCCCACGGCTTTGCCCCCTCCAGGATGAGGTCCTGGGCAGCGCGCTGGCGGGGGGTGAGCATCCGGTTGCCGATGAAGCCAGGGCAGACGCCGGCCACCACGGCGATCTTGCCGATCCGGCGCGCGATCTCCATCGCGCTCTTCAGGACCGGAGCGGATGTTTGTGCGCCGCGCACGATCTCAAGAAGGCGCATCACATTGGCTGGCGAAAAGAAGTGCAGGCCGATGACGCTCTGTGGGCGGCGGGTCGCCGCGGCGATCTCATCGACATTCAGATAGGAGGTGTTGGTGGCAAGGATTGCCTCCGGTTTGGCAATGGCGTCCAGTTGCGCAAACACCTCCTTCTTGAGGTCCATGTTTTCGAACACGGCTTCGATGATCAGATCGCATCCGGCCAGATCGGCGGCGTTCAGACTTGGCGTCAGACGCGCCATAGCCTCTTCGACCTGCCGGGCGCTTATCCGGCCCTTTTTCGCAGACGCCTCGTAATTGGCGCGGATGACGGCGACACCTAGCTCGAGCGCGGCAGCCTCACGGTCCACGATGGTGACCGGCAGGCCAGCGGACAGAAAACTCATCGCGATGCCCCCGCCCATTGTGCCGGCCCCGAGCACGCCAATCGCGCTGATCGGCAAGGCAGAGGTCTCAGCCAGAAGATCGTTGATCTTGGCGGCTGCACGTTCAGCGAGGAAGACATAGCGCAGGGCGCGCGATTGATCGCCCGTCAGCAGTTTGAGAAACAACTCGCCTTCCCTGGCGATCCCCTCGGCGAAGGGCAGATCGACGGCGGCCTTGACAGCCTGGAGGCAGGCCTCGGGCGCCTCGAACCCTTTGAAGCGGCGCGCATGAACCTGGCGGAACCGGTCGAACACGGCCGGATCGCGCGCCGCCTCGGCGATTTTGTCCGTGCACGCGCGCGCAGTCGGGTGGCTGGCGCGGTCAGCCGCCGCCCGCGCGAAGGCGATCGCGTCGGCCTCGAGATCCTCGCCGTCCACCACAGCGTCGATCAGGCCGAGGTCAAGCGCGCGCTCGGCCGGGATCGGATCGCCGCCCACGATCATCTCCAGGGCAGCCTGCACGCCGATCAGGCGCGGCAGGCGCTGGGTTCCTCCGGCGCCAGGCAGGAGGCCAAGCCTGACTTCCGGAAGTCCGAGTTTCGCGCCTGCAGCTGAAATGCGGTAATGGCAACCGAGCGCAACTTCGAGCCCGCCGCCGAGAGCAGTTCCGTGGATTGCGGCGACAACGGGCTTTGCACTCGATTCAAGGGCGTCGATAACCTCCGAGAGCGGCGGTCCAGAGGTCGGTCTGGAGAATTCCGTGATGTCTGCGCCGGCAAAGAAAGTGCACCCGGCGCAGCGTAGGACGACGGCGCGGATCGCCGGATCAGCGATCGCCTCCTGCAGCGCCGTCGCGATACCAGTCCGCACGGCCTGCCCGAGCGCATTGACCGGCGGATGGTCACTGGTGATGACCAGCACGTCGCCATGCCTGGCGGTGATAATGACGGAACTGACCATGGAGCCCTCTGGCGCGCGGCGCCCGGCGATTTAACGCCGACAGACCCGCCGGATGCGGCTGCTTGCCATCAGTTGAAGATTTCAAACAGGCCCGCGCCGCCCTGACCGCCGCCAATGCACATCGTCACCACGCCCCACTTCGCCTTGCGACGGCGCCCCTCAAGAAGGATATGGCCTGCGAGCCGGGCGCCGGTCATGCCGAACGGATGGCCGATGGCGATCGAGCCGCCATTGACGTTGTACTTCGCCGGGTCGATGCCGAGACTGTCACGGCAGTAGAGACATTGGCTGGCGAATGCCTCATTGAGCTCCCACAGGTCGATGTCATCGACCGTAAGGCCCTGGCGCTTCAGCAGCTTGGGAATGGCGAAGACCGGGCCGATGCCCATCTCATCGGGCTCGCAACCAGCGACCGCCCAGGAGACAAACCGGCCGAGCGGCTGCAGGCCGCGCCGTTCCGCCTCTTTTGCCTCCATCACCACCACGGCGGCGGCGCCATCGGACAGCTGGCTGGCGTTGCCCGCAGTGACGAACCTGCCCGGGCCCTTGACTGGCTCGAGCTTGGCCAGCCCCTCCATGGTGGTGTCGGGGCGGTTGCACTCGTCTCGGGTGACCGTGTAGTCGACGATCGTCTCTTCGCGCGTTTCCTTGTTGACCGCCTTCATTTTCGTCTTCATCGGGACGATCTCGTCCTTGAATTTGTCCGCCTGCTGCGCCGCCGCCATGCGGCGCTGCGACTCCAGGGAGAATTCATCCTGATACTCGCGGCTGAGCTTGTATCGCTCGGCGACGATATCGGCGGTATCGATCATGGCCATGAAGATCGCCGGTGCGATGTCGATGAGTTTGGGATCGACCGCCTCCCGCGGGAATGGCGTTGGCGGCATGGAGATGCTTTCCACGCCGCCT
>JBILMQ010000136.1:0-9029 GCA_044375455.1 Caulobacterales bacterium | reverse complement strand
TGATGATGTCGTGGAGAACAACGCCGCCATAGGAATGAATGGCCTCATTCAACCAGGGCTGTGCGCCGAGCGAGGTGATGATTACAGGGACCTTGAACTTCACGCACGCCTCAACGTCGTGCTGCAGGCGGTCATTCGTCTTGTGCACGATCTGATTCACGGCGAACGGGGCGCTGGGCCTGTCAGGGTTGTGCGCGTCCCATTCCGCAAGTTCGGTCGTGATGCGGTCTAGCCAGTCATGCAGGACAGGGGCCGGGCGAGCGTTGAGGGCCGGAAACGACCCAACGACGCCAGCCTTGCACTGCGCGATCACCAGATCGGGCTGGGAAATGATGAACAGCGGTGATCCAATCACGGGAATGCGCAATTTGCCTTCCAGCACTTTAGGCAGAGCCATGGTCTGTAATCCTCCGATTGGGGCCAAAGGGTAGGACGTTGTCCGCCCGCAGCAAGATGACGTTTGGCAATTTGGCGCCAGGCCTCAGCGCTGATGGATCAGAGGCAGGCCTGGCGTTGGCGAGCGCGCCTTGACGACATAGTTCGCCCGGATGGAGCCAATATAGAGATCCCTCAGGTCTGGCCCGCCCCATGCTATGTTGGTCGGATGATTGAGGATGGCGTGATCGACGTCGTGCGCGATCGTAACGACCTCCCGGTCCGGCGTGATGGCGACGATCTTGTTGGCCGCCGGCAGCGTCACCCACAAATTGCCCTCTGCATCGAAGCCGTTTCCGTCAGTATAACCAAGATGGCGCATGATCTCCGGCCCAGGCGGATTGTCCGGGTCAACCGGCGCGCGCAGCACAGGACCGAGCGTGGGGCCATAGGGTTCGCACGGCCCAAGCCGCCCGTCGGGCAGAATGGGAAACCGCACGACATCGCCCGTCGATGTGCGGTTCACGTACAGGTAGGCTTCGTCTGCATCCAGGCAGCAGCCGTTGGCGAATGGAATTGCGTCCGCCAGGATATCGACACTCCCATCCGGACACAGACGATAGATAAACCCATCGGCGCGACCGTCGAGCGCTTCCGGCCAGGTTGGCGCGAATGTCGAGTGGGTGCAGTAGATCGCACCGTTGCGGGCGACGATTGGATAATTGGACGAAGTCAGCCGGCGCCCGCCAATCTCAGCAACCAGGGTTTCGCGTAACCCGGTCTGCGGATCGAAACGCTCCAGCGGTCCAGGTTCTCCATCGTAGATCCCGAAATTGGCGATCAGGACCCGGCCCTGGGCATCCATATTGATGCCGTTGGGCGCGCCGCCCTTCGGGCCGAGCCGCGTGAACGAGCCGTCAGGGTGTATCTCAGCAACCGCGCAGTGATGATCCGACGCAAACACGCGCCCGTAACGGGAGACGACGACGTCTTCCGGCCGCTCTATGCCAATCGCGACTTTGGTCATGTCCGACACTGAAATGGGAGACAGCGTCATCGCAAAGCTCCTCGCAGCAAACGGCGCGCTGGTCTGCAGGGCCATCTTACAGGCCGGCGCTGGTCTGCGCCCCCTGATGGCGGCCGAGGCGCCTTTGCAGGAAACCAGACCGGTCAAAATTTGCGGCCGCGACGCCAGCCCGACGTCGCGGCCGATGCGTCAACGCAGCGAGCCCCACGCTCATCGTCAACGCAGTGGCTATTTCGATCTTGCGATTACTGCTGAGACGGCTCCGTTCGCGGCGGACTGGTCAGATCAACAGGCGCATCGGTTGCAGGCGCCGGAGGAGGCGCAGGCACAGGGGCTGCAACGGCCGGATCCGGCGCAGGAGCCTCAGCTGGGCCCGGCGCAGCGTCCGCCGGCGCCGGCCCCCCCGTGGCCGGGGGAGGCGCGGCGGCTGTGGTCACCGGAAAATAGATGTCGAGCTTCAGCGGCGCGCCCGGCATGGACGGACCGTATGGATACGCGTCCCATGGCGCGCCGGCGACGACCACGCCGCGCGCCGCCACATAGGCAGCCGCCTTCTGGCGGAACTGCGCAAGCCCGTCGACCGGCCCCTCGTAAGCGACCTTCATCGCTTCGCCCTTGGGCGCATCAGCGAAGGCGACATCCTCGCCCGCGCGCAGCGGCTCGGCAGGCTTTGCTGCGATCGAAAAGCCAGCCCGAAATGAGAGCTGCCCATTGCCGGAATCGCTGGTCACCACCAGGCCCGGCCCGGACGGCTCAATGCGGTTGATCGTCAGCACGGCGGCGGCGAGTTTCATCGCCCCGCGCACCGCCGCTTCGACCAGCTGCGGGTCCTGAGCAGTTTCACCGGCGACGAAGACAAAAACGCCGCCGGCAGCCTCGGCCATGTCGCCGGAGACACCCGAAACATCCACGTCGGGAAGTTTCTCCACACCGGTTTTCAAGGCCTGGAGGAGGGCTGCGGCGTCGCGCGTCATCTGCCCCTTGCGAAATTGCCCGGCAAGACGCGCGATCGGGTTGGCCCCGAGCTCGGTCACCTCGGTCCAGCTGACCTTGGATGCTGCGCCCTCGCCCTTACCGATCGCGATCGTCACCTTCGCCGAGTTCTGCGCGGTGCTGAGAGCGAGCGTGAGGGCTTCATAAGGTTTGGCGTCGATAATCTCGCGCGCACCGCCATCGGGCAGCACCGTTTTGGCGCCGACGCCAAATTCGGGACCTTCATAGGCGGCCTTGCCCGCTTCATCCGGGGCGCCGACCAATGCGTTGAAGGTCTTCGCGCCAGCCAATACAGTGTAGATGAGCGACGCGGGCCGGTCGATCTCGACAGATTGCTCGACGGTGACGGACTTCGGCGCCAGGAAGTAGGCTCCCGCCCCGATCAGAACGACCAGGGCCAAAAGCCCAATCAGGATATTGCGAACCACCTTCATAAGATCCCCCAGCACTCAAACACACCATCCGCCCGCTTGCGTGCATTCATTTGCGATCAGGCGCGAGCGTGATCCCTGCGCTTCGTTAACACTTCCCCCGCGCTTCGGGAACACGTCACCGCGCACATGGCGATGGCCGACGCCTGCATCATGGCCCGTCGCATCAATTGCGTCACCCAACCGCTCCGCGATGGCCTGCGCAGCCATCCTTGGCTCTTGCGCCAGACCCAGCACGCCCCGCCGTCTTTCGGCGCCAAGGGCAGGCTCCAGGCGCACTGCGCCATGCGGGGACGGCGGCGCGCACTGGTTGCCCGCGATCCCAGGGCCCCAGGATTCCAGGGCCCCAGGATTCCAGGGCCCCGCAATCCCAGGGCCCCGCAATCCCAGGGTTGGCGATCCCAGGGTTGGCGATCCCAGCCTTGAGCACTCCCGGGGCTGAATCTTCCCGGGCGACCCCGCGCAGCTAAAGCGTGCTCTTGCCTGGCCCAGGGCTTAGCGGGCGGAACAGTCGGGGACGCGGGCATTCTGCGCCGCCATCAGCGCCGAAGCAGAACCGCGTGGTCAGAAAGACGGTTTCAGCGCGGCCGATCAGGTTTTCCCTGGGCACGAAGCCCATATCCGAGTAGCGGCTGTCGATCGAATTGTCGCGATTGTCGCCCATCATGAAGAAGGCGTTCTCAGGAACCACGACAGGACCAAAATTGTCGGCTTCCGCATCGTTGCGCTGGTTGTTGATCAGATGCGTCGGCCCATCCGGCAAAGCTTCAGAGAACTGCTCCACGGTTTCCACGCCGCGCGCCTCCCCGCGCTGCTTGCGCACGAGTTCGCGACGAAATGTTGTTGCTGTCTCGACCGCGTTTATCCACAAGACCCCGTCTCGCACCTCGATGCGATCGCCCGGCAGACCAACCAGCCGCTTGATCATCGTCTGACCATGCTGGGGGTGGATGAACACCACCACATCGCCGCGCCGCGGCATCCGTTCGAAAATCCGATGTTCCGATTGCGGCAGCAGGCCAGCGCCGAAAGGCAGAGAGTAGCGGCTGTAGCCGTAGGCCCACTTCGCCACGGCAATCCGATCGCCGACCTCAAGAGACGGCACCATGCTCTCAGACGGGATCCGATACGCCGAGTAGCCAACCGTTGAAAACGCCAGAAACGCCGGCGCAGCCCAAACGAGGAAGCGCGCCCACTCCACGATCTCGCGCCAGAGCCATTGGCGAAAACCCGATGTCCGCCCCACACCTGGCGAGCCGTCCCGGCCCTGAGCCGACGGCGTCGGCGCAGCCGCGGCGGGCTTGGCGTCGTCCATGTTCCGACCCGATTGATCCGCCATGTTGCGCCTGCTCCCCGCACCTGCCTCTATCTGCATCCCCTCAGGCAACGGCGCAAGGGTGCGGCTGTGCTTGCGCGCATGGGTCAGGCTCTGGTCGAATGACGCCACAGGAGGACTGAGCCATGGCAGATCTTCGATCGGACATTGGGGCGCGCGCCGGACGCGGGACCCTGGGCGTCTTGACTGCGGCGTTGATGATCGGGATGGTCGTCGCTGCAGGCGCCAGCATCGCTGAAGAGAGTTCGCCAGCCCTGCCCGCAGGCGGCCTTGTGATGGAGCCCGACCCGGCGCTGCGGTTGCTGCGGGCGGACCTGCGCATCAGCGGGCAGGGCATCCGAGAACACCATACCTTCCGTAACGTCAGCCGCGAGCCAGTCGCAGTTCTGGTTGCATTTCCCCTGCCCGACATCTCCCCCGACATGAGCATCCGGGGGATCCAGTTTCCGTCGAAGACGTTTCCAAATTTCGTTGACTTCCGCGCCACCGTGAATGGCGCGCCGATCGCGACCGACATCGAGTTGCAGGCGCTGACGCCCAAGGGCGCCGACGTGACAGAAGCATTGCGCCTCGCGGGTCTGCCCTTGCGCCCGGATGATCCAGGTCTTGACGCCCTGATACTTGCCCTAAAGCCTGCCGACACAGCACCTCTGTTGAGCGCCGGGGCGTTGGTGCGGGCTGAAGGCTCCACCCCGGTCGCAAACTGGCGGCTCCGAACAACGTTCTACTGGCGTCAGATGTTCGCAGCCGGAGAGACCGTGCAGATCGAGCACGCTTACAAACCAGTGACAGGCGCTTTCCCGGTGGTTTTTGATCAAGGTCAGCCATTTGACGCGCCCACGCGGGCCAGACACTGCATCAGTCCGGCCTGGGAAAGCGCCGCCAGGCGGCTGGCCGCCGCGACGCGTCCGGCACGACTGGCGTCCGACCAGCCGACGGTCCTGAGCGCACAAACGGTCAGCTACGCGCTGAGCGGCGGGCGTGAGTGGCGACGCGCGCGCCAGCTTGGCCCGCCGGCGCAATTCAGTCTCACACTCGATAAGGGAGCACCTGAAGACCTCATGACACTGTGCGGCCCCGGTGGACTGGTGAAGACCTCGCCGACGACATTTGAAATGCGACGCGCGGCGTTCATGCCGACGCGCGATCTGGACATCCTCATCTTGCGCGCGCGCTGACATTCCGCCCTGAGGGAACGCCTGCGCGGTTCGGACATTGACCTGGCGGACAGCGAGCTGGGGCGGCACTCATGTCGGGCCCTGTGTCGCGGAATTGGTCAGGAGGCGACGTGCGCCTCGCCCCGGCGCCCCAGCGCACCGACATCCAAGGCGCGCAGGCTCAGGCCAGGGGCCATGCCCTGACGCTGCGACGGATCGGCTGGAACGCGCCGCCGCATCACACCCACATGCCGCACGCGGCTTTCGCCCATTTCCCTGAACGGCAGCGCGTCTTTGCAAGGCGGCGCGAAGCGCGTATCTCGCCCCCACACCGCAGCAAGGTCGCCATCCCATGATCCCGCGTTACGCCCGTCCCGCCATGGCGGAAATCTGGACCGACGAGACCAAGTACCGAATTTGGCTCGAAATCGAACTGACTGCGGCTGAGGCCATGGCTCAGGCCGGTGTGATCCCATCCGAGGCGGCTCAGGCGTGCCGCGCCAAGGCAGGCTTCGATGTTGCCCGCATCGCAGAAATCGAACGCGAGGTCCGCCATGACGTGATTGCGTTCCTGACCAGTGTCGCTGAGCATGTCGGCCCGGAAGCCCGCTTCCTGCACCAGGGCATGACGTCGTCAGACGTCCTGGACACCTGCCTTGCGATCCAGCTGACACGGGCCAGCGACCTCCTCCTCGATGGAGTTGACCGCGTTCTTGCGGCTCTCGAGAGAAGAGCGTTTGAATTCAAGACAACCCCAACGATCGGTCGCAGCCACGGAATTCACGCCGAGCCCACAACCTTTGGCCTGAAGCTGGCCGGCCATCACGCGGAGTTTCAGCGCACGCGGTCGCGATTGCTCGGCGCACGCGCCGAAATCGCAACCTGTGCAATCTCAGGCCCCGTCGGCGCATTCACCAGCGTCGACCCCGCGATCGAAGCACATGTCGCCGCGGCCCTGGGTCTGGCTGTTGAACCCGTCTCCACCCAAGTCATCCCACGCGACCGCCATGCCGCGTTTTTCTGCGCTCTGGCGGTCGCGGCGAGCTCGGTTGAGCGGCTCGCCACGGAGATCCGCCATCTCCAGCGCACGGAGGTGCTGGAAGCAGAGGAGTACTTCAGCGAGGGACAGAAGGGCTCGTCCGCGATGCCGCACAAGCGTAATCCTGTGCTCAGCGAGAACCTTACCGGCCTGGCGCGCCTTGTCCGCAGCGCCGCAGCGCCGGCGCTCGAGAATGTCGCCCTTTGGCATGAGCGCGACATTTCCCATTCCTCAGTTGAGCGCGGCATCGCGCCTGACGCCACCATCCACCTCGACTTCGCCCTGCATCGCCTGGCCGACGTCATCGAGCGTTTGATCGTTTACCCGGATGCGATGGCGCGCAACCTCGCGCTGCTGGGCGGTTTGCACAACTCGCAGCACGTTCTGCTTGCGTTGACCCAGAAAGGGGCGAGCCGTGAGGACGCCTATCGCCTGGTGCAGCGCAACGCCATGGCCGTATGGCGCAGCCCAGCGCCGCGCCCCCCCGGGGCACTGCTCGATCACCTCCGGGCCGACCCGGAGATTTGCGCGCTTCTTGGCGCTGACGACCTCAATGCCTGCTTCGATGACGCCCACCAGCTGCGTCATGTCGACACCATTTTCGCCAGAGTATTTGGCAGAACCTGAAACCGGCTGCAGGCCGCATCCTGCAAGGCCCAGCCTGCAGCCGCCTTCGGTCGGTCCGGCGCACCTCAGCGCGCAGCGCCGCCGCGTTGCGCCGCATGTGGGGCGAACGCCAGCGCACACCAACGCCAGAGAGCCGGGCCAGAGAGCCAGGCCAGGGCGCCAGGGTCAATCCCGGAACAGCGAGAGGACAGAGGCGGGGGTCGCGTTGGCAATCGCCAATCCGGCGCCCTGCAACGCCTGCTGAACGCCCAGAGCCTGTAACCGCGCGCCGTCAGCATCAAGCGGCGCACTGCCAGGACCAAGGGTTTGAACGACATCGTCCAACCGCCCGAGAAAGGAAATATGCGCCTCAAGTTTGCGGGCGTCCCGGGCCAGACGGGCCAATCCGTCGGACATGCGCGACAACGTCGCCCCGACGGCGTCGGGATCGCCCGGGCTGAGACCCGCCGCGCCACGGAAGTCTTCCGGAGAAATGACGAAGGGATCGGCTCCGTCGAGGGCCGCACTCACCTTGACGCCGCCTGATGGCGCGCCTGCGAGCAGGTTCACGCCGTCCGCCCATGCACTGTCGACGAGATCTTCCGTCTGCTGGACCATTGCCTTGAAACGCGCCGCCAGAGCCGCGCGGTCCTGCGGCGCGGCAGATGCATATTCGGCAGCGACGTCGCGCGCTGCGGCAATCTGACCAAGGGCCCCGCCGCCAACGCCGATTGCAACATCAAGCGCGCTCAACGCGCGCTGCAACCCACCCCTGAGCAAGGCAAGAGCAGCTGCTTCAGGCGTGTTGCTGATGGCCGTGCGCACCGCAGGGTCCCCGCCGCGCGGCGCACCAGCGAGGTCCGCTTCGATCCGGGAGGGGCTGCGTTCCGAGGCGCCAACGCCTTTCAGCCCGGCTGCAAGCGCCGCGTCCGACCGGATGGTCGCAACCATGGGATTCTCCTCCTGGCCGCCCCACGATCCGGCGAAGCCGAAGGCGGCGCACCGTACATGGGCCGTGACCTGTTACCACTTCGTGAACAACACAAGCGCGCAGGGCAACGGAAAAAGGCGCGCCTCCCAGATCTGGAGGCGCGCCAAAGTTCACCATGCCAAACTCGCCGCGACGGTCAGGCGCGCGAGTTCACGAGCCGGCCGGCCTCAAGCCGTCCAGCCTCGTTCGGGTCGCACACTGCCTTGACGAGCATCTCAATCGGCCACCGGCCAATGATCTCGTTCGTTTGCGGATCGTAGACAGTGTAGACATATTTCCCGGATGCAGGATCGCGATCGATCTGCAGCTTGCGCGCAGCCGTCACCGCCTGATCCGATATGCGCGAGGACGCATCCGCTCCCGACTCCTCGGTGCGCACGCGTTCTGGCGACGAAACCTGTGTCGCGCTCTGCGTCCCATGAAGCGGGACGCTTGCGGCTTTGAGGCCACCTGCATCCATGCTGACAGCTCCTTCAGGATTGCCGCTCACGCTTCATGACCGGGACCAGCGGACGGCGGCAAACCGCCGTCCGCCTCATCCGGATTAACGGAAGAACGAGAGCAGGATGCCAGCCGACTGGTTGGCGATCGACAACGCCTGCGCCCCGAGCTGCTGCTTGACCTGCAGCGACTGGAGGCGAGCGCTTTCCGAGGCCAGGTCCGCATCGACCAGTTTGCCGATGCCTGCCTCAAGCGTGTCGCTCAGCTTGCCCAGGAACTTCTTGTGACCTTCCAGGGCGTTCGACTGAGAGCCGAAGCGGGCAAGCACCGTGTTCAGGGCGGCGATCGACTCATCAACCGCGTCCAACGCTTCACCGGCTTCGGTCGACGTGGCGAACGACGCGTCGTCAGCCACCGAGATCGTATCACCGCCAAGCGCCAGAGACGTCGCGGTGATCGTCATGGTCGACGAACCTGTGTCGTTCATGAGCGCCGTCATGTCATCGGAGTCATCGCCGATGAGGCTGCGGCCATTGAAGTCCGCATTCTCCACGATCCGCCCGATCTGGTCGCGCAGCTGGACGAAGTCTTCGTTGAAGGCTGCGCGCTGGGCCGTCGACAACGAGGTGTCCT
>JBILMQ010000007.1:0-29775 GCA_044375455.1 Caulobacterales bacterium | reverse complement strand
GTATCGCTCGGCGACGATATCGGCGGTATCGATCATGGCCATGAAGATCGCCGGTGCGATGTCGATGAGTTTGGGATCGACCGCCTCCCGCGGGAATGGCGTTGGCGGCATGGAGATGCTTTCCACACCGCCTGCGACCACGCAGTCAGCGCCGTCGCTGATCACATGGTGCGCGGCCATGGCGATGGTCTGCAGGCCTGAGGAACAGAAGCGGTTCACCGTCACGCCGCCGGTGGTGACGGGCAGGCCGGCAAGCAAAGCGGCTTGCCGACCGATGTTGGGCGCTCCGTGCATGTTGTTGCCGAGGAAGCAGTCCTCAACAGCCGCCCCGTCCACACCGGCGCGCGCCACGGCGTGCTCGATGGCGTGGGCGGCCATAGACATCGGCGGGGTGATGTTGAACCCGCCGCGCATGGACTTGGCGAGGCCCGTGCGGGCATAGGAGACAATGACGGCTTCACGCATGGGCGTTCCTCACATGGCGGGGGTGGCAGGACGCGGCCGGTCCCGGGCGGTTTCGGCCTTCGCGTCACGTTGACCATGCAGCGCGGGGCTGTTCAAGACCTTTCACCGCCCCTGCCAGGAGGCGCGTAGCCGGCTTCCGTTGCGGCACCCCTCGGACCCGTGCGGCGCGAAGGTCAAGCAGCCGGGGACGCCCGTCGGCGGGCCCCGGCGATCCTTGAGGGCCGGGCGGCCAGCTGCGCGCCGACATATGCCGCCACCGCTGACGAATGCCGCCGATCGGGATCGCATCCCAGCCTGGTCCTGCCGGAGACCACCTGCAGAAGGGTGCGCGATGGCGGTCTTGCGGCGCGGATTGATGCGGACAAAGCCGCGCGCCCGGACCGGGCCATCCGTCTCCCGGGCATGAAACCTGGCCGGCAGCGCCCCGCGGTCAATCGCGCAGGTCGTCTGCCCATCCGTCCGATTGACGATCGCGATCGCGCCCCGCCGGCCCAGCCAGCGCGCCAGGGCGATCTCGCCAACACAGGCCGGGCAGCCGCCGCCACGCCAGACCGCGGCGACGGGGACTGTCGCAGGGTTCGCGCGCATGGCATTCCGGCGCGGCGGCGGCGCAGGCATGATCCTCGTTTCAGGGCGCTCACACGCGGCTGCGGCAGCCAGGCTTGAATTTGTCGCGCGGTTGCGGTCGGCGATGCCCGCCGTTACCCGTTCGCCGGGTCGTTGAAGAAGTAGAGCGCCAGCGCCAGCAGGGCGCTGGCGGTCCGATTGGGATCGTCCGTTCTCGGCAGATAGATCGATTTCTTGAATCCCGCAAAGCTGAGGCCGGCGATGTCGACGCCGTCCCTGGAAATGACGTATCCAAGCACACCGGGACTGGCGATTTGCTTGGTGTCGACCTGCCGCGTCTCGGCGCGCAATACGACATCGCCCATGATAAACTCGCCGGCGCGCTGGGGTTGCTCCAAAGCCTTCAGCAATCCGCCCGTTTCCGACAAGACGAGATCAAGACGCGTACCGTCAGGCACGCCTCCGCCGACAAAATCACAATGATACGCGAGCCTGGAGCGCTGGAATGTCGCCCAGCCGATACTGGTTTGCGCCTCGCCGCCAGCGCAGGCGACGTTCACGGGCTCGGTTTGCCCCGGCAAAAGAACCGTGAATTTGCCCTGGATCTTCTGCTTCACGGCGCCAAAGGCGCCATCGAGGTATTTCGTCGTGGTGGTGGACCGCTCGGCCATGCGGCCGGCGCCGCTGAATTCCGCCAGCTTGAAGGCGCTATTGCGGAGCCCGCCGCCTTGCCGCTCGACGTGCAACCGTTCCGTTCGAGCAAGCAAGGGCGCCTTCGGGTCCGGGCCGACGCCCGCGTCCTGGGCGACGGCAGATGTGGACGCGATGGTCACCATCGCGACCGTGCAGAGAAGGGCGGCTGCACCGTTTCTCATGCTGTCGTCTCCTTTCGGCCGCACTGGGCGCCGCAGTGATCGCACGCGTCTCGACCGTGCTGTCGCGGGAGGTGCCGCCCCCTGGGACTTGGCGGTCCGGCATGAGCCGTCTGAAACCGCCATTTTTCCGGCATCGCTGCGCCGTATGGCTATGTGACCGCTCAAAACTACCAACAGACACCGTCCGTGGGAAGTCCCATGGCCTTCCCGAGCGGGGCAGCGGAACGAGCTCCAGACTAGCCGGAAATCCCTGGTGCGCAAATGATAACCCGGGTCACTCCAGGCCATTCTGGATCACCGCGGGTCATGGAAAAATGAACACAGGGCGCTCAGGCGAGGGCCGCCTCTCGGCGTCGCCGGCTGCAGGCTGCGCCCTCGCCTGCGCCGTCGCAAAGTCAGGTGTTTCGCACACCTCAAACTGCAGCGCCCCCACCACTCGCTGTCCTCCAGCGCTGACAGCTTCCAGCGGCCGGTCGCTGCCGGATACCGACCGCTCCTTGCTGCTAGTCGGCGCCCAAAAGACTGCTCCACAGGACAGCCATTTGATAGACCATCGGCACTCCGACGATCAGCATGAAGGGGAAGGTGATGCCGAGGGACGCGGTGAGGTAGATCCCTGGATTGGCCGAGGGAAATGTCGCGCGCACGGCTGCTGGCGCATCGATATAGGACGCCGACGCTGCAACTGCGCCGATGACGAAAGCGGACCCGAGCGGCAGGCCGGCCCAGGTTGCAAGACCTGTGGCGAGCGCGCCGTGAAACATCGGCATGACGATGCCAAACACCGCCATGGCCGGCCCCACCTTGGCGAAGTCCTTGAGCTGGCGCGCCGCCGTCATGCCCATCTCGAGCAGAAACAGGACGAGCACGCCACGGAACAGGTCCACGAAGAAGGGCTCGATGCGTGCAAAATTCTTGTCGCCGATCAATCCGCCGATCAGAAGGCCGCCGCCGAGCAGCACGAGCCCGCGCCCGCGCAACGTTTCCATCAGGATCGCGGTGAGCTTGCCCCTGTCGCCGTTTGACCGGCTGAGCGCGAACCGCCCGTAAAAAAGCGCGACCAGGATTGCAAGCTCCATCAGAGCAACGAGGCCCGTGACATAGCCGTCCATGGGCGTGCCTTTGCTTTCAGCATAGGCGCGCGACACCACGAAGGTGACGGAGGAAACCGAACCATAGAGCGCCGCAACGCCGGCGGCATTCGGGATGTCGAGGCGCAACACGAACTTGGCCACCAGAAAGGCGATGAGCGGCAGCACGACGATCAGGGCTGCGATGACGCCAAGACCATTGGCTATGTCCTCAAAGGCCACGCCGGCAAGCTCCTGCCCGCCCTGAAGGCCGATCGAGAACAACAGGAAGATGGCAAAGATCTTGATTACCGGCTCAGGTATTTCAAGGTCTGACCGAATAATCGTTGCTATCATTCCAAGCAAAAAAGCCAAGGTAATCGGGGAAACAAGATTTTCGATCAATACTTCCAGCGGCATATCAACCTCACAGGCTGGGATTAATTGCGCCGATATATGGCTACTGACCACGAAAACAAAAAACATGAAATCCTGATAGGATTTATCGGAAAAACCGCGGCCAAACGACCTGTTTTTTACTTGCCCCTCGACAGTGCGGCGGACATGTTCGCCACACCACGATTTGGGAGATAGCCATGAACGTCACACGCATTACCGCAGTGCTCGCCGCCGCCGCGCTTGGCGCGCTCGCCGCTTGCTCGCCGCCTGCGCCAAGCAAACCGCCGGCGCCGGCGGCCGTCATACCCGGTGCGGAGGAAGTCGCGGCCAACTTTGAAGCCTGGAAGGCAGCGCTCGCGACCAAGGACCCGAAGACGGTCGCGGACCTGTTTGCACCGAACGCCATCCTGGAGCCGACCGTGTCGAACCAGATCCGCGACACGCCGGAGGAAATCCAGGCTTACTTCGTCGACTTTCTGAAGCTGTCGCCGCAGCCGACCATCAACGAGCGCTACATTGAGGTGCTCGACGAGAATACGGCGATTGATGCCGGAATCTGGACGTTCGATCTCATGCGCGACGGCAAGCCGACCTGGGTCACGGCCCGCTACAGCTTCATCTGGGAGAAGAAGGACGGCGCGTGGCGCATCCAGCTGCTGCATTCCAGCGCCATGCCGGAGCCAATCGCAGAACGTCCGGCCCCGCTTGCGCCCTGAGGTCGGAGGATTTGGTTGGAGCGCGCGCCGCCATTGACGGCGCGCGCTCATCGCCTCAGTAGTCTGGAAAATGTACGACGTCGACACCGCCTTTCTGCGCACATTTGTGACGCTGGCTGAGACCCGCAGCTTTTCGCGGACCGGGATGCTGGTCGGTCGATCGCAGTCAGCGGTTTCCGGGCAAATCAAGAAACTTGAGGAGATTTTCGACCGCCAGCTGATCGAGCGAGATACGCGTAACGTCCGCCTGACGCCGGACGGTGAAAAATTGCTTGGCTATGCCCGCGACATGATCGCGGCGGCCGATGCGATGCTGGCGCGGTTCCGGTCACAGGACATCTCCGGCGAGGTCCGTTTCGGCTCCCCGGAGGATTTTACAACTGCATATCTTCCCGATATTCTGGCTGCCTTCACCGATGCTCACCCGCAGGTCATGCTGCATGTCTCCTGTGCGTTGACCCGCGTGCTGATAGATGAATTCGAAGCCGGTTTGCATGACTTGTGCTGATCAAGCAGTCGCCTGAGCGAATTCATCCCGGGGCGCGTGCGATTTGGCGCGAGGAACTGGTCTGGGTTGGGCCAACAACGGATAGCCTTCCTGAGGGATTTTCCGAGGCGCGCGCCGTGTTCGCTGAACGCGCGCGCCCATTGCCGCTGGTTTTGTCTCCGCCTGCCTGCGTGTACCGTGACCGTGCACTGGCTGCGCTGGACCGCGCCAAAGCCCCGTGGACCAGCGCGTTTACAAGCCCCAGTCACGCAGGTTGCGCGGCCGCTGTACGTGCGGGCCTCGGATATGCGGTGATGCCGAGGGGGTTGATCCAGGAGGGCGTGCGGATTTTACAGGACTGGCCGATGCTCGAGGCGGCCGACATGTGTCTGCTGGAGCCGGCGCGCCAGAGCCCGGCGGCGGCGGCGCTCGCGCATTTCATCGAATCGCGCATGGCGGCGCGAAAGGACGCACTGGCGCACGCGACAACGCCAGGCCAGCGCACGCCAGCCTGATTTCAGGGTTGCGCCGGTAAAGACGGTTCCGCGCACGGGCGCGCTGGCCCAACAGGCCTGCACCGCCAGATGCCGAGCCCTCGGCGCAAACGCGCCTTTGACGATCACCGTCGGGCTGTCAGGACTTCCTCGGCGGCGCGCCGCCCCCCAGACCGAAGCCAGCGTCCCCAAACCAGCATCTCAAATCCAGCGTCTCGGGGGCGCAGATCCTTTGCCAATGGCGCCTGTAGGAAGGCTCTCGCCCGCCTGCGATCACCCCCTATGTGATCACCCCTCTGCGATGGCGCTTGCGCCGTGGCGCCGGGGGAGATCATGGACGCGCCCATTGCGGCGCACGAAGCCGCAGCGACCGTCTTGGCGGGCGCGCGCTTAAGGTGCTGTCAGGCGCAATTCGAGCCATCGCGAGAGATAGATGCGAAACCAGGGTGCGTAGAGGTGAGGCCGCTCCCGAGCGTCTGCGGTGAGATCATCAACAGTGCGCCAGGACACCGCGCTGACCTCAGCAGGATTGACGGCAAGCACCGCTGTCGACTGGTCCACGTCGCCGCGGAATACTTCGACCCGCTCCCATTCGCGCATGCCAGCGCCAACATCCGCCGCATAATCGATCACCGCACAGGACCTCAGGGCGGTTGCAAGTCCGAGTTCCTCCTGCAGTCTGCGATGCGCGCTTGCTGCGCCGGTCTCGCCCCAATTGGGATGGGTGCAGCAGGTATTCGCCCACAGACCCTCGCTGTGGTACTTGCCGAAGGCGCGTCTTTGAACCAGCAGCGCATCACCGCTGAAGACGAAGACGGAAACGGCCAGATGATGCAGGCCCTTGCGGTGGGCAGCCAGTTTCTCGACCGGATAGAGCCGGCCGCCTGCATCAATTGCCGGAATGAGCACACCAGCGCCGGCGCCGCACGCGTCTTGCGGGGCATCGCGGAGCGGAGCGTCGAGCAGCGTGGCGCCTGCGAGCACGGGCTAAGCCGCCAGAGAAGTGCGCGCCAGGGCGCACTGCGACCACAATTCGCCAAGCGCAGCGACCAGATGATCGACGTCGCCGGGGCTATGCAGCGGCGACGGCGTGATGCGCAGCCGTTCAGTTCCGCGCGGGACCGTGGGATAGTTGATCGGCTGAATATAGACGCCGTAGCGGTCGAGAAGCCAATCGCTGATGGCTTTGCACTTCACCGGGTCACGCACCATCACGGGAATGATGTGGCTCGGATTGTCGAGCATTGGAATGCCGATGGCCGACAGCTTGGCCCGCACCTCGCGCACGCGTTCCTGGTGCTGCTGGCGTTCGATCGAGCTTGACTTGAGATGCGCGATGCTCGCACGCGCCGCAGCCGCCACGGCTGGCGGCAATGCCGTGGTGAAGATGAATCCGGAGGCAAAGCTGCGGATGAAGTCGACAAGCGCAGTCGAGGCTGCAATGTAGCCGCCAAACACGCCGAATGCTTTGCCGAGCGTTCCTTCGATGACAGTGAGGCGATCCATCAGGCCTTCGCGTTCGGCAACGCCGCCGCCGCGCGGGCCGTACATGCCAACAGCATGAACTTCATCCAGATAGGTCATTGCGCCATGCTTGTCGGCGACATCACAGATCTCGGCGATCGGCGCGATGTCACCGTCCATGGAGTAGACGGATTCAAAGGCGACAAGCTTGGCGCGGCCTGGGGAGATCTCCGAGAGCAGGCGGTCGAGATCCTCCGGATCGTTGTGCCTGAACAAGCGGCATTCTGCCCGACTGTGCCGGATGCCCTCAATCATCGAGGCATGGTTTCCGGCGTCAGAAAGAACCACGCACTCCGGCAGACGCGACGCAAGCGTCGAAAGGGCAGCCCAATTGGAAACGTATCCTGAGGTGAAGAGAAGCGCGGCCTGCTTGGCGTGCAGATCAGCGAGCTCTTGTTCGAGCAGCACATGAGAGTGGTTTGTGCCCGAAATATTGCGTGTCCCCCCAGCCCCGGCGCCGCACCGGTCGATGGCTTCATGCATGGCGGCGAGAACGACCGGGTGCTGGCCCATTCCCAGATAGTCATTGGAGCACCACACCGTCACTTCGCTGACGCCAGCCTCACTGTGGCGCGCGGCGCGTGGAAAGCGTCCGACATATCTCTCAAGATCGGCGAAAACGCGATAGCGGCCTTCGCGACGCAGACCATCAAGCTGGTCCTGAAAAAACGCTTCAAAATCCATCTGCAGTCTCCTGAAAGGCGTCACTCGGCTCCGCGCGCTGCACTGGCGCGCGGGCTGGGCGTCAAGGGGGACGTCGGCGGGGCGGCGTCCATGTGGCTTGGCGAGAGGCTCGAGGCAGCGGACGCGCGGGCCCAGCGCCATAGCCCGAACTCCGGCGCTGGCGTCATCAGCATCACATGCTCGATGACCGCGAGCGCGATCAGGGCGAAGACGAGACTGGCGCCAATTGCCGCGCCGGATCCGTCGGGCGCCGCAAGCGCAGCCGCGCCGACCATGAAAGCAAGCCCCAGCCCCAGACCGATCGAGAGCGGGAACAGCGGGTTGAATGGCGCTCTTCGGAAGTAGGACTTGAGGTAGTCAAGATGCGGCGGCAAGAACTGCTCAGCCATATTGGCGACGCCGAGGAATATGTTGAATTTCGTCGACAGCCGCATGATCATCAAAATCAGAAACGCTGCAGGCCCCGTCTGGTTCGGATGTCCCCACGACAAACCGATGACGCCAAGCGCAGCGAGCGCGATGGCGATTTCATGATAGATCAGCGCGCCGGCCGCCAGGCGAAACCGCCTCCAGCCGCGCGCCTCCGGCGGGCACGCCTTGGTGTTGGGCCCGGTGATGAACCCCATCAGGAAAGCCATCTCAAGCCATCCCCACACGACCAGAGCGCAAAGAAATGCAGCGTAGGCGCCAAGCGGACCTGTGTCGCGCGCCGCGGCCGCCAGCCCGGCCACTGCGGCAATGAGGGCGAGGCTCGCGACCGCCAGACTGAAGGGGTAAGTGCGCGCAGGCCGCTGGTCGAGCCAAAGAATCGCGCCGGTGGCGATCCACCAGGCGAAGGCTGCGACGAGAACTGGTTGCGCGTGATCCCACATGGACGTCACCACGCCGGCTGCAGGCGGATGTTGTGCGGGATCTGGTTCGGCTTGACCGGATGAAGGAAGAGACCGAACAGAATGACGGCGACCTGGACTGCGAGACCCGCCTGACGCACACTCGAGAAGATCCCGCCTTTCGCCTTGGCCGCCGCCATCTTGTCCGTCAGGATCCGTACCCGTTCCATGCCGTTTCGGAACGCTGGCGAGTCGATGTCGAGCGTGACCGGGAAAACCTGGCGGGTGATCTCGTTGCAGATCCGGAAGACCTGATAATCGTAAGCTGTCGGATCGAGACCGAGCGCCTTGTGGAATGCCGGGCGGGCATGGTCGCGCACATACATGGTGGCATAGACTGACAATAGGAAGAATCGGATCCACCACACATTGCCGCCGCTGAGAAGTTTCGGATCGGCGCGCATGAGCAGAGCGAAGGCTTCGCCGTGGCGGAATTCGTCGTTGCACCACTCCTTGAACCACTGAAAGATCGGATGGAAGCGCAGTTCCGGATGGCGTTCGAGCTGGCGAAAAATGGTTATATAACGCGCATAGCCGATCTTCTCGGATAGATACACCGCGTAAAAAATGAACTTGGGCTTGAAAAAAGTATACTTCTTCGTCTTGGTCAGAAACCCGAGGTCAACCCCGATCCCGAAATCCTTCAGGCTGTCGTTGATGAAGCCAGCATGGCGCGCCTCATCCCGGCTCATGTACTTGAACAGCGCCTTGATGTCGGGATTCTTCACCCGCTTGACGATTTCCGCGTAGAGCACGCAACCGGAAAACTCTGCCGTCAGTGAGCTGACGAGAAAATCGACGAATTCCAGTCTCAGGTCCTGCGGCAGACTGTCGAGAATGTTGTCAAATTCCTCAGTGCGTTTGAAATGAGTTCGATTGGGGTCACTGGCCATTTCAGCAATCAGCGGGTCCCACTCCCGACGCACCGGGGAAACGTCAATTCGATCCATTGCCGCGAAGTCTGTCGTATAGAACCGGGGGCTGAGGATCGTGTCCTCCTGCGCCAGCTGCATCGTGTCAGGTCTCTGGCCTTCACGCTCCGTCATGCCGGAAGTTTCCGGGGTCCTGGTCGCAGCATGGCTTGACGCGGTTGCGACGGCCGTCATAGCGCTCTCCGTGGGCTGAAGCTGACTTCATAAAGTTCTGCAAGATCGAAGCGGGCTGCAAAACGCACCCAGAGCCGCTCGAACCAGTGGGCGCGCTCGATGGTGGCAAGCCGATGGAACGTCATGCGCTCACCGAATTTCAGCCGGATCGGCGCGCCATGCACGCGCACTTTGTCCCCCGGGCCGATGTTTTCCATGCCGGCGAATACGACATGCGCATGGAGGCTTTCCTGAGAATGCTCCAGTTCCACGGTGCATTGCGTTTCAAATCGCCGACGCGCAAAGAGAGTCATCCCTGCCCCCCGACGCCAGCGGGCGGTAGGAACGCCTCGAACGCCGCCTTGTTGTCGATACCGAATGCCCGCAGGTTGACAAAGACCGCCGTTGCAGGGTCGAACAGGGTCACCCTCCCGTCGGGCCAGCGCTCGATCAGCAGAACCGGATCGCGTGCTGCGCCTTTCGCCGTGCGCGCCTGACGCAAACCACGCATGGCCCCGAACACGAACCCGTCGGTCTCGGGGGTCAGCCGGCGCACGACAGCGCCAGTTGTGGGATCACGCACCTCGATGACGCCATCGCCCTGGTCTATGAATGCGAGGGTCCGTGCAGCAAGCGGGGCGCCGGCGGCGTGCAGGGCCAGACGCGGCGCGCCTGGCGGTTCCTCGGCGCGCTCGAAACGACCGTAGGCCGCGCCAAGAATAGCGACGCCGATCAGCGCCGCAGCTGCCTGCAGCGCCCAGCGCGGAAAGGGCCTGACATCGATCGCGCTCATTGTCTGCGTGCTCCTCTGGACGAAGGCCTGATCAGGCGGATGCGGCTGCGGGTGCTGCGCCAAGCGATCGGACAGGTCTTCCCTCGCCGGCTGTGCTGTTTGGGCTGCCGGCGCTGTGCGGGGCATTCACCCGACCGCCGATTTCCGCCTGCAGGGCGTCGGCGAGCAGGCGCGCGACGCTTTGCGGGGCTGCGACCGCCCGCAGCATGGGCTCTGGCGCGTTGAAGCGCAGCGGGCGAACGTGCGGCCACAAGATCAGATAGGACAGACGCGCGCCGTCCCGCAGTTTCAACGGGATGTCGCCTGTCCCACCGCGATGCTGACGCAAAGCGGCGCTGTCAACCAGCGAAAACGGCACGTTGACGGCCTTGGAAATCGCGACGCCGACGCGCAGGATCAAGCGTCTGTTCGTGATCGTATAGACGCTGGTCTTGGCGACGGCGAGTGCGAAGCCGGCAAGGAGTCCGAGCACAGTGACCCCGGCGAGCAGGACAAGGACGCCCTGACCGATCGCCTGCGGGGTCGAGAGCCCGCCGAAGGTCAGTCCGTAGCTGACCAGGCCGCCGGCGAGCAGCGCGAAATAGGCTGCGATCGGGCGCACGTGAAGCGTGTGCACGGCGATGCCGCGCCAATCAGGCGCGCCCTGCCAGAGGATGCGCTCCCCCTCTGGCAGGCGGCCGGGCAAGCCGCGCGTCGGCTCGAAGTCGTGTTCGAACGAACTCACAGCAAGGGCTCCGCGCGGCGCGGATTGGCGTACAGGTAGCCGCCGCCGAAATAAGCCACAATGCGCTCCTCCTCATACCGTGTCAGCTGACTGGCTGACGCCGGGCGCGGCGCGTCCCGGAATTGATGGGCGCTTGCCGCATCACACCGAACGACGCCCTTGTGACGATCGATTGTCGTCATTGTCGACGGAACCAACAGGGGACCGATCGCCGCATCGCCATCGATTTTGACCTGCAGATAGCGGATCAGAGATTCCATTCGGTCAACCCACACTTCAGTGACTGACCCGGCAGGCTTTCCATCCGCCCCCAGAATGGTCATGCCGCGCGGATCCGGATCACGCGCCAGGATCTTGAAGCTTGGCAGACCCGCGAGCGGCGCGATCCGCGGCGCTCCATGCAGATCGGTGTCGGCAACCTTGGCCCGCTCAGCATAAGACGCCGGACCAACGCCGTCAGCCATGGGATTTCCGGTTGGCCTGGACGGAGCGCCGGGCCATACGGCGAGCCGCTTCAGTGCAAGCGGCCGGGTGTCGCGTTGCATGTCCGGCTTGGCGATGACCGTGCCGTCAGCGAGACGGAACTTCTTGGGCCGGGCAAACCACAAGAAGCCCTCAATTGTCTCCAGCCGACCTGTGGTGTCCTCTTCAAGAGGGTACCCCTCACGCCGGTCTTCGCGCCGGAGATAGATGATAAGCCCGAAGAACCACAGGACGAACAGGAAAAACAGAATTCCGACGATGTCGAAATTCGCCAATGTCGTCGTGGTCATCAAGGTCGTGTTGTTCATGGCGGACCTCCATTCCCGTATTGAAAAACACATCGCATGGTCATAGCGGCTGCTCCGCCAGTCCAAGTTTTTGCGGAACCGTCTGCGTCCCGGGCCGCCCGAGGCGGGCCAGCGGGCCAATGACGGCCAACGCGACGAACAAGAGCAGGATCTCCAGGGCGTAGACTGAAACATAGCCGACGGCGGGATGATCTGCTCCCGGTCCCAGGGATCCGGTCGCCGCGACCGCCGCCACCGCGTCGCGGGCGAAACCTGCGAAGACAATGGATGCGCCCATGGCGGCGGCGTTGACTGCACCCCAGGCGCCGATGACGATGCCCGACTTTCCGTCCTTGGCCATCGCCATCGCGGCGGTCAGTGTTCCGATCGCGAACAGACCACCGCCGAAACCTATGCCAGCAGCGGCCAGGCGAAACAGCAAGGACAACTGCAGAGCGCCCGACAGAATGACAGCTGCGAACGCGAAGACCCCGATAAGTGCGCCAAGCCCGGCGATCCGGTGTGGTTCGCCGCCGCGCGCGAGTCGACGGGCGGCGACGGCGAAGCCGAGGAGACCGCCGAACGCCCAGAAGGCCGTCAACAGTGACGTCTGACCAACCGGCAGATGCAGGACTTGACCGCCATAAGGCTCCAACAACACATCCTGCATGGCAAACGCGGCCGAGCCGAGGCCGACAGCCACCAGCAGCCGACGGGCCTCGCCGCCGCGGGTCAAGGCGGCGAGGGCCGCGAGGAGGGCCCGGGTAGAATCATCCTCTGGCGCGGCCTGGGCGCGTGCGGGGGAGCGTTGCTCCATGCCCCACATCGACACGACCGTGAGGATGAGACCGAGCGCGGCAGCCCCCTGAATGACCTGGATCAGCCGCAGCGCTGTGAAGTTGACGAGCAGCGCGCCCACCGCAAGCGAACTCGCGAACGCGCCAAGCAGCAGCATGACAGACAGCAGCGCGACCACGCGCGGGCGCGTCTCATCGGTCGCCAAGTCAGCTGCAAGCGCCAGACCCGCCGTCTGCACCGTATGCATGCCAACGCCGATCAGCAAAAAACCGAGCGCGGCGCCCACATAGCCGACGGCGACGGGCCCGACGCCTGTCCCTGACAGGATCAGAAGTGCAAAGGGCATGATTGCGAGGCCGCCGAACTGGATCATGGCCCCGAACCACATGTAGGGAACCCGCCGCCAGCCGAAGACGGAGCGGTGATGGTCAGACTTGAAGCCGATCAGCACACGCAGCGGGGCGAGCAGCATCGGCGCGGCGACCATCAGGGCGACTACCCAGCCGAACATCCCTGTCTCAACGATCATCACCCGGTTGAGGGTGCCCGTCAGCATCACGCCCGCCATACCGCACGCGACCTGAAACAGCGACAACCGAAGGAGCTTTCCCATCGGAAGATCGCACGATGCCGCGTCGGCGAAGGGAAGCCATCGCGGATTCAGCCGCGCGAACACATGCGGTGATGAGCGACTGCCCGTCATATGCGCACAAGCTCCACGGCTTGCGAGGTGTAAAATCCGCTGACGATGCGCACAGTGCGCGCGAGCCGGAAGCTGCGCAGCTCCGGCGCCGAACCAAGCCGCTCGAACAAGTTTTGAGGACTGATCGGCACGATCTCCGGGGCTCGATCGGTGCGCGGAAACAGCCGCCCGACGACGTGCATCAGTCTCAGCGCAGGCGTGGCCGGCGCGAAGGTGAACACGATGGCGCGATGGGTGCGCGGGGCGATCGCGCACAAGACCCTGACAACATCCTCGGGCTCATAGTGAATGAGCGAGTCCATCGCCGCCACCGCGTCGAACGCGCCGAGCGCGGGATCCAGCATATCCCCGACCCGGAAGTCGATGGCGCCAGCGAGCGCATGCGGCGCGCGCTCGCGGGCGACATCAACCAGGCCCGCAGCGAGATCGATGGCGAGGACCTGCGCGCCGCGCCCAGCAGCCTCGACCGCAAGCGCGCCGGTGCCGCAGCCTGCGTCAAGCAATCGCTTCTCCGTCAGATCATCCCCCAGCCAGGACAGCAGCACAGATCGCATACGGTCGCGACCGGCCCGGACGGTCGCGCGGATGCGACTGACGGGCGCGTGCGATGTGAGCTGCTCCCAGGCGTCGCGTGCGGTTCGATCGAAATAGGTTTCAAGAGCGCCGCGACGGGTCGCGTAGCTCGTTCCGGGACCATGGCCGGGACCATGGCCGGAACCATAGACCGGCAGAGTGTCCGCGCCTGTCATCAGTCAAACCCCAGAAAATCAAAGATCTCGCGATCCTTCATCGGGGTCGCATCATACTGCCGCTCACCCGCCCACAGCGTGGCGGCCAGACGCAGATATTCAGTCTGCACCGCCTCCAGCTCCGGCGAGGGCTCCATTTCGAACAAGGTCGATTTCTTCAGGCGCGAGCGGCGGATGACGTCGAGGTCTGGCAGGTGCGCAATGCGCTCCAGGCCGATCGCAGCGTTGAAGCGATCTATCTCATCGGTCGCCTTGGACCGGTTGGCGATCACCCCGCCCAGGCGCACGTCGTAGTTCTTTGACTTCGCCCTGATCGCCGCGACGATCCGGTTCATCGCGAAGATCGAATCGAAATCATTTGCCGTGACGATGAGAGCGCGTTCGGCGTGCTGCAGAGGCGAGGCGAAGCCGCCGCACACCACATCCCCCAGGACGTCAAAGATCACCACGTCGGTGTCTTCCAGCAGGTGGTGTTCCTTGAGCAGCTTAACCGTCTGGCCGACCACATAGCCGCCGCACCCTGTTCCAGCAGGCGGGCCGCCGGCTTCCACGCACATCACGCCGTTGTAACCCTCATAGACATAGTCTTCCGGGCGCAACTCCTCGGTGTGAAAGTCCACGCTCTCCAGAACGTCGATCACCGTCGGCACCAGGCGCTTGGTGAGCGTAAAGGTGGAATCGTGTTTCGGGTCGCAACCGATCTGGAGCACACGCTTGCCAAGCTTTGAGAAGGCCGCTGACAGGTTGGATGACGTCGTGCTCTTGCCGATGCCTCCTTTGCCATACACGGCAAACACTTTTGCCCGGTCGATGCGGGGGCCCGCGTCCATCTTGACCTGCACGCTCCCCTCGCCGTCTGGACGTCTGTGGAGCGCGCGGGGGATATCGAGCAGCGTCATGTCATTCTCCTGCGTCAGGCCGCGGCGGCGGCGTTGACGCCTTCGAGCCGATCCTCAAGCTCCTCCCCGGCGGTGCGAAGCGCCTCAAGGGTCTCAGGATCGGGCGTCCAGTAGTTGCGGTGGTGGGCTTCCAGGAGCCGGTTCGCCATGCGGGCGGAGGCTTTGGGATTCAGTTCGGCGAGGCGCGCGCGCATGTCCGTATCGAGCACATAGGTTTCGCTGATGCGCTGGTAGATCCACGGATCAACCTGCCCAGTCGTGGCTGACCAGCCCATCGTATTCGTCACCTGGGCTTCAATCTGGCGCACGCCCTCGTAGCCATGCTTGAGGAGGCTTTCATACCAACGCGGATTGAGCGTGCGGGTATGCGCTTCCAACGCCACCTGCTCGGCGAGCGTCCGAACCTTGCCTTCCGGCGCAGTCTGATCGCTGACATAGACCGCCGCGTCAGCCCCCTTGGCGCGGCGCACGGCCCGGGCAATGCCGCCCAGCGTGTCGACGTAGTGATCAATTGTGGTGACGCCGAGTTCGACGCAGTCAAGATTCTGATAGGCGAAATCGACCCGGGCGAGGAGCGCGCCGAGCAGACCGGACTGACGCACAGCCTGGCCGTTCTTCCCGTAGGCAAAACATTTACGCGCCTCGTAGGCGTCTGCGAGCTCATCTTCGCCGTCCCAGGCGCCCGAGTCGATGAGCTGGTTCACATTTGCGCCATACGCCCCGTCAGCGTTGGAGAACACCCGCAACGCCGCCGTCTCAAGGTCGCACCCATGCGCAGCCTGATAGTCCAGCACATGCTTGCGGATAAAGTTCATGGTCGGCGGTTCATCCGCCCCTGCGGCAAGCAGGGCCGCTTCAGCAAGCATGCGCGTCTGCAACGGCAGCAGGTCGCGGAAGATGCCTGATAGCGTCACAACAACGTCTATACGGGCACGTCCGTGTTCGGCGAGGGGAATGAGCTCAGCGCCACAGATACGACCGTAGGAATCAAGACGCGGGCGCGCGCCCATCAGTGCAAGCGCCTGCGCGATCGGCCCGCCTTCGGTCTTGAGATTGTCTGATCCCCAGAGCACAAGAGCGATGGTTTCCGGCGCAGCGGCGCCGTCTGCGCAGTGGCGCTCGATCAGGCGCGCCGCCTGGCGTGCGCCGTCGCGCAGCGCGAACGCGCTGGGGATACGAAACGGATCAAAACCATGCAAATTGCGCCCGGTCGGCAGAACCTCGGGCATGCGCACCACGTCGCCACCGGGTGCTGGGCGCACATACCCGGCGTCTAGGGCGTGAATCAGGGCGGGGATTTCATGATCCTCTGCCAGCAGAGCGTTCGCAGTCTGCAATTCCGCGATCAGCGCCCGAGCCGAACCGGGAGCAAGCCCGCTCACGCGCTCCACACTTGGTGCAGTCGCTCCGTTGGCGATTGCTTCAATGGCGGCGCGATTGAGTTTTGGTCCGTCGCGCGCCTCGGCCATGGCGCTCAGAAGTTCCAACCGCTGCACTGCGCCGGGCGGGGCGCCGAGCACATGCAGCCCCGCCGGTATCAGGGACTGCTCATATTCGAAAACCGTCGCAGCGAGACCTTCCAGGGCCGGCGCCCCCGCTGTGGTTGCAGGTTCGATGAGATGAAGTGCTTCGGCCTGCTCGCGGATCAGAGCAGCGAGACTTGCGCTTTCACCTTGCGCGTCCGGGCCAAGGCCGCGCCAACGGTCAAGGGAGGCTTTCAGGTCTGCAAGATCGCGATACAGGCCTGCCTGTATGACGGGCGGCGTGAGATGGCTCACAAGAGTCGCGCCGGAGCGGCGTTTGGCGATCGCGCCTTCGGACGGATTGTTGGCCGCGTAGAGATAGAAATTCGGCACATCGCGGATCAGCCGCTCTGGCCAGCAGGCCCCGGACAGGCCGACCTGTTTGCCCGGCATGAACTCCAGAGCGCCATGCGTCCCGAAGTGCAGGACTGCATGCGCAGCGAAATCCTCGCGCAGGTAGCGATAGAAAGCTGAGAAGGCATGCGTGGGCGCGAACCCGGCCTCGAACATGAGACGCATCGGGTCGCCCTCATAGCCGAAGCCCGGCTGGAGTGCGACGAGGACATTGCCAAAGCGCGCACCCAGAATGAACAGATCGCGCCCATCCGTCAGCTGGCGGCCTGGCGCCGGGCCCCATTGGGCCTCAATGGCGGCCAGATCCGGCTCGCGGCGAATGTGATCCTCCGCGCTGACCCGCGCCACCACATTCGCATCCGTGTTATGGCGTGTGCTGTTACCGCCCAGAAGCTGTTCGCGCAGGTCTTCAATGCTCGCGGGCGGGTCCACGCTGTAGCCGGCAGCCGCCAACGCCCTCAGGGCATTGAACAGGCTTTCAAAGACACTGAGGTAAGCGGCAGTTCCCGCAGCGCCGGCGTTGGGGGGAAAATTGAAGACCACAATGGCCAGCCGGCGCTGCGCACGGTCGCTGCGCTTGAGCGCCACGAGGCGCGCGACCCGCGCAGCGAGAGCCTCAGCGCGCTCCATGCAGGGCTGCATGCGGCTCACCGTGTCCCCGCCGGCGGAGGCGCACTGGCGGGTGCAGCCCTGGCAGGCTTGGCCCGGAGCGTCAGACCGACCGCCATAGACGCCCGGTGCGATCGCGCCGTCGAGCTCTGGGATCGCGACCATGATGGTGGCTTCCACAGGCGTCAACCCGGCGCCGGATCGGCTCCACTGCTGCAGGCTTTGGAACTCCAGCGGATGGGCCGCGATGTAGGGCGCATCCAGCCTGGCGAGGATCTCCTGGGCGGCGTTGGCGTCGTTGTAGGCAGGCCCGCCCACCAGCGAGAACCCGGTCAGCGACACCAGCGCATCAATGCATGCGCGCCCGTCGCGCATGAAGAACGCTTCGATCGCAGGACGTGCGTCCAGACCGCTCGCAAAGGCTGGGATCACCTTGAGCCCGCGCGCTTCCAGGGCGGCGATAACGCCGTCATAGTGGCCCGTGTCGTCTGCAAGGACATAGGACCTCAGCACGAGCAGCCCCACGACCCCTTTGGCGCCGGCGGGAGTCGGCAGATCGTCAGCGCTTTCAGACATGCGCGCGGTCGCCGCCAGACGAGGATGATAGACGCCGACTTCGGGAAAGTCTTCCGGCGGGCGCGCAGGAGTCGCGCCGCGCCACGCGCGCCGTGGTCCATCCGCATACCGATTGACGAGGAAGCGCGCCATATTGACCACGTTGGCGTCGCTTGCCGAGAGCCAGTATTGCATCGTCAAAAAGTAGGCGCGCACATCCTGAGCGGGGCCTGGAATGAACCGCAGAATTTTCGGCAGCCGGCGCAGCATCGCCATCTGGCCGGAGCCTGAGCTCGCCGTTTTTCCCGAGCCGCGCAATTTCTTCAGGAGGGCAAGGGGACCTTTATCGGCCCCGTCCATCTTGAAGGATCCCAATTTTGAAAGCTTGATGATTTCGCCGGCGGACATGGCGCAAACAAGCGCGTCACAGTTATCCCGGCGGGCCGCCAGATCGCTCGCCACCGCGTTGATGTGGTCCTCTAGAAAGAGCATCGTGGCGATGATGACATCAGCACGCGCGATATCGGCCTTGCAGCGCATCAGCGCCGCCGGATCGGCGGCGAAGTCCGCCGCCGCATGCAGGGTTATGACAAGACCCGGACATTCGCGCGCCAAAAGCGCGTTGGCGCGCGTCACAGCCCCAGCGAGGTGATTGTCCAACGTCACGATCGTGACGCGATAGGGTGTGCGCTCAGCGGGCGTAGTGCGATTTTGCGTCATAGAGAGTGTCCAGGTCGATACGAGCGATGCCGCGTGCATGCGCGAACCGCTCCGTATTGCGACGTGCTTTGCCCCGCACAAAGAACGGGATCTTGGCGAGCTCCTTTTCGGCTTCCTGGCTCCAGACCATCAAACTCGACGCTGTCGCACCGGCTTGGCCTGCCTCAAAGGGTGCAACGCTCCGTGCGCCAGCTCCTGTGGCCTCATCAGCGCCAGCATACGACACCGCCGCCTGGCGTTCGCGCGGTCTGGCGGCTGCATGCGCACCCAGATGCGACAGGCCGGCGGCGTCATTGAACTCGAAATCTTCACGGAACATCGCGAGGAGATGTTCTTCAAGCCCCATGGCGAGTGGGTGTATCCAGCTGTCAAACAGGACGTTGGCGCCCTCGAAGCCCATCACTGGAGATGTCCGCGCCGGGAAGTCCTGCACATGCACCGGTGCTGAAATCACCGCACAGCCAATTCCCAGGCGCTTAGCGATATGGCGCTCCATCTGGGTGCCGAGCACGAGCTCAGGCTGGGCCTCAGCGATCGCCGCCTCAACTTCGAGATAGTCATCTGTGATCAGGGGCTGGACGCCGTACACAGACGCCGCGGCGCGCAGTTCCCGGGCGAATTCCCGGTTATAGCAGCCGAGACCGGCGATTTCGAAACCCATTTCATCGCGAGCGACGCGGGCGGCGGCGACGGCATGGGTGGCGTCGCCGAAGATGAAGACCCGCTTGCCTGTGAGATAGGTTGAGTCGACAGAGCGTGACCACCACGGAAGTCGCGCGCCGTCGGCGCTCAGAACGGGCGCAGGATCGACGCCTGCGACACGCGCCACTTCCGCGATGAAGTCTCGGGTCGCGCCATATCCGATCGGTGTGGTGCGCACGCATGGCTGGGCGAACGTCTTCTCGAGCCAAGCCGCGGCAAGCCCGCCGGTTTCCGGATAGAGACAGACGTTAAAATCCGCCTCCTTCAGACGCCTTATAGCGGCGGGATCAGCGCCCATGGGCGCAACCACCCCGACATCGACGCCGAGGCGATCGAGCAGTCGGGTGATTTCCGCGACGTCGTCACGGTGACGGAACCCGAGTGCGGTCGGGCCGAGGATGTTGCAGAGCGGGCGCGTCCTGGAGGGGCGCGCCTCAGGCGTGGTGTCACTCAGTTGACGGACAATCTGATAGAATGTTTCGGCTGCGCCCCAGTTTTCCTTCTTCTGATAGGAAGGCAGCTCCAGAGCCACCACTGGCGCGGGAATATCCATGCTGCGCGCAAGCCCGCCCGGGTCATCCTGGATGAGCTCGGCGGTGCATGACGCTGCGACCAGAAGCGCCTGCGGCCGGAACCTTTCGTAGGCCTGCTGCAGCGTCGTTTTGAAGAGCTCGGCGGTGTCGCCGCCAAGATCACGGGCCTGGAAGGTGGTATAGGTCACCGGCGGGCGTTCGCCGCGCCTCTCGATCATGGTGAACAGAAGGTCGGCGTAGGTGTCGCCCTGCGGCGCATGCAGAACCAGGTGAACATCCCTCATGCCGGTCGCTACGCGCATCGCGCCGACATGGGGCGGTCCCTCATATGTCCAGACCGTCAAGCGCATAGCCTACACCTGAAGCATGGCGCGACGCGCCAGAGGACGAACGAACAGATCGGCGAGATCTCCTGACTGATCGAAGCCGTGAATTGGGGAGAACACGAGCTCGATCGACCACTTTGTGGTGAGCCCCTCGCGCTCGAGCGGATTGGCGAGTCCGAGACCGCAGATTGTCAGGTCTGGCCGCGTCGCGCGGCAACGGTCGAGCTGTCGGTCGACGTCCTGCCCCTCGCTCAACACGACATCCCCCGGAAGCCGGGCGAGCTCGCAGCTGAGGATATCGCGGTGCAGGTAGGGTGAGCCAACCTCGATGAGCTTCATGCCGAGTTCCTCGGCGGCGAACCGCGCGAGCGGAACCTCGAGCTGGCTGTCGGGGAACAGGAACAGTGACTTGCCCTCAAGCACGGGGCGATGGCGCGCGAGGGCGCGTTTCGCCCGTTCGCGTGCCGGCGCGATGACCCGGCGAAACGCCATTTCCTCGACGCCCCAGGCATCGGCGGCCGCCTTGAACCAAGCAGTTGACCCTTCCGCGCCGAACGGAAACACGGCAGGCAGACGTTGCGCGCCCCGCGCCTCCAGCGCGCGCACTGTCTCGCCCAGGAAGGGCTGGGCGAGCAGGAGGCGCGTGCTGGGCCCCACCGCGGGGAGTTCGGTGGAGCGGCGGGGCGGGAAGAAAGCGACCGGGCCTATGCCCAGCGTCTCGAACAGGCGCAGAAACTGATCCTCGACCACGTCGGGAAGAGCGCCGACCACCAGCAAAGAGGCGGGAGCATCTGCGCCCTGCATCGGGGCGACCTCGGCCAACGCCGCGAGGCATGCATCCTCGCCTTGCGTGAATGTCGTCTCAATGCCGCTGCCGGAATAATTGAGCACGCGGACGTGGGGATGGCGTTGTTTTGTAAGACGTTCGGCTGCGCGGGACAGATCGAGCTTGATCACCTCCGACGGGCATGAGCCGACCAAGAACAGCGTTTTGATATCGGGCCGGCGGCTGAGAAGCCGGTCGACAACCGCGTCAAGCTCTGCATTGGCGTCCGCCAGACCGGCGAGATCTTTCTCTTCCATGATGGCGGTGGCGAAGCGTGGCTCGGCGAAGATCATCACACCCGCGGCCGACTGTATGAGGTGGGCGCATGTGCGCGAGCCGACCACGAGAAAGAACGCGTCCTGAATCTTGCGATGCAGCCAGACGATGCCGGTCAATCCGCAGAAAACCTCCCGCTGTCCGCGCTCGCGCAGCACCGGGCGCTCGCCTGCGCCCAGTGCTGCCTTCGACGCCGGATCGGACACCAGACGAGGCAGGAGTTGCGTCATGCCGCGCGCCCGTGCGGGGCGCCGCCGCCCTGAGAGGCGCTGAAGGTTTGCGGCCGAACGCCGCGCGGGCTCGCTTCGAGCCGCGCCTGGCGAAGCTTCCAGACGAATTGGGCGGCATTGATGACGTAGGCGGCGTAGGCGGCGATGGCGATCCAGATCTGCTCAACCGGGCTCCACCAACCGTACAGAAGCGCGAGCAGATAGAGCGTCTGCAGCGCCAGCACGAGCATGGAGACGACGTCTTCCCAGAAGAATGGCCGGGCGAACAGGTATTGTCCGAAGACATCCTTCTCCCAAACAGCCCCGGTAATCATGATTGTATAGAGAATGATGGTCTTGGCGATGATGGACGCTGTTGCGATTTCATAGCCCGCCCCCGTGGCGAGATACCGCATCACCAGGAATAAACTCACCCCGAACACCACAAACTGCAGTGGCGCGAGAATGGCCTGGACCTTTGTCCACACGCTGGCGTCGCGCCTGGCGCGCTCCTCAGGCGAATACAAGCGCCCTCGCGCGGGAGCCCTCGACGTTTGGCGCTGGGTGATCATGCGCGCGCCTGCATGTCCCTGCCACGGGCAGGCCGCAACAGAGTCGATGAGGTCATCGGCCCACTGGGTTATGAGACGTCGGATATCGAAACTGAGCGCTGCCGAGGCCCCCGACCGGCGCTGAAAGTCTCGGAACGGCTCGGTCTGCATGAGCGCCTCGCGTTCGCTTCGCCCTACACCCGGACGAGGCGGGCGGGGCCTGATGCGGAACCCTACCCCTCCCCCGAGGACTGTCAAGTCAGTTAGACGTAAATCTAAATTGACGCCTCCTGGTGGTCCGGGGGTTTTTTGTCGCACCGGGCCAATCGCCTCTGGCTGGATCCCGCGCCCTTCTCCATGATGGAAGCGCACTCACAAGAAACCGCGCCTGACGCGGTCCGGCGGCGGCGAGCCCACAGCGCGTGGGTCAGCCGTGACGGGCCGCGGGGGGCAAGAGGCGGCAACGCGATTCAAGCACCGGGAGACGCGCAGGCGCCGACCGGACCGGATCGGTGCGAAGGGAGGGCCGTCATGCCCAGCCGACAGGATGCGCCGGGCGCCGGCAGGCACGCTGAAGCGAAGCGGGCGGGAAAACAGGCGGTCAAACATGCGCCGAAACAAGCAGTGAAACACGCAGCGAAACAGGCGACTGGATGCGGACGCACGGCCTTAGCGCCTGGAGGGTGCGGCCCCGTTCAAGCCGCCAGCGCATCCAGCCGCCCAGCCAGTGCGGCGCGGGGCGACGTTGCCCGTCGGCTGGTCGACTGGGTGGAGGGGGAAGTCCTTCCGCGGATGATGATCAGCCATGGACTGGCCGCCGAGGGCGGAGCCAAAGGCGGTTCAATCGAAAGTTTTCGGGCCGACGGTGTTCGGGCCGACAGTGTTTGGGCCAGGGAGACATCGCTGGCTGGGCGCCCGCGGGCAGTCCACGCGGGCGCAGGCGAGCCCGTCAGGTCTGGCCGCGGCCTGTTTGACCAAAGCGCCGTCGACGACTTCGCCCGCGCCGCGATCCGTGAGGACGCCAGGCTTTTGATCGCGCGCGTCGAGCGGGCGGTCCGCTGTGGCGCGGCGCTTCAGGACGTTTACCTGGAACTGCTTGCCGGCGCGGCGCGCCGTCTCGGCGAGATGTGGCGCCACGACGATTGCTCATTTGTCGATGTGACGATTGGGCTGAGCAAACTCCACCTGATCGTCTACGAATTCATGGACGACTGCGCCACGGTCACCCGGAAGTCAGAGCTCAACCCAGCGCCTGAGACAGGCCACGCGCACAGCGCCCTGTTCGCCACGCCGCCATCAGAAGACCACAGCTTCGGCCTGGTGCTCGTGGAGGACGCATTCCGCCGCGCCGGCTGGATGACGGCGAGCGCGCCTGGCGGCGCTATCGCAGAGATCGCGGGCATGGCGCAGGGGGTATGGTTTGACGTTTTCGGCTTGGGCCTGAGTTGTGAAGGCCATCTTGAACAGGCCACCCGATTGGTGCGTCAGGTGCGTTGTCAGTCGCGGAATCAACACATCAAGGTTCTGGCTGGCGGCCGGGTTTTTGCTGAGCAGCCGAGCCTTGCCGCTGAAATCGGTGCTGATATGACAGCGTCCCGGCCCGATGACGCGGTGCGGATCGCCGAAACGGTGGTGTGCCTTCGCGCCTGAGCAGCGTGACGCCGGTTTAAGGGAGCTGCGTCCCGATGCGCAGGAGCGATGATGGGCATGGAGCTGTCGCCTGAGCGCGTCGAACCAGAGTTCCGGCGCAAGGTCCTGGGTCCGCTTGACGCCGCTGCAGCGCAGCGCGCGATGGCGGGCGCCAACGACGTCGCCATCATTGTCGACCGGTCCGGGGTCATCCAAGACCTCGCCGTCAATACCCAGGATCTGCGCCTGGACGGCGTGGACGGATGGCTCGGCAAGCGCTGGACCGAGACGGTCAGCGCGGACAGTCGCGACAAGGCGCAGGATGTCTTGAACGATCTGACGGGACAGACGATCACGCGCTGGCGAGAAGTCAATCATCCCACGGCCGGGGGCGGTTCGGTGGCGCTTCGCTACATGGCGCTCGACATCGGTCAGCGAGACCACATCGTCGTGATCGGGCGCGACAACAGCCACGCTGCGGCGTTGCAGCAGCGTCTGCTCCTGACGCAGCAGTCCCTGGAACGCGATTACGCGCGTCTGCGCGATTCGGAGACGCGCTATCGAGCGTTGTTTCAGGTCGCGTCCGAGGCTGTGCTGATCGTCGACGCCGCCAACCGGCGGATTGTGGAAGCCAATCCGGCGGCGGATCGCACTTTGAGCGCTGACGGCGCCTTGATCGGCCGGCCTTTCGCCCGTCTGTTCGCGGCCCAGAGCCAGGAGGCGGCAGCCTCGCTGCTGTCGGTCGCTCAAGCCAATCCGAGCGGAGCCGGTTCGCAAGCGCGCCTCACGGCGAATGGACGCGAACTCCTCGTCAAGGCCTCGGTGTTCCGCCAGCATCGCGCCGCGCACTTCCTCATCCGGCTGGCCCCCGCCGACCGCAAGGCAGTGACCCCATCGGACGCTGCGCTGAAGCTGCTTGATCTCATTGAGCGCATTCCGGACGCCTTCGTGGTGACGGATCAGCACCTGAATATCATGACGCACAACAGTGCATTTCTGGACCTCGCGCGGATTGCGAGCTCGGAGCAGGCGGTTGGCCATCCGCTGGACCGTTTCCTCGGACGGCCGGGCATCGATGCAGCGGTGTTGCATGAAACGCTGCGGGCGCACGGGGTCGCACGCAATTTTCGCACCGTGCTGCGCACCGAACTCAATGATCTGGAGGATGTCGAAGTGAACGCCGTCGCCGCGCCGGATGACGACAAGCTGCAGTTCGGCTTCTCGATCCGCGGGGTCAGCCGGCGCGATCTCGACAAGGTGCAGCCGCGCACGGACCTGCCCCAGTCCGCTGCTGAGATGAGCGAACTCGTTGGCCGCATCCCACTGCGCGACATCGTGCGCGACACAACCGACCTCGTTGAACGGATGTGCATCGAGGCCGCGCTGAAGCTGACCGGTGACAACCGGGCTTCGGCCGCGGAGTTGCTGGGACTGAGCCGACAGAGTCTGTACTCAAAGCTGCACAGGTTCGGCATCGGCGCGGGCGACGAGACAGCATAGACTGGCTCGGCTGAGCAACGGTCGGCGCTGTCAATGGCGTGATGCGGGATTTTGTCGCGCCCCATCCGTCCAATTCGTTTGACGCCTGGCTATGTCCATTTTAGCGTTTTTAGATGCGCCTGACGCTCCTGCCCCCTGTGGCTTCCCCTTCGGCATCCCCTGGAACATCGCCTGGAGGATCCGCCGCAGCATCCTCTGGCGGGCCCGCCATGACGCCGTCCGCCAGTGTGGCCGGACCCCTGGGGCCCGGCGCGCCGTCAGCACCGTCTTCCGGCGCGCCCGCTGCGGGCGCCTTGGCCTGGGCAGCATCGCCGGTTCCACGGCCGCGCGCCGTGCTGGAGTTGTTGAAGCCGATCACCTGGTTCGCGCCGATGTGGGCCTATATGTGCGGGGTCGTGTCAACCGGCGCGGATCTCGTTGCGCACTGGCCGCTCGCGGTGCTTGGCGTTGTGCTCGCCGGCCCGATGGTATGCGGGGCCAGCCAGGCGGTGAATGACTGGTTTGATCGCCATGTCGACGCGATCAATGAGCCTGACAGGCCGATCCCATCCGGGCGGATCCCGGGACGCTGGGGGCTGTGGATCGCCTATGCATGGACCCTCTCGTCGCTGGCGCTGGCGATGGTTCTCGGCCCGCTCGTGTTTGTCGCCGCCGTGCTCGGTCTTGCGCTTGCCTGGGCCTACAGCGCACCGCCCCTTCGCCTGAAGCAGAGCGGCTGGTGGGGGCCGGGGGCGGTCGCTTTCAGCTATGAGGGACTGACCTGGTTCACCGGCGCCGCCGTCATGGTGCAGGGCATGCCGGATTGGCGGATCTTGCTGCTCGCCGGCCTCTATGCCTGCGGCGCCCACGGAATCATGACGCTGAATGACTTCAAGGCCATCGAGGGCGATCGCCGGATGGGCATAGGCTCACTTCCTGTGCGCTTGGGCGTCGGGCCGGCGGCGCGCCTTGCCTGCATCACCATGGCGATCCCGCAGATGATCGTGATCGGCCTGCTCGCGGTCTGGGACAGACCGGTCCACGCGGCGGTCGTCGCCGCCTTCACAATGTTCCAGCTCCTACTGATGCGCCGCCTGATCCGCGACCCAGCAGCGCAGGCGCCCTGGTACAACGCCACCGGGGTCGTCTTCTATGTGCTCGGCATGCTGGCGAGCGCGCTCGCAGTGTCTTCGCTCGCAGGCGGCGCGCCATGACCGCCGGGTCGCCGGCGCGTCCGCTCAGCTGGTTCGCCATCGTTCGACTTGGGCTTGTGCAGGCCTGTCTTGGCGCGCTCGTCGCCCTGACGACGTCGACGCTGAACCGCATCATGGTCGTGGAGCTGGCGTTGCCGGTTGCGCTCTCAGCAGGGCTCGTCGCATGGCATTATGGGGTGCAGATCGCGCGCCCGCGCTGGGGGTATGCGTCGGATGTCGGGCGCCGACGCACACCCTGGATTATCGGCGGCATCGGCGCACTGGGGATCGGCGCCGTGCTCGCAACAGACGGGGCGCTGATGACACCCGGCAATCCGGTCGCCGGAATCGCAGTGTCGATCGCAGCTTATTTGCTGATCGGACTGGGGGTGGGCGCAGCGGGCACATCTCTTCTGGCCCTGCTCGCAAAACGCGCCGCGCCAGCGCGCCGACCTGCTGCAGCCGCGATCACCTGGATCATGATGATCGCAGGAATCGTCATGTCCTCGGCCAGCGTGGGCGCTCTTCTCGATCCGTACACACCGCAACGGCTTGCGCTGATCACCACCGGCGTTGCACTGGTCGCATTTGTCATAACTTGCTTGGCGGTGTCAGGGGTTGAAAACGGCGATACGGATCCGACCGCCGATGCTGACCGCCCGGCAGAAACCTTCCGCACAGCCCTGGCCGAGATCTGGGACGATGTCACCGCGCGGCGCTTTACGATCTTTGTCTTCATCTCGATGCTCGCTTATAGCGCGCAGGATCTGATCCTGGAGCCTTTCGCCGGGCTGGCGTTCGGCATGACGCCCGGGCAATCCACCAAACTGTCAGGCGTCCAGCACGCCGGCGTGCTGCTCGGCATGATCCTGGTCGGCTTGCTCGGCGCACGCGTGGGCCCGGCTCGGACCGGGCGACTGCGGCCGCTGATCGTTGCTGGCTGCGTGGGCTCGGCGCTGGCGCTTGTTGGCCTTGCCATGGCGGCGCGGGTAGGCCCGGGCTGGCCGCTCGGCGTGAACGTCTTTGCCTTGGGCTTTGCAAACGGCGTGTTCGCCGTTTCAGCGATCAGCGCCATGATGGCCCTGGCCGGAGCGGGCAAAGGCGCGCGTGAGGGCGTTCGCATGGGCGCCTGGGGCGGCGCGCAGGCGATTGCGTTTGGGCTCGGCGGCTTGCTCGGGGCGACCGGGGTCGACGTCCTGCGCGGACTGACGCGCGATGCTGGCGCAGCGTTCCTGCCCGTCTTCCTGCTTGAGGCGGCAATGTTTGTCGTTGCCGCGGCTCTGGCCTCGCGTCTCGGCAATCCGGGCGAGCCCAGGCAGCGTGTCTTCACCAGCGAGACGGCACAACCCGCGGGAGGCGGCTGATGGTCGGGAAACCAATCGATTTTGACGTGGTGGTTGTCGGCGGAGGCCCTGCCGGTGCGACCGCGGCGCATGATCTCGCGACGGAAGGGCGGGATGTTCTGCTGCTTGACAAAGCTGGCCGGATCAAGCCGTGCGGGGGCGCCATTCCGCCGCGCGCAATTGCCGATTTCGATATTCCGGATCATTTGCTGGCGGCGAGGATTCATTCCGCACGCATGATTTCGCCAAGCGCACGCAGCGTGAATATGCCGGTCGATGGCGGCTATGTCGGCATGGTCGATCGCGATGTCTTCGATGAATGGCTGCGGGTGCGCGCAGCTGCGGCGGGCGCAGAGCGCGCGTCGGGGGCCTTTTTGCGCCTCGAGCGCGACGCCGACGGGACGGCGGTGGTGATGTATCACCCGAAGAGCGGCGACCCCAGTGCGCCGGCGCGCGTGCGCGCGCGCTGCGTCATCGGGGCGGATGGGGCGCGTTCCCAGGTGGCGCGAGACATCTTCGCCGGGCAAGACCGCACGCCTTGCGTCTTCGCATATCATGAGATCATCGAAGCGCCGAAGGATGACAGCCTCGCCTATCATGCGACGCGCTGCGATGTGATCTATGATGGGCGGCTGTCTCCGGATTTCTACGCTTGGGTGTTTCCCCACGGCGCCACGGCCAGCATCGGCGTCGGCAGCGCGCATAAGGGCTTCTCTCTGCGCGGAGCAGTCGCTCGACTGCGCCGTGAGGCCGGGCTCGACGCCCTTCGCACGATCCGCCACGAAGGCGCGCCGATCCCTCTCAAGCCACTGCCGCGCTGGGACAATGGGCGAGACGTGATCCTGGCCGGCGATGCCGCCGGCGTCGTTGCCCCGGCCTCCGGAGAAGGGATCTACTATGCAATGTATGGGGGCCGCGAGGCGGCGCGCGGAGCGCTGGAATTTCTGGCAAGCGGCAAAGCCCACGCATTGAAGCAGGTGCGCCGACGCTACATGGCCAAGCATGGTCAGGTCTTCTTTGTCCTGGGGATGCTTCAGCACTTCTGGTACCGCAACGACAAGCGCCGTGAGCGGTTCGTCAGCATCTGTGCTGACCCCGACGTGCAGTATCTGACCTGGCAAGCCTATATGAACAAGGAACTCGTGCGGGCGCGGCCCGGCGCTCATGCGCGGATTTTCCTTAAGGACATGGGCCATCTGCTGGGCCTGTCGCCAACGTGAACCCGACGCTCGAGACGATTTCCCATGCGTTTGCAGGCACGACGCTGGCTGCTGATATCCCTTTAGCGGTGATGACGGTCCAGGCGCTGGTTCTGGCGGCGGTCGCGCCGCGGGGCGCGCGCGCCGCGAGCCTTGCGGCTGCGCTTCTGGCGGCGGCGCCGGGTGCGGCGCTGGTCCTGTCCTTGCGGGCCGCGCTTGCCGGCGGGCAGGAGATCTGGATCCTCGTCTGGCTTGCCGCGTCCTATCCGCTGCATGTCATTGACCTTGCGCGCCGGCCATTGGCCGCGGCGCCCCGCCAGGATACAGGCAACCAGGAAACCCGGCCTGCTGGCGCAGGTAGGCTGCGCGCAAAAGCGCGGCTGCGGGCTTTCCAGAGCTGATAGCGGCCGACCTCTTAGCTTCAGGCTCACAGATCAACTGCACGCGCACGCATGCCCCGCAGGCTCGAGAAGCCGTGTGGCCTTGTCCTCAAGCGACCTTCCGCTGCGGCCAGGCGGCCGACTGACATTTGACTTTCCGCGCCGGCTGATGATTGTCTCCGAGTACTGTGCTTTGACGAACGACTTCACATGGAGGAGGAAATGCCTGGGTTGGAGATATTCGGTGTTATCACACAGCACCCGTGGGTCAGCCTCTTTGTTTTCATGCTCGTCGGCGCCGGTGTCCTGCTGGCGCTGTCAGGCGGCGCGCTCGTGCAATCTTTGGCAGGACTTCTGCGTGTATTTTTAACGATCTTTACGACACCCTTCGAGTTCTTGCGCGACTCATTGTCGATTATCCGTACAGCGCGAGAGACAGAGAAAGATTACTATCGCACGCGCATCTTTATGCTCTATCGCTACAGCCGTTTGCAATATTTTGCGCTGCTGTTCTTCGCGCTTCTCGTGCTCTGCGCCGGCATCACCTCCAGCCTTCTTTCTCTTTATCCGCAGGCCGAGATTGCACAACGCAAGGCCCTCAGCGAACAAATCACGCAGGTCAAAACCGAAATAGACACAACCCGCAAAGAAGTGAGCGACGCTTCCAGGCCTGAGC
>JBILMQ010000397.1:0-2720 GCA_044375455.1 Caulobacterales bacterium | reverse complement strand
TTGGAAAGCCAGCCTCGATCACGTCGACGCCCATTTCATCCATGAGGAGGGCAAGCTCGACCTTTTCTTCCAGGCTCATGGAGGCGCCGGGGCTTTGTTCGCCGTCGCGCATGGTGGTGTCGAAAACAATGACCCGCGTGCTGGCGGGCTCAGACGTGCTCGTGGATTTCGGCATGACAGGTGGGATCCGATTTGGGCGCTGCGCGGCAGGGAGGCGCCCGCATAGCGCTGGGGGATGGTGGTGTTTGCGAATGATCCTCTCGCAGGGCGGTTCCGCTCAGGTGGGGCGCCGCGGAAGTGCGGACCGGCAGCGGCATGATCGTGATAGGGACCCTCTCTCTGGCGCTGATCTTTGGGGCCGGTCTTTGGGGCCGGTCTTTGGGGCCGGTCTTTGGGGCCAATGTCGCGCGACCGGGTCTCGCGGGATCCGACGTTGACGAGAGATCTCCCGCCGGGACGTCGGCAATGGCGTGTTCGCCCTCACGACTGGCAATCTGTCTTACCCCGCCGGCCGGGGCCGCCCAGCGGCCCTCAGACGTCGGGGCCGGTAAGCGCCGGACCACGCAATCCACACAGATCAATTGAGACAGAAAAGGGCATAATCATGCCTTTCACTACTCCATTGCCATTCCCGGCGCAAGAATATTCCGGCGGCCCAGCAGGAACCGCGCTGGTTCTGCTGTACCTCAGGCGCCGTCCTTGCGCACGAATTTGCGCACTGAGATCACCAGCGCAAACCAGGCAGCGATCGCCAGCGCGCCCATCACAGCCGCGGCCCCGAGATTGCCCTCCAGCGCATCCATCAGACCGTCGCCCGCAAAGGCGACGATCGCAGTCTTGGGCGCCACTCCTAAGGCAAGGCCCGCAAGATAGGGAAGGAAGCCCATTCTGCTGGCGCCCATGGCCATGTTGACGACAACGAACGGCGCGGACGGCACGACCCGGATCACCGCGCTCGCCAGAAACGCGTTCCTGCCCATGAAGCGGGTAAAACGATCCCCCGCCATACCGCCATACCGCTTGAGCGTCTGCGCGCCGGCGAGCCGGCCGGCCAGAAATGTCACGCCACCTGAGACGATCGTCGCCGCCCAGGCGTACCAGAAACCGCGCTCGGGTCCGAACGCCACCACGCAGGCCGCGATCAGCACGAACTGCGGCGCGCCCACAAAGGCCGTAAGGGTGAAAACGGCGATCGCCGCGGGCAGCCCCCAATGGGCGCGCTCCGCCCCGCCAAGCCAGTTCTGGACGAAACGCTGGACATCGTCGCCAAACGCCGTGCGCCCGAGGAGCAACATGAGCGCCACCACAGCAAACAGCGCCAGCGTCACGGCGACGGCGCGCACCGCGCGCGCGTCCATGTTGGTCACATAGTCAAGCAATGCCGACGCCGGAGATCGGCCCTGGCGGCCAGCGTCCTGGCGGCCGACGTCCCCGCCCACGCCGTCCCCGCCAACTCGCTGGCCCGGATCCTGCCCGTCTGGATGCTGCACCTCGCCCATCGCGGCCCGCGTGCTCCCGGTTTTCAGCCTCGTCAAGGTCGCGCGGCGTCGGTCAGTGCGGTTCCTCACCGCCCGACACATTCATGCTCTCAGCGGTAATGTAGCGCGCATCATCCGTGCACAGAAACGCAACGGCGGCTGCGGTGTCTTCAGGCAGACCCGGGCGCCCCAGCGGAATGCGCGCCGCCATGGCCCGCAGATAGTCCTCAACCGAGGCCGCGCCCACGACCTTGGAAAAGTACTCGTTCTGCCATGCGCCAAGCCCGGTGGTCACATGATTGGGGCAGACATTGTTCACCGTGACGCCATGGGGCCCGAGCTCAACGGCCGCCGAGCGCACCAGACCGACGAGGCCGTGCTTGGACGCGGTGTAGGCCTGGGCATGCGGAAAACCGGACTTGGCCGCCTGGCTCGCAATGTTGATGATCCGCCCGCCGCGGCCCTGCGCAATCATGCGCCGCGCCGCGGTCTGGATGGCAAAAAAACACCCCTTGAGATTGACGTCCAGAACCGCGTCCCAATCAGCCTCGGTGACCTCGAGGAGCGGCTTCATGATATAGCCGATGCCGGCGTTGTTCACCCAGATATCGATCCCGCCAAAGCGCGCCGTCGCATGGTCGGCGAGCGACTCGATCTCAGCCGGCTGGCGCACATCACACTCATGAAAGGTCACCTGCGCCCCAAGCGCTTCGATCTCGCCCAGAACGTCGAGCGCCTCAGCTGTCTGGCCGATATGCGCCGCTCCAGTCGCCGAATCGCGCGGCCGGCCGATGTCCGACAACACAATGCGGCATCCTTCGGCGGCGAGCCGCTTTGCAATGGCCTCGCCCAGGCCATGCTTGCGCCCGGACCCGGTGATAACGGCAACCTTGCCAGCCAGACGCGCCATGGCGCTCTCTCCTTCCCGCTTGTCAGTGCTTCTCCGGCTTCACCTTTTCCGTAAGGATGAAGACCACATCCGCCATCGCCTGAAACTGACCGGCGACCCTCTGCATCGTCTCCGACGCGACGTCCTGGCCAAACTGATCCATATCGTCGACGTCGATCACCTCAATGTATTGATAGGGCGGCTTGGCGTCAGACCCCAGCAGCCCGACGGACCGATACACATCGAAGTCATCAATCGACTTCAGCTTTCGCACGGTGGGAATGTCGACTGTCTTGGCCCAATGCTCATAATCAGCCGCCGAAACGCCCGGCTTCAAATTGAACAAGGCGATG
>JBILMQ010000135.1:0-9093 GCA_044375455.1 Caulobacterales bacterium | reverse complement strand
GGTCCATCGGCATGCCAATGCGCAGCTTCTTCGGATCGCTCTCCGTCAGCCGCGCCTCAACGCGCACCTGCCCCGGCAAATCGATGTAGCCCACCGCGTAAGGCTTGAATGTCTCGGGCGTCTCCGGCCCAGCATAGGGGGGTGATTTCGGCAGAAACCGCTGGATCGTCCAGGTCCACAACGCACCGCGCGCTGCGAGCTCCACCGTCTCATAGGCTGGATCATCGCACCGCGCCGGGAAACTGATGCGCCCGCTCTGGCGATGGCGCGCACCCTTCAGCCGCGGAGCCGCCGACGGCCAGTCGAACAGGCTCGGATCGATCGCACGCTCAGTCACGCAAAACCTCCCGATAGTGTAGGTTGCGGCCAACCTAGAAGCGCGCAAGCCTTGTGCAAAGCCGTCAAAAGGATAGTTCCAGGAGCCGACATGGCAAAGCCCGCCTATACCCACATACTTGTTGACCACCCCCGTCCACTCGTGCGCCGGATCACACTCAACCGGCCGGAGAAGCGCAACGCTCTCAACAACCTGCTGCGCGGCGAACTCCTCGAATGCCTGCAGGACGCCGATCAAAGCGATGACGTGCGCGTGACCGTCATCCGGGGGGCCGGACAGGCCTTCTGCGCTGGCTATGACCTCGGCGCAGACAACCGCACTGACCAGCCTTACTATACCTCGAAGGGCGCCTCCAACTGGGCGCGTCATGTCATTCAGGGCTGGTTCTCCATGTGGGATCTGGGCAAACCCATCATCGCCCAGGTTCACGGCTACTGTCTGGCCGGCGGCTCCGAACTCGCCACCGCCTGCGATCTTGTCTATGTCGCTGAAGACGCCCAGATCGGTTACCCGCCGACCCGTCTCATGAGCCCGCCAGACATGCAGTTCCATCCCTGGCTGGTCGGCATGCGCGCCGCCATGGAGATGATGCTGACCGGCGACGCCATCTCCGGGCGAGAAGCCGCAGAACTCGGCTTCGCCAACCGCTGCTACCCAAGCGACAGATTGGAAGACGAGGTGCTGAGACTCGCCGAGCGCGTCGCCAAGACCCCAAGCGAAATCCAGGCATTCAACAAGCGCAGCGTGCATCGCGCCATGGAGGAGATGGGCATGCGCTCAGCTCTGCGCGCCGGGGCCGAACTGCAGGCCCTGGCCTTCACAAGCGACACCACGCGCGAGTATCTCAAGACGTTCCGCGACGGCGTGTCGCAAGCGCTGTCCAGACGCGACGCCCAGTTCGGCGACTACCGCGAGCGCAAATGATGCGCCTGAGCGTACTCGACCAGTCGCCGATCTTCGCCGACCAGACCGCCGCCGACGCGCTTGGCGACACCCTGGCGCTTGCTGAGGCCGCCGAAGCCTTCGGCTACGCGCGCTATTGGGTGGCAGAACATCATGCCACGGACAGTTTTGCGGGGACCGCGCCAGAAATCCTCATCCCCGCGATCGCCGCGCGAACCCGCACCATCCGGGTCGGCGCGGGCGGGATCATGCTCACCAACTACTCCCCGCTGAAAGTGGCGGAGCAGTTCCTGGTGCTGGAAGGCCTCCATCCGGGGCGCATCGATCTTGCCTTCGGGCGCGCCGTCGGAGGAACACCGCGCACCGGCGCGGCGTTGCGCAACATGGGCCCCGAACATTTTGCCCAACTCACCAATCTGCTCCTCACCTGGTTGCTTGACGCAACAGGAGGAGCGCCGATCCCCGCAGGATCGCCGATCACCGGCGTGCACGCCGGCCCGCGCGGACCGGCCGCGCCGTTCCTCTCCGTGCTGTGCATGAGCACGGAAACCGCCGCATTCGCCGGCGCCATGGGTCTGTCCATGGTGTTTGCCGAATTCCTGAACCCGGGCGGCGGTGCGGCGGCGCTGCGCGCCTATCGGGAGAGCTTTGCGCCCGGCCCCTTCGCCGACAGACCCTATGCCGGGATCGGGGTGAGCGCACTCGCCGCGCCAAGTGCGCGCGAAGCCGAGCGTCGTGCAGCAACCAGCCTCGCCTGGATCCTTGACTTGATGGACGGCCGGCCCGGTCGCTTCCTGGGCGAGGCAGCCGCCGCAGCCGACCTCGCCCAGCGCCGGGCCCACGATCCGCGCCTCGCGCAGATTGCCAAACGGGCGATTGTGGGCGCGCCAGAAGTCGTGGCCGACCAGCTCGCCGCCGTCGCGGCGGCCACACGCGCAGATGAGCTGTTCGTCATCACCCTGGCGCCCGACAACGCCTCTCGGATCGAAAGCTACCGCCTGATTGCAGAAGCCGCAGCGCAAAAACCAGCCGCGACGGCCATCGCCCAGGCTTAAGCCAAGGCTGCACCGCCGCCCTGCCAAGATCCGCAAATGGCGCTATGTGGTTGATCGTGAGCAAAGCCAGCAAACCAGAGATGCCGGACCTCAATGAGCTTGCCGGAGACGCCGTCCCGGGAAGCGCCCCCCCGCAGGTTCGCGTGCGCCCGCGCGAGGCCACGGCAATCACCCCGCACGCCCCGTCTGATCAAGACGCGCGCGGCAGCGCCCGCCCCGCAGAACCACAGGCCTGCGACGTCCAGGCTCGCGACCCGGAAGGCCCAGCCCGCCATCCTCCTGCAACGTCCGCGCCCGAAAGCCTGCACACGCCCGATCAACCGGCGCAGTTCCCACCGAGCGACGCCCCCGCGCGCGGGGTCGCGGTGATCCAGGACCATGTGACACGTCTGCCCGGCAAGCCAGGCGTCTACCGAATGATCGCTCAGGACGGCGACGTGCTCTATGTTGGCAAGGCGAAGGATCTAAAGAAGCGGGTTTCCGCCTACGCCAAGAGCGGCGGACACAACAACCGCATCGCGCGTATGATCGGGCTGACAGCGGCGATGGAATTCGTCGTCACGCAAACCGAAACCGAAGCCCTCCTGCTTGAAGCCAATCTGATCAAGCGCCTGAAACCCCGCTTCAACGTGGTGATGCGCGACGACAAGAGCTTTCCCTATATCCTCATCCGTCAGGATCATCGCGCTGCCCAGATCCAAAAGCACCGCGGCGCACGCTCCGCCAAGGGCGACTACTTTGGTCCATTCGCCAGCGCCTGGGCTGTGAACCGCACCCTGAACACCCTGCAAAAGGCATTCCTACTGCGCAGCTGCTCTGACAGCGTGTTTGACGCGCGCACCCGGCCTTGCATGCTCTACCAGATCCGACGCTGCGCCGGGCCCTGCGTCGATCTGGTTACGCCGGACGACTACCAGAAGATGGTCGATGATGCGGTTGACTTCCTCAAGGGCCGCTCGAACGAGGTCCAAGACCGCCTTGCAGCGCAAATGCACGCCGCCGCCGACGCCCTCGACTTCGAACGCGCCGCCCGCCTGCGCGACCGCATTCGCGCACTCGCCGCAATCAGCACTGACCAGAGCATCAATTCCTCCACGCTCGAGGAGGCCGATATCTTCGCCATCCACCAGGAGGCAGGCCAGACATGCGTGCAAGTCTTCTTCTTCCGCGCCTTCCAGAACTGGGGCAATCGGGCCTACTTCCCCCGACACGACAGGGACGAAACCCACGGCGACGTGCTGGCCGCCTTCATCGCCCAGTTCTACGACGAGCGTGAACCGCCCAGAATGGTGCTGACAAGTTGCGAGATCCAGGACAGCCAGTTGCTCGCCGAGGCCTTGAGCGTCAAAGCCGAGCGCAAGGTGGAGGTGCGCTGCCCGCAGCGTGGCGAAAAACGTCTCGTGGCGGACAACGCATTGATGAATGCACGCGAGGCGCTGGGACGCCGACTGGCCGAAACCTCAACCCAGGCGCGCCTGCTGGAGGAAGTGGCCAGAGCCTTCGACCTCGCCCACGCCCCGCAGCGCATCGAAGTCTATGATAACTCCCACATCATGGGAACCAACGCGATCGGTGCGATGATCGTGGCGGGACCGGAAGGCTTTGAGAAGAGCCAGTACCGCAAGTTCAATATCAAGTCGCCTGACGTGAAGCCCGGGGATGATTACGCGATGATGCGCGAAGTGCTGCGCCGGCGCTTCGCACGGCTCGTCAAGGACAGCACGCCGAACGATGAACCGGGCGCCGAGGGCGGACAGGATTTTTCAAAAGCAGATGATCCAGTCTGGCCCGATCTCGTCATGATCGACGGCGGACTTGGTCAGCTCAATGCAGCCCTCGCAGCGCTCAAGGACGTGGGTCTCGGCCCGCAGGACGTCAACCTGGTCGCCATTGCAAAAGGACCCGTTCGTGACGCCGGGCGCGAACAGTATTTTCAGCCAGGCAGGCCAGAGCGCCGGCTTGATGAGAAAAGTCCGCTTGCCTACTTCCTGCAGCGCTTGCGCGATGAAGCCCACCGCTTCGCTATCGGCGCCCATCGCGCGAAACGCAAAGCTGATATCGCCAAGAGTTCGCTTGATGAAATCGACGGCATCGGCCCTGCCCGCAAGAAGGCGCTGTTGGCGCGCTTCGGCTCCGCCAAAGGGGTCGCGCGCGCCGCCCTCGCAGACCTGATCGCCGTGGAGGGCGTCAACGAAGCCCTCGCACAACGCATCTTCAACCACTTCAGAGGACTCGGCTGACGCATGAGCCACGACGCACCCATTGCGCCTCTCGCCGCAAGGCCGCCCGATGAAGCGCTGCAAGGCGCGCTCCCTCGCGCCCCCTCAAGCCCTCCGGACAGAGCCCCGGATATCGGCCCTGACAACGCCTCCGGCAGGGGCCCTGACACGCCGGCGCAGACTCCGGCAAGTCGCCATCGCCGCTGGCTGCCCACTGGACTCACCATCGGACGCATGCTTGCGGCCCCAGTCATCGCGCTCGCAGTAATCGCCGCCGGGCCAGGGGGTGAGAGCGCCGTCTACTGGGCGACGCTCGCCTTTGTTCTCTACGTCTCGGCCGCATTGACTGACTTGCTTGACGGGGCTCTGGCGCGCGCCTGGAACGTGACAAGCCCGCTCGGCGCGACGCTCGATCTCTTGGCGGACAAAATGATCGTGGCCATCACCCTCCTGGCGCTGATCTATCTGCACGTGACCGGCGACGCTGCCCCCAGCCGGTTCGCCTCCGGCGCCGTGAGCCGGCCGATCGAGGCGGCTGGTTTTGTCCTGCTCCTTCTGGCGCTCCCAGGTCGTGATCTGGCTGTCACTGCGCTGCGCGCGCGCGCCGCGAAGACCCATAGCGATGGAAACGCCCGCTCCTCTGGCAACGACGACGCTGATCTGGCTGCCTCCCGTTCGCCCCCCTCCGGCGTGGTCACATCTGGTTTGGCCCCCTCTGGTTTGGCAAAAGCCAAGACCGCCCTCGTCCTGACCGGTCTCGGCCTGATCATCGCAGCGATCTGGCTGGCAAGCCTCGGCACGGCGCTGACGATCGCGCGCATCGCCTATGGCGCAGGCTGGGCGCTTCTTGCGGTCGGCGCAGCGCTGTCAATCTGGACCGCCATTGACTACTGGCGGACAGCCAAACGCGCGGCAGGCTGACAGATTTGCTCGATGGTGAGCGGTGGACTGCCCGACCGAGGGACAATCCATGCCAGACAAGGGGGGGCAGACAACAAACCCCGGACAACCCACGCCAGACAACCCACGCCAGACAACCCACGCTAGACCCTCCGCAGATGGACGAAGCCGCCAGCGCACCGCCCACCGCGCGCCGCGGCGACCTCTCCCGGTTCTCAGCCGACCTGCATCACGTCACTCCCCACGGAGGTCATGCTGAGACAAATGCACGACACAGGTCAGTTCGGTTGCGCGCAATAGGTTCGCCGACGCGTGCTGCCACAGCCAAACGATTGTGGCTGAGCCAGGCATCCAACAGCCCCCGGTGCTCGGCACGCCCTGGCGCGTCACGCCGACGGAGTGCGTTGCCTTCTTGGGACAGCCCGTATCGTCGACGGTCCAGGCGCGGATCGGTCCATGCTTCTCAATCGCCGCAGGCCCAAGATAGCGCACCTCGGTCAAACGTCCTTCGTGCAACCATGACGCCTTGCCAACGACGTGACGCATCACCTGATGCCGCGCAGTGTCGGCCCCGTCATCGAAGCCATTGGCTCCAAACTCTTGCGCCGGGCCGGCAAGAGGAGCCCAGCACAGTAATCCCGCAGCGGCCCGTTGCAGTCGGCATGCCCGACGACACGCGCCAGCCCCTCAAAACACGCTTGAAAACGAGCTTTACTCTCAAGGCTTGAACGGTCCCCCGGGGCGCTCCACCGCAGACCGAACCACCGGCGGAGCAAACAAGCCTCCCATCCGAATCTCCCCAGGCTGCAAGCGTCTCATTCAGTTGTCTGGCTCGGCAAGACTGGTCGCGCGTGCGCCTGACCGGGCGGCGACTTAGCGGACCCGTACGATCTCAACCCCGGCAGCCGCAGCCGCCGGAATAGCGCGCGGCTTCTCAATGCGGATGCGCACGGCGCGCACGCGCGCGTCACAAAAACACGCCTGCGCCAGCTGCTCGGCGAAGGTCTCGATCAGCTTCAGATGCGCGCCAGCCCCAAGCCGGCGCGCCTCGGCGGCAATCCAGTCATAGTCGAGCGCCTCCGCCATGTCGTCATGGCTCGGGCGCACGCGCGCATCCAGCTCAAGCTCTACGTCAAGGATCAATGGCTGCGGATTGACCATCTCGTGCTTGTAAACGCCGACCCTGGCTTCGATTGACAGCCCACGCACGAATACACGCTGCGCCTCGCCCGACTTGACGCAATCGGAGATGTCGCGCGCCAGCCGCAATTCGCTGGGAACCTGTCTGGAACGCCGATCCGGCGGATCATGCCGGCTCATTCGCGGATCCCGTCGACATCAGGCGTGCGCCAGATCAGGTGCTGGCCGCCATCGACTGCAATCATCTGGCCGGTCACAGCCTCGCTCTCGAGAAGATAGGCGATCGCCTTCGCGATTTCCTCCGGACGCGAAGCTTCCCGCAGCAGCGTCGCCTCAACCTGGGTGTTGAAGTCCTCAGGCGCTTGACGACTGTTGGAAAGCGTAGGACCCGGCGCAATCGCATTCACGCGAACGGTCGGCGCGAGGGCCTGAGCGAGCGTGCGCGTCGCGGTCCACAGCGCGGATTTGGACAAGGTGTACGAGATAAACTGCGGGTTCAGCTTCCAGACCCGCTGGTCAATGATGTTGATCACGTCAGCTCGTTCACCCTCAGCCACTCCGTGCGCGAGAAACTGACTGAGGAATACAGGCGCCCGCAGATTAACCGCCATATGACGATCCCATAACGCCGGAGCCACGAACGGTGCGCGGTCATCCTCAAACAGGGAAGCGTTGTTGATGAGAACATCTATCGGCCCCAACGCACCCACCGCCTCCTGCCACATCGGCTCCAGCGCTTGGATGTCCGCAAGGTCAGCGTTGACGAGCGTGGCGCGTCCGCCCCGCGAAACAATCGCATCAACAACCTGCGCCCCGTCCTCGCGCGAAGCGTTGACATGCACCGCCACTGCGAAACCGCGCCCTGCAAGATCAAGCGCCAAGGCGCGCCCGACGCGCTTGCCGGCGCCCGTGACAAGGGCGGTGTTGTAACGGCGACGGCTCATGCTGGAGACCAGGGAAACACAGTGGCCCAGAGATAGATCAGGTAGAGCAAAAGCAAAGCGGCGCCTGACAGGCGTCCGATCGATCGCCCGGAGACCGCGAAGGCCGCCGCAATCAAGGCGGCAAGAACAAAGGCCGGGTTGTGAAAGACGATGATGGCGGACGGGGCCTGCAACGGACCCGCAAGCACAGACCCGCCGCCGACCATGCCGGCGGTAAAGACAATCCCGCCGAGCACATTGCCGATCGCCAGATCCGCCCGCTTGCGCCAGGCTGCCACAGCACAGGCGGCGACCTCCTCAAGCGTCGACCCCGGACCCAAAGCGACGACGCCGATCACGTCCTGCGTTGCACCGAACTGCGCAGCAAGAGAGCTTGCTCCCCACACCGCAAGATCGGCGCCCGCAGCCAACCCGACCACGCCCAGACCGACCCCGAGCCAGGCCATGCCCCACGGCGCGTCGAGCGAATGGGTCGAACCGGCCTCGGCGTCAGACGACGATGCCGCTGACGCGCCCGCCGACGCGACCGCCCCAGCCTGATCCGCCGCGCCGATCGTCCATACCGCCCATGCCGCAGTCGCAGCGAGCAGCACGCCGCCTTCCCAAACCTGATACACCCCATCCAGGCCGAAGACAGCCCACAGCCCGGCGGCAAGCACTGCCGCAGCCGCCGCCCGCGACACCCCCTTCTGGCCTGTTGGAAGCGCGCGCACGAGCGCAGCCACGCCCAGCGCCAGCGCCACCGTCGCCACCCCGGAGCCAACGGCATTGCCAAGCGCCAAACCGTCTCGCCCGCGCGCCGCAGCCAGGAAGCCGGCCGAAAACTCCGGGAGCGAGGCCCCGAAACCCAGGACGATCACGCCCACCACCAGTCCCGGCCAGCGCCAACGCCCCGCAAGAACTGACGCGCCCCGAACGGCCCAGTCGCCCGCTACAATGAGAATCGTCACGCCACCGATCAGCGCGGCCCAACTCGCCAGCATCGCCCACCTCTTACGAAGCTCAGTGTGGCGGCATCGCCGCGCACTCCGCAACCACCACCTCGCGCCGCCGACCTGCAGGCGTCCCTCCAGTCACCCGGCTTCCGAAGCTGACAGACGGCGACTGCGCGCGAAGGCCCGGCCCCGCAAAACGCAGGCCCCGCAAACCAGACGCAGGGACGCCAGTGGCAAGATGCCCAGGGGCGCACAACGGCTGGCGCCCAAAAATGCAGGGGCGTGAAAAAGAAGGGCGGTCATTAGGCAGGAGGAACTCCCGCATGTTTCGCGCTCACATCCGCAGACTCAGGTCACGCGCCCGTGCCGCGCAATCGCGCGACGCGCGCGTCGCTCTTAACGCGGGGAGCCTAAATCCAGAAGCCTCAATCCGGGAAACTGGGCCCGGTAGACTGGACCCGATAGGCTGGGCCCGAAACATGCGGCGACACAGGATGCAAGCCAGCCAAGAGTTGGCGTCGCCGTTGCCAGCAAATGACGGCGCGGCCGACTGCGCCGATCCGGGCGCAGCGCAGTTCAGTCAAGGCGGCCGTATTCGATCGCATTCAGCGCAAAAAACACGATGATAAAGCCGACAATCACATAAATCGCGATCACGCG
>JBILMQ010000396.1:0-2730 GCA_044375455.1 Caulobacterales bacterium | reverse complement strand
AGTTCGCGTGGTTTCGGCCAAACCTTGCCACGCGCTTTCCAAAACCCCAAAGCGCCATCGCCCATCGCACTTACTGGCGCCTATTTCAGCCCGCGCTTCTGGAGCGTGAGCATCAGACCGGCCCAGGACTGGGCGCTTTCTCCCGCCTGCCCGATAAGCCCCACAGAGCATCAGGCAGGAAACCCGGGAACCGGGTTCCCCCGGCCCGACGCGGGCGCCTCTCAGGACTTGACAAACCGTACAGTAGCGTACACTTTAATCCGATGAGCATTCTCCACAAAGGTGCCGAAGAGGCCCGCAGCCAACTCCCGAGCCTTCTGGACGCCGCCGAGAGCGGCGCCTCGACCCTTATCACCCGCCGGGGCCGTCCGGTTGCTGTGCTGGCTCCCGTGAACGGCCAGGCTGGCCAGTGCGTACAGGCCTCTCTCCTGCCGGTGCGCGGCTCCGGTCAGGGTCTCTGGGGTCCCGACATCGGTGAAACACTGGCGGCCGCAAGAAGCGAATGGGACCGCTAGACCTCTCCGGGTTCACGCCGCCGGCCCTTCTGCTTCTGGACACGAATCCGATCGTCTATTGGCTGGAGGGTCACACGCTTGCTGACCGCTTCCAGCCAATCTTCGAGAAGCATGCTGCCGGCGAGGTCCAGTTCGCGATCACCACCGTGACCATCGCCGAAGTATTGGCAGGTCCGTTGCGCGCTGGCGACGAAGCCTTGACCGCGCGTTATCGTGGGATTCTCGAAAGTTGGCGGGTCATCGATCTGACAGCCGCCGTGGCCGAAAGAGCCGCCCGACTTCGCGCGACGCTTCGACTTAAACTGGCCGATGCCGTTCAAGCTGCAAGCGCGTTTGCCATTCATGCAAACGCATTGGTGACCCACGATCGTGACTTCGAGCGGCTTGGCCCCAGCCTGCGCATTATCGCCTAAGACGTCTTCGCGCCGATCATAAGGGCGCGATCGCGCGACTCCAAACAGGCGTCTCCCTGCCTGACGAACGCCCGGCAAACCCGATTGAGCATCTGCCTTAAAAAAGCTGTTTCGGTTTTTCCTAAACGCGCTGCGCGACAAAGAAAGCTTTCGCCCTTCCCCCGCCCGCCGGGGCCCCAAAGGGCGCGTAAGCCCCGAAGGGCGCGCAGGAAAAGTGGGAACCGGTTTTCCGCGGCGTGCCCGATAAAGAACGGAATTTTTGGGTATTTGCTCGGCGCTGATCGCGGGCGAAACGCCCGCGGCGCCTGCGCCTGCGCGGTCGCTTGTGGGGCGCTCTTCCCCCGCCCGCTCGATAAACCCCACCCTCTGGCGGCCCGAAAAGCGGGAACCGGTTTTCGGACAAGCCGCCAGAACATTTTGGCAAGCGCCGGCCAGGAAAAGTGGGAACCGATTTTTTGCCCGCACGCGCGAGGAAAAGCTGTTTTGGTTTTTGCTTGGCGCGGGTTGCCATACCCCCCGGACCTTGAGGCGAACTGGATCGGCCTCGGCGATGTCGCCGTCTTCAGGGTGATGGCGCTGGGGCGCAATGACATGATCGGCGAGCGGATCGTGACCAGCGGGCCGCAACGCCCCACCCCGGTCACGATCGCCGCGTTGCTGTCGCGCGTGCTGTCGCGCCCGATCGGCGTGCATTCACTCTCGCCGCGTGAATTCGGCGCGCTGATGGATGATGTTTTCAAGGATGTGACGGACGCCGCGCCGACCTCCATGTCGATGGCCTTGCCGACATCTATGTCTAGAACAATGGACCGCTCAGCCCCTGATGTGCGAGATGGGGCTGGTGCTTGGTCGGCTGCCGGTCGCTCTGACCGATTTTGAGGCTTGGGCGATGCGCCAGGATTGGGTCAGTCCGCGAGGCGGCTTTCCAGGCTGCTAAGTCGGCGTGCAACCATCACGGAAAGAACCACCATGACGGCTCTGATATCCCTGGCGCGGCGCAACGGCGTGGCGGTGATCTCCTATGCAAATCCCCCCATGGGCTTCATGACGGCGGCCGGGGTTCAGGAATGGCGCGCTGCCTTCGATCAGGCTGTCGCCGATCCCGAGGCGCGCGCCATTGTGCTCACCGGCAGCCAAGCGGGCGTCTTCGTGCGCCACTATGATGTGGCCGAAATCGTGCGTGCTGGCGAGGCCGTGCGTGGCGGAGCGATCGGCGCCGAGGCCTTTGATCATGCGCCGTTCGCAGATTTTACGGACGCCATTGCCGCGGCGCCTAAGCCGGTCATCGCCGCCATCAACGGCGTATGCATGGGGGGCGGCTTTGAGATCGCGCTGGCCTGCGATCTGCGGATCGCGCATGTCGATTGCGACGCCATTGGATTGCCGGAAGTCCGGCTCGGCATCTTTCCAGGCGGCGGCGGCACCCAGCGACTGCCGCGCCTGATTGGCGAGGCAGCCGCGCTGGCGTTCATCATTCAAGGCGCCGTCGTCGGCGCGCGCCGCGCCCTGGAACTCGGCCTCGTCAGTGAACTCTCAAACGACCCGGTCGCGAAGGCCGCCGAGATTGCAGCAGGCATGGCGCGATTTGGTGCTGAGGGCGTCGCCGCGGCCAAGCGTCTGGTGCGCGCCAGCCTCGACCGTCCGTTGGCGGAGGCGCTGATCGATGAGCGGCGCAGCTTCGCGGAGGTTCTCAAAACCAGCGATGCGGCAATGGAGGCGATGCGGCGATTCGTTGATACAGGCGCTGATATCCGACGCCCGTGAGGCCTGCTTGGTCGGCGCTCCCGGGCCCGCGACCCGCG
>JBILMQ010000134.1:0-9158 GCA_044375455.1 Caulobacterales bacterium | reverse complement strand
ATCAGGGGCGCTGGTGTTTCGGCAAAACCCCGATGCAGACCTTTCTTGATTCCGCACCGCTCGCGCGCGAAAAACAAAACCCAGGCAAAGCCGCATGAGCGGTGGCGTCTGACGCTTTCGACCCGGCGGACACCCGCCACGCCGGGAATGAAATGTCAGATCAAACAGATACTTCTACACATAGCCACGCGCCTTGACGGCAATTTCCAGACGTCACGTTACACTGCCCACCACCGCAGCGCTTGCCATCGCTGACATTGTCACCCGATGGGAGATTCTCATGGGGCGCGCCTCCATCCTTCACGCACACGACGACACGAGCCGAGTAACACCAATCCTCTTCGCTGCACAGCGGGCGCACAAACTGACACACCGCCGCGCTACGCTGCCCTTGCCGCGCGGATTTCGCCCGTGTGCAACGAGTTTAGGACCGGGTTTGAAAGGGCGCAGAGCGCCATGCCGCCGTCGGAACGACGCGCCTTGGCGAGACGAGCCCGAAGGGCAGCTCACCGCGCCGTAAAGCGGGATTGAAACCAACGGCCTGCGCGCTCCAGGGGCACAGCGATCGCGAGGGCGGCGCCAAGACCCGCCGCGCTTGCAACAAAGAAGGCGCCCATCATGGCGACATCGGCGCCTGCCGCGCCAGCGATGTCGGCCACCCAGGCGAGAACCGGCTGATGGACAAGATAAAGACCATAGCTCACCGCGCCTGTTGCAATGAGCCAGCGTGGCGCGCGCTGGGGACGGCGAATGAGGAGGCCCAGAAGAGCGGCGAAGAGTACAGGCGGAAGGGTCGCATAAAGAGCATCAATGCGTGTCGGAGCGAGAACAACGAGTGTTGCTGCGAGACCAGCAAGCCAGGTGCGCCAGCCGATCCAGCGCTGCATGGTCGCGGTTTGGGCGACAGCCACGCCCAACCACCATTCAAATCCCCAGAAGAGCGGCGCTTTGGCCCAGAGCGTGTGCTCGGGCGCGACCAGTCTCCAGATCAGCGATGCGCCGGCGCATGCGGCAATAATCAGCGGCGCGCGCGATCCCGTCATGGCGAAGAGCGCAAGCGGATAAAGCGCATAAAGCTGGGCTTCGACTGCGAGGCTCCACAGTGACGGGTTGATCTGATTGACTGTCCCAGGGATCAAAGTCTGGATCAGCAAGACGTGGGCGACGAGGTCGACCCAAGCGACAGGCGTAAGTGCAAAGAGTGTGAGCACGACGAGGAGATAAGCGGGATAGATGCGCAGGAAGCGGCTCTGCGCATAGTGGACAATCCAGTCCCGCCCTCGAGCACCAGCATGCGCCTCGCGCCAGCGCAGCGCGGAGCGGTGAATACAAAAGCCGGAAATCACAAAGAAGAGCTGGACGCCGAAAGCGCCTACATGGTGGGGAAAGAAATAGCCCCATGGGTTAGAGTATATGACGCCGACGAGGCCGTCCGAGCCGGTGTTGAATTCGAGGAATGCGTGAAAAACGAAGACCATAAAAAAGGCGATGGCGCGCAGCGCCTCAACGCTGTCCAGCCGGTTGATCCAATCACGGTTGTACGCCTCGGTCGGAACCGGTGCAGCTGCGATGTCTGCCGGGCGCTGGGGGCGAATGCGACGCATGACGGTCCAGAACACGACCTAAGGCTCGATCAGACATTGACGTTTGGCGGTCATGCGCTGCGCCTTAAGGGCGGCACGACACGGGCTGCGCGTGTGTTGGCGCGCCGGCTTGAAGATGGCCCCTCGTTGGAAGGATGGCGCGTTGCAGAGCTCGGCGCGGGTGCCGGTCTTGTGAGCCTTTCATTGGCGCTGCTTGGCGCAGAGGTCTTTGCGAGCGACCAGGCGCCGATGCTTGAAACGCTGAGCGACAATCTCGATCGCAACCTCACCGGCGCGATGCGGGCGCGTGTGCGAACGCTGCCGCTTTTCTGGGGCGATGGGGGCGATATCGCGCGGCTGCGCGCCGCGGTTGGCGCGCCGCTGGACCTTGTGGTGGGGAGCGACCTCATCTTCGCAAAGGAAGGCATAGATCCACTCCTTGCCACCCTTCAGGCGCTTTGCCCGCCTGGCGGGCGCTTCCGCTTTGCCTACATCCCACGCTTCTTCTGGGAAGAGGCGTTCTTTGTCGGCATGCAGGCTTTGTTTGACACGGACGAGGAAGGCGCCGACGGCGATGTCAGTTTTATCACATTCCGGCGCCGGCGAAGGTCTTAGCCCCCGCGCAGGCGCAACACCAGGTGCAGGGTCGATTCTTTTTGGATGTTGTAATCCATAAGGGTCAGCCCATCCTCGAGTTGCTTGCCACGATGGATGAGACGCTGTTGGTCGGGCGGAATGCCCTCCTTATCCTGGATCTTCTGCTTGACCGCTTCGATGGTGTCGGACGGATCGACATCAAGGGTGATGACCTTGCCGGTCAACGTTTTGACAAAGATCTGCATGCCGGATGCTTGGGCGGGTTGGGCGATCACCGCTGCAGCGCTTGCCATCGCCAACATTGCAAGCCAATCGGACCGTCTCATGGGGCCTGTCTCCAGCTTTCACGCACGGGAATAAGCTAACCTCGTAACAACATTCCGCCCGCCCGCAAAGGGGCAGGCCGCAGGCTCGCACGGCTATCGCATTTGGCCGAGGATGGTCCTTGCGAAGTCGCCGGACCAGCCTGAACGCTTTCGTTTGCGTCGGATGGATATGTCCTTGCGGGCGTTTTGAAGCAGGTTCAGGGCAGGCCTTTGCAGAATCGCCAGGTTTTCGGGTCCATGGTCTTTTCGGGCCCTGGCTCGGTCTTCGTCGGAAGTGGTGTCGAGAACGTAGTGAAGACTGTTCCCGATTGACCAGTGAGCGCGGGCGGCATCGGCGAATGCCTGCGCCGTGAGCGCGGCGGAGGAGGCATAATTGCGCCGGCTAAGGCTCGTTTTGCCATCACGGGTCACCTCGGCCTCGACCAGCGCCAGCGTCTTACGTCCTGGCAGGCGCGGTTCGTTCTTGCAGCGGCGGTCGGAAAACAGCCAGTCGACATTGCTGCTGACCCGATGGCGGCGGATCTCAAGCCGGCCATGATCGCCGTCGGTCGTCACATGCGCTGCGCCTATGTCCTTGTCGGGATCCGCCAAAAACGCTTCCACGGCGGCGTGCATGGCGGGACGGTCAGCTTTCAGCGCAAACAGCCAATCCCCGCCTTTTTCAGCCATAAGAGTACAGGTGTCACTCTGGCAGTGGATGGCATCGCCCGTCACCGGCATGCCGGTCAGGTCCAGAAGCATGAGCAGCTCGCGTGCGGCAATGATCTCGTTGGCGCCGTTGGCCACCGCCGCCTGGCCGAGCACCAGGCGCCGGTCCGAAGCAAAGGCGCTGACCACATGCAAAGCCGAGCCGCCGGCTGCCTTGTCGAAAGAACGACGCAGGGTCTTGCCATCTATGGCCAGCACGCCAGCGCCCCTTGCCCCAAGCTGGTCGGGAAACGCTGAGAAAGCTGTATTGAACTGTGCGGGCTCGATCAGCCGGAAAAGCCGGGAGAACGTATCGTGACTGGGCAGTCCGTGCTCAAGGGTCAGAAACGACCTGAATAAAGCCTCTCGATCGACAGCAAAGTCCGCGAAATCAACGCAGGTCTCCGCTCCACATACCGAGGCCGTCAGCGCAATCGTCAAAACTTCAAGAAATTCATGGCGCAAGGCGTTGCCGGTCCGCGGATCGGGCACATCGGCGAAACACGTGGCGACTATCGACATCAGAGCGCCTCCCAGAAGAGCCGCTCGTCGACAGAATCCCATTCGCGCCCCGGCGCTACCTCAATTTCTCAAATGCGATTCCCCTGCGCAGGGGGCCGGCAACGCACCCATAGCCAATCGCCTTAACGGCAATTTCCAGACATCACGTTACACTGCCCGGCTCGAAACGTGAGTACGTCTTTCTGTCTCTCCGACGCGCTCACCCACGGCAACGCCGATGTGCATGGCGGCGTGATGTTCCGGATCGTCCTGGTCGCCGCGCCCGGCGTCCGGCGCGGGCTGCATCCTGCGACAGACGGCGACCGTCCGCCGCCCTCGTCCCTGCATTGCTCAACCGGCCATGTAAACTGACGCCGAGCGGCCGAACTCATTGACCGCGGACAGCCGGATCTGCGCGGGCTTTGTCCTGGGTCCAGCAATGGGGCCTGCGCAGGCGGCATCAACGATGATGGGTGCACTGATCCGCGCCGGGGCTGACGCACAGGCCCAACGGACTTGCGCGCATGTGGTCACGTGGCGTCGGCGTTGCACAGGCGCTTGATTGTGGCGCGCATCAGTGCGTCTGTTGAGGAGATGACGGGCGCAGGCGCGTCGCCAGGGTGCAAAACCAGGGGGACCTCTGTGCATCCGGCGATCACGGCGTCTGCACCGGCGTCGACAAGACGCTGCGCGGCCGCCTGCATGCCGGCGCGCGCAGTCTCGCCGATGTCGCCCGACTTGATGCGGTAAATGAGCGCCATGAACCGGCGCTGAGCGTCTGGCGGAAGAAGTACGGGCGTAAGGGCGTGCTGCGTCAATGCGGTCTGATACAGACCGCTGGAGAGGCAGCCATCTGCCGCCAGCAAGCCAATGCGTGTCGCACCTGTGTGCACGGTTTCCTGGAGGGTGGCGGTGATCATGCAGACCAGCGCGCCGGGGGCCGCGCCATCCACCGCCGCGCGAAAGGCATGGGCCGTGTTGCACGGCATGGCGAGGACCTGTGCGCCTTGACTGATCAGGTCGGCCGCGATCGCGGCCAGCCGGGGCGCTGGCGAAGGGCCATCGCCCCGGATTGCTGCATTGCGATCAGGGATGGATGGATCGCACTCCACCAGGATGCGCGGGTGGTCCTGGTCGCGCGCAGCGGGCATCGCTGCGGTCAGCCTCGCGCAGAAGTCGAACGTCGCGGCCGGGCCCATCCCGCCGATGACGCCAAGCGTCTTCATGTGAGGAAGACATCCTTGAAGGCGGACAATGACGGGGCGCCGCCGGTGTGGAGGAACACCACGCTCTGCCCCCGCCTGAAGCAGCCCTGGCGGATCAATCCGATCAGTCCTGCCATGGCCTTTCCGGTGTAGACTGGATCGAGCAGCACGCCTTCCAGGGCGGCGGTCAGGCGCACCGCCTCGACCATCTCCGGGGTTGGCAGGGAGTATCCCGGCCCCACGAAGCGGTCGTCGACAGTCACGCCCGCCGGCGCCGGCTCGCCGCGCGCCCTGATCAGGCGCGCGGTCTCCACGGCGAGGTTGAGGACATTGGCTTCCTGCTCCGCCTGCGGACGGCGCACGCTGACGCCGATGACGGGGATCTGCGCGCCGAGGGCATGCAATCCGGCGACCAGGCCTGCGTGGGTGCCGGCGCTGCCGCTGGCGGTCACGATCGCGTCGGGCGACAGGCTGTGCTCATATGCCTGATGGACCAGTTCAAGGGCGCAGGCGGCGTAGCCAGCTGCACCGAGCGCATTCGATCCGCCGCCGGGCAGAGTGACGGCTTTGCCTCCCGCGCGGGCGACGTCCTGCGCGTGGCGTTGCATCACCGCGCCGAGATCGGCCCCGCCCGGCGCCGCCTCAATGGTCTCAACGCCAAGCAGATGGAACAGGAGATTGTTGCCGCCGGCCCCCGGATCGTAGGAGTTCGCCACACGCTCTTCGAGCACCAACCGGCACTTCAGACCTTCGGCGGCCGCTGCTGCAGCGGTCAAACGGCAGTGGTTGGATTGTACGGCGCCGACGGTGATGATGGTGTCTGCGCCTTGCGCGAGGGCGTCGGCGATCAGGAATTCGAGTTTGCGGGTCTTGTTGCCGCCGCCTGCCAAGCCCAGCTGATCGTCGCGCTTGAACCAGATGTCAGGTCCGCCCAGATGGGCGCTGAGGCGCGGCGCAGGGTGCAGCGGCGTTTCGCCCTGCGTGTAGCGGCGGCGCGGCAGGTCAAACAGTCGCATGGGACACCTCGTCTGGCGGATCATACCTGATTTTGGCGCTCACCTTAGCGAGGCCTGGCGCAGGGCTGAAGCGGGCTTTGGACGCGATGGCGGCTGCGGCGCAGACATGCGCCGCCCGGTTGGCGTGCGCAGAGGCGCCGGGCGACCGGCAATGGCAGGCGCGGCGCTGCGCGCGGAACGGATCGGCGATGTCAGCAGGCCCTGATCAGCAGGGCCGGCATTGGGCTGGCGTGAGGGCTGTCACACCCCTGTGGCGGCGCAAAACGTCTGGATCGCCTCCAGCACGCGAGCCGGGTCTTCCAGCTCAGGCGCGTGTCCAAGGTCGGCAAAGGACACGCACACTGCACCTGGTGCGAGCCGCACGATTGCGTGGCGGTTCCCGGCCGGGTGGCTTCGGTCGGCGTCGCCCCAGATCGACAGGAGCGGCTGGCGCGGCGGCGACAACCTTACGCGTTCATCCATATAGCATTGATAAGCGCTTGCGAGCGACCACTGGGCGCCGTGGCGAAACGATTCCGCCGCACACGCACAGAACGGCGCGATCATGTCCTGCTTGCCCACGCTGAGCGCGTACCAGTCAGGCATCCGTTTGGGCGCCAGACGCTTCATGATCAGCTGGCCGATAATCGGCTTGGCCAAGATGCGTTTGGGGTCGCGCCCGGCTTTCCAGATACGGAAGGCCTCGAGATCGCCAACCTGGATCAGTGCAAGGCGTGCGCACAATTCAGGATAGCGCACGGCGATGTCGATGCCCGCCAGCCCAGCGACACAGGAGAAGGCGAAGGTTGCGCCCTCACCGGCAACCGCACGCAGGAAGAGCGCGAACTCATCGTTCGTTTCCGAAAATCCGAAGCCGAAATCGTCCGAAGCGACAGAGAAGCCCATCGCCGGAAGTTCGACGACGATGACGCGAAACTGGCCGCTGAACAGGTCGATCAACCGGTCATAGGTTTCGATCGTCATCGGCGGGTCTGCGGTGAACACGATGGTTTCGCCCGCCCCCGCCTCGCGGTAGCGAAACTGCACCCGCGGTGTGTTGTAAAAGGAAACCCCGGGGGAGGCAGATGCTGGCCAGCCGTGCCTGACGCGACGCATGCGCGCCTTGGCCCCCATGGTGTCAAGGCGTACGCCCAGCCGTGAGATCAGACCGCTCATGGGCGCTGTCCCCGCGCGCCGGCAAACAGCGCGATCGCGGTCAGCGCCAGATACGCGCCGATGGCGAGATGGCGGGCGATCGTGAGCATCTCGGCGCCAGCCTGATGCGCAATCAAGGCGTCCCCGAACGGCATCAGCAGGGCGGCAAGCGCACTCCATTTGAGGGCGTTCAGATCACGTCTGACCAGAAAGATCAAAACCAGCGCCGCGATGAATGCTGTTCGCAACCCGTAGATCAGCACCCAGGAGTGGTCGCCGCCTGCAGCGAGGGGCGCACCCATGTATGCTGCAAAGCCGGCGGGATCGACGGCAACCCGAACCGCATTGACGCCCTGCAGGATTGCCATGGGCGCGGCCATCCAGAACCCGATCGTGCGCTCAGGCGCTTTTCTTGCAGCAGCGCCAGATACAGCGGCTTGTGACATCCTCGCCTCCCAGGCGCCTCGCATCCACCCTGCGACGAAGCTAGCAGGCGTGCGGCGCCTGAAACGCTTGAGATTGTCCCATGACAGGTGAATAGTACTCACCTATGAAACCTCGCGCCACACGACCGCCACTTGCGAGCCTGCGCGCCTTTGCTGTCGCCGGCCGGCTGCAGAGCCTGCGTGACGCAGCCGCAGAACTCGGCGTCACGCCATCAGCGATAAGCCACCAGGTGCGAAATCTTGAAGCCTGGGTCGGCGCGACGCTTTTTGAGCGCGGCGTGCGACACGTTCGGCTTACGGCGCAGGGCGCAGCCCTCAGCGACGCACTGGCCAGGGCCTTCGACACGATCGACGTCGCCATTGACCGCGCACGGCGCGAGAGCCTTGCCAGCACCCTCAAAGTGGCCACGCTGCCGCTCTTCGCGAGCACGTGGCTGGCGCCGCGCCTCGCCCGCTTCGAGGTTGAGCACCCGGAACTCTCGCTCGCGATCCACACGGATGCGCGGGTGTATGACCTGGGGGCGGGCGAGGCTGACGTTGCGATCCGCAACACCGAGGCGCCGAGCCCGGGGCTTTATGCGCACAAGCTGCTTGATCTGCGGGCCACGCCGTTATGCGCGCCGGCGCTCGCACGGCGCATTTCAGATCCGGCGGACCTGACAGAGACCACGCTGATCGGCCTGAGCATCGGCCGGGCAGGCTGGCCCGACTGGCTTGCGCGTGCAGGGGTCTCAGACCTTAAGCCCAGGCGCACGCTGACTGTGGATACAATCCCCGAGGCGATCGAGGCTGCCGTCCAGGGGCGCGGCGTCATTCTTGGGCTTCTGCCGTTGATCTGGGATGCGCCGGCTGCGGGACAGCTGGTGGCGCCTTTCCAGACGCCGCCGCAGGAAGCGGGCGCTTATTTCGTGATGTGCCGCCGGGAGGATCGCGCCAAGCCGATCGTGCGTGCGTTTGTTGATTGGCTGATCCTTGAGATGCGATCTGACATGCGCAGGCTGATGCGGCTGGAGAAATTGCGCCTGCAGCGGGCCGACAGCTGACGCTGGCAAGCGTCTGGTGAGGCCGGCGCTGGACCGCCGGCCTGCGCAGCATGAGCGCTTATCCCGGCGCGCGGCAAGCGCCCCGGGGGCGGCGGGTGGATGCAACCAAGCCGCCTGCAGATGGTCTGAGGCCTGACCTTTGCACATCCCGGTTTGCGCAGATGTCTTGTCCAGCGCATCGATCAGCGCTTCAGCGTCCGGTCCGCCTCATGGCGCCATCGCGCAATCACCCGGCGCGCGGTCTGGCAGACCGGCTTTTGCAACCGGGGTGGCGCTGCGGCTAGTGCGGCCCTGCGACGATCATGGCGTCGTGCAGGGAAGCGATCTCGCCATCGGAGTAGCCAAGCTCCCCCAGGATTTGGTCCGTGTTTTCACCCAAAGCCGGCGCGCGCGTGGGGGCAATCCGCTCCACCGCGGAGAACGCGATGGGGTTTCCAGGCGTCAGATAGGCGCCGATTCCGGGATGGTCGAGCAGGGAGAACATCGGGTTGTCGGTCGAGAGGTCCGGATCCTCCGCCACAGCCTGTTTGAAGCTACGATACCGGCTCCATGTGACGCCGCGCTCCTCAAAGCTTTGTGCAAAATCTTCAATGCGGCGCGTTTCGAAAAAAGGCTTGAGC
>JBILMQ010000395.1:0-2743 GCA_044375455.1 Caulobacterales bacterium | reverse complement strand
CACGGGGCCCGCCGCCGGCGCTGTGTTCCGGCGCGGCGACGCTATCTGGGTGGTGTTTGACGCAAAGACCAGGTTCGATGCCTCCGCCGTGAAGGAGTTGGACAGACGCCGGATCCTGGATGTGGAGCCAGTCATCGGCGATGGCGTCAGCGGTTTGCGGATCATCTCGCCAGCCTACCTCGTGGCAAGCGCCCAGGTTGATCAGTCGCGCTGGCGGGTTACGGTCTCCAATCGTCTCAGCAGCCGACCGGCTGCTGTTCCCCTTGCGCTGCGTGCCGCGCAGGAAGGCGGTCAGCTCCTTGAGGCCCGTGCGCCGGGAGTGCGCGCCGTTGCCTGGGCAAGCGATCCCGAGACAAATGAAAAGATCGCCATCGCGTTGTCAGATGCGCCCGTTGCAGGCGTCGCCGTGCGTCGGGAGTTCCCGCAGGCCACGGTCATTTCATCTGCGCACGGCGTTATATTCGAGCCGTTGGCGCCTGATTTGCAGTTTCTGGTCCAGCCTGGCGTGGTTTCGGTGCGCCGGGCGTCGCAGACGGCGCTGCCGGCAAGGGCTCCGGTGGCTGAGATCAGTCTCAATCAGACTGACCTTCCCGGGTTCATTGATTTCGCCCAATGGGCGCGCGGCCCGGCGCCAACAGTGCGTCAGTCCATTGAGATGCTGCAAATCGCCGCGGCGCGCGCGAGTCAGCCTGAGACAGCCATCGCCGCCCGTCTGCGCCTCGCCCGCTATCTGGTGGCCCAGGAACTCGGCGCAGAGGCGCTTGCGGTGCTGCGCGCGGTCCGTGCCCTGGATGCGACCCTTGAACGTGATCCGGGCTTTCTGGCGCTGCGTGGCGTTGCGAACCTGTTGATGGCGCGCGAGAGCGAAGCGGAGCGTGACTTCACCGCGCCGCCGCTGCGCGATGATCCGGCGGCCGCGCTGTGGCGCGGTCTTCTGGCTGCCAAGGGCGAGCGGTGGATCGACGCGCGCCAAAATCTCGAGGCAGGACGCGGCGCGCTGAAACGCTTCACCCCGAAGTGGCGCGGTCGTTTTCTCGCCGCTCTCGCGCAAGCCGCAGTGGAACAGGGCGACGCTGCAGGCGCAGAGGAGAATCTCCTGGCGGCCGAAGCCCTCAAGCCGGTCGGCCAGGACCTGGAGCGGACGCGCTTCCTGCGCGCCAGCCTGGCTGAATTGAATGGCGACGGCAAAGCCGCCCGGGCGATTTACGAGGGGTTGTCTAAGTCCGGCAACGAGCCAACGGCGGTGCGTGCACTGTATCATCTGGCGGCGATGACCGGGCCAGCCCAGACAATGTCAGCGCAGCAGAGTGTGGACGCACTTGATGCCCTGCGGTGGCGCTGGCGGGGAGACGATCTCGAACTCGACATCGTGCGCGCGCTTGGCCAGAGCTATATCGCTCAGGGCCGTCCGCGCGAAGCGCTTGAATCCATGCAGGCGGCCGCCGGGCGCGCTGGCGATCGGCCGGCCGCACGTCGGATCGCTATCGACATGAGCGATACCTTCGCGCGCCTGTTCCTGGAGGGCGACGCGGACAAACTTGATCCGATCCAGGCGCTGGGTCTGTTTTATCAGTTTCGCGACCTCACTCCGGTGGGGGCGGACGGTGATCGCATGATCCGAAAGCTGGCCGACCGTCTCGTAGCTTTTGATCTGCTTCCACAGGCTGCTGAACTGTTGAAACATCAGGCGGACAAGCGGCTGGTCGGGCTCGCCAAGGCCCAGGTCTCGGCCGATCTCGCGGCAGTGCTGCTGATGGATCGGCAGCCTGAACAGAGCTTACAAGCGATCTGGAACTCGCGCGTGCCGCGGCTGCCGGATTGGCTTCTGCGCGAGCGACGGCGGCTGGAGGCCGCGGCGCTGGCCGAAATCGGGCGCCTCGACACCGCCCTTGAGCTGATTGAAGCCGACCCGGAACCAGATGCCTGGCGGTTGCGCGCTGACATTGCCTGGCGCACCCGTGACTGGAAGGCGGCTGAAGTCGCGCTTGGGCGCCTTGCGCCGCCGCCGGGGGATACTCCGCTGCCGCCGGAACAGGAAGACATCGTGCTGCGGTTGGCGATTGCGCGCGCCCTGTCAGGCGACCAGCCCGGGCTTGACGCGCTGCGCCGTTCGCATGGCGCCGCCATGGCGAAAGGTCCGCGTGCGGAAGCGTTCGAGCTGGTGGCGAGCCGTTCTGCCCCGGCGCCGGGCGAACTGCGTGACGTCGTGCGCTCGATTTCGGCCGTCCGGTTGCTCGATGGGTTCATGCAGCGCTATCGCGCGCGTTTCGAGAGAGGCAGGCCCGACGTCGCAGCCGCCTCTGGACCGCAGGCAGCCGCCGGATCAGATGGCCCGGCTTAGGCTCACCCAGCGAGGCGCCCCGGACGCAAACTCCGCTCCTGCCTGGGCAGCCGGTCGATGCCCGGCGTCCTGCGCGCAGCGTCCTTGAGACCGCATTCCTGGTGACGGGGCCCCGGGTGATGCGAGCTTTGAGGATCGCTTCCTGAGAAGCGCTGCCGAAGGAGCCCTCCCCAGGAAGCCCGCCCTGAAAGCGGCTTGATCATTGGTGGGGAGTCCCCCCCCGCAACGTCACCCACTGCGATCCTGAAGCGGCCGGCCGTTAATGCATTCTTCACCAAACGGCGCGATGTTCCCCTTGTGTTCCGGGAACAAATCCGGTACGCAAGGATAGGGTCGGTGACGCAGTCAAGCGATTGAGAACGTGCCGGCGCTGTGGGACCCTGATTAGGAGATTCGGCCAAT
>JBILMQ010000133.1:0-9217 GCA_044375455.1 Caulobacterales bacterium | reverse complement strand
GTGATCGAAGCCAGCATGGAGAACCTGACCGGTCCCTATGATCTGATATGGTCGGCGGGCGCCGTATATTTTCTAGGTGTATCTCGGGCGTTGAACGCCTGGCGCCGTGCATTGACCGAGACCGGCGCCGTGGCTTTCAGCCACCCCTGCTTCTTCACCGAAACACCCTCTGAAGCGGCGCTGGCGTTTTGGGACGGCGAACCCGGTAGCATTGGGACCGAACGGACAACGCGTTCCGAGATCGTGTCCGCTGGATGGCAGGTTATCGCAGCGCGCCCACTCACCGATGAAGCTTGGGCGGCCTACTATGAGCCGATGCTGGCGCGTTGCAACATTTTGGAAGCGGCAGGCGTGAGCGATGCGGTCGCGGCTGCCATCGCTGCGGCCAGGATGGAGGCGGCCAGTTGGCGCGCCGTGGCGCACGAAACAGGATACATGCTTTATGTCGTTCGCCCCGCCTGACCTATGCGGCTATTCGCGATGCCGATGTTGATTTCAGGGCAGGCACGTGATCGCCAGCTACCTTGCCTGACATCTCAACAGGAGACGCCAGCCGCTCCCCGCCCGATTTGAGACGGCGAATTTCCGTTGACCGCTCCTTTCCGCTGTTAAGCCTCAAGCCTGCAGTATCATGGTCAGGGCATGTTGCTCCGATGCGACGGGCTACCAGCTGCCCATGCCGGCATCAAAGCTTCAGCTATTGCCCAGGCATAGCTGGCCCTTTCGGATGGTGCGAATTCACTGCGCAAAGCTATGCTCTGCATGAAACGCCAACCTATCTGGGATGCAACCTTGGTTCGACAAGAGACGGCGTTCTTAGTTGCTGCACGCCGTCAGTCGGGTCTGACTTTGGCAAAGCCGGCGACGCCCGCGGCGCGTTTGCGCGTAATGGGGCTTGGCTGTTGTGCGACCGTGGGCAATACGTCGCCCGCGCCGCCGAAGACCGCTTCCATGCTCTGAACGCAGAGCCGCACGCCGTCATTGGCCAGTCCGTACCAAACCTGTTTGGCTTTTCGTCGCGTGGTGACCAGATCGGCGCGCCGCAGTTCGGCGAGTTGTTGGCTGAGCGCTGGCTGGCCAATGCCGGTCGCTGCGCCAATCTCAGCCACGTTGCGCTCGCCGCCCAACAAACAGCTTAGAATCATAAGACGCTGCGGCTGCGCATAGACCTTCAGTTTCTCTGCAATGCGGGCGGCGAGATCACGGTCTTCAAACAGCGCTGTCATGATTTCACCCGGCAAAACCAGTCAGACCGGCCTGCAACTCCAGCGCTCGTCTCCGGCGGCAGATCGAGCAGCGGCTCGCCTGGCCGCCAGCCTTCCGGTGCGAATCCCTCGCCGCCGTCCACGGCCTTCAGAGCGCTCACCATCCGCAGCATTTCGTCGGCGGATCGCCCAACACTGTGCGGATAGGAGGTGATCGCCCGCACCACGCCCTCGGGGTCGATGAAGTAAACGGACCGCATCGCCATGGCGTCGGGGCTGGTTTCGTCGATCATGCCGTAGGCGCGGCCCACCGCCATGCTCGGGTCTTCGATGATCGGGAAGCCTATGGTCACCCCGAACTGGGCCTCGATCGCGTGGACCCAGGCGAGGTGCGCATAGAGACTGTCCACCGACAGACCGACCAGCGCGCAACTGAGCGCCTCAAAGGCCGGCTGGCGCTTGGCGAGCGCCACAAACTCCGTGGTGCAGACTGGCGTGAAATCGGCCGGGTGAGAAAAGAAGATCAGCCACCGGCCCCGAAAGTCCGAAAGCTTGATTTCGCCCTGGGTTGAGCGCGCCACGAAGTTTGGCGCGGGGTCCCCAAGGCGAACGGGGCGCTGGAACGGGCTGACAGGTGGTTCGGTCATCGCTGGGGAACTTCCATTTGGTCGCATTGCCTTAACACGCGGCTTGACTCAATCTTCTTAAACAATTACATAGTTTCTGTAAATATGAGCATGCAGGAGACTCCCATGGTTGATCCCGCTTTGGCCAAGGCCAGCGCACAGGTTTCCGCAACGCAAGCGGGCATCCCCGTGATCAAGGCCTTGTTCGACGAGCCGACCAACACGGTCACCTACGTCGTGCATGACGGCGAGACGCGACGGGCCGCGATCATCGACAGCGTTCTCGATTTCGATCCTGCATCGGGCCGCACCACGTTTGGGTCCGCGGACGCTGTTATCGCCTATGTCGCCGAGCAGGGGCTGACGGTGGATTGGCTGCTTGAGACGCATGCCCATGCCGACCACCTATCCGCCGCGCCCTATTTGCAAAAGAAGCTCGGCGGGAAGATCGCCATCGGCGAGCACATCGTCACGGTGCAAGACACCTTCGGAAAGCTCTTCAATGCCGGATCGGAATTTCAGCGCGATGGGTCGGATTTCGATCAGCTCTGGAAAGACGGCGATCAGTTCACCATCGGCAAGTTGAGCGTCACGGTGCTGCATGTGCCGGGGCACACGCCCGCCTGCATCGCTTATGTGATCGGCGACGCGGTGTTCGTCGGCGACACCATGTTCATGCCAGATTACGGCACCGCGCGAGCCGACTTTCCGGGTGGCGATGCGCGCACACTCTATCGCTCCGCGCGACGCATCCTGACGCTGCCGCCGCAAACGCGACTGTTCATGTGCCATGACTATCTGCCGCCCGGTCGCACACAATATGTCTGGGTGAGCACGGTCGAGGCCGAGCGGAAGGCGAACGTCCATATCCACGACGGCGTGAGCGAGGACGAGTTCGTGGCCATGCGCGAAGCGCGGGACGCAACGCTGGCGATGCCGCGGCTCATCCTTCCGTCGGTGCAAGTGAATATGCGCGCTGGACACCTTCCGGAGGCGGAAGAGAACGGCGTTGTCTATCTGAAGCTTCCGGTTAACGCGGTATGATCGCGGCTTTTCCTCACGCCATGCCGGTAGAGGGATTTCTCGGCGGGCTCATGATCGGTCTCGCATCGGCGCTCATGTTGCTGGGTCTTGGCCGTATCGCGGGCGTCAGTGGTCTTGCGGCGCGTGCGACCGGACTATCCAGTTCCGGGGCGCCGCGCCTCATCGCAATTGCGTTCGTTGTCGGCCTGCCGTTGGGGGCGCTGTTCGCCGCGGCGCTGCTCGGCGGGATCGAGACGCGGTTTCCCACGTCGGCGGTGCAACTCGTGATCGCGGGTCTGCTGGTGGGGTTTGGAACGCGGCTCGGATCGGGCTGCACCAGCGGGCACGGCGTGTGCGGCGTCTCGCGGCTCTCCCAGCGATCGCTGGTCGCGACGGCGGTGTTCATGGCCAGTGGCTTTGCGACCGTGGGTCTTATGCGCGCCTTCGGTTTCATGAATAGCTGAAGAAGGAAATATGCTGTGAAAATGAATATGGGAACGGTCGATCGGGCGGCGCGCACGGCGCTGGCTTTGACTGTTGCGATCCTTTGGTACATGGGCGTCATTGGCGGCACTCTTGCGATCGTCCTCGCTGTCCTGGCGGCGGTGTTCCTGCTGACGAGCTTCTTTGGCTTCTGTCCGCTCTACAGGCCTTTTGGCTTTTCTACGCGCGGCAAAAGCCAATGAGGTCGGCCCTCATCGCCTTGGTGGCTGGATTGCTCTTTGGGGCTGGACTTGCCGTCTCTGGCATGGGCGATCCCGCCCGTGTTCAGGCGTTTCTCGATCTCTTCGGAAACTGGGATCCCACGCTCGCATTCGTGATGGGCGGCGCCATGGCGCCGATGGCCATCGCCTGGCTTTGGCAAAAGCGTCTGTCAAAGCCCTTTGCAGAAGCGCGCTTTGACGTTCCAGCGACGACCAAGCTGGACCGCAATCTTGTGCTCGGCGCCGTCCTGTTTGGCGCCGGCTGGGGTATTGGCGGGCTTTGCCCCGGACCTGCGCTGGCCGATCTCGCCATTGCGCCCACACAAGCCGGCATCTTCGTGCTCGCCATGTTCGGCGGGATCGCCGCGCATCGCTTCACAACACGCTGACCAAAATACCGCGAAGGCGGGAGGAAACCAAGATGGACATCAAACGCCTTAACGCACGGATCGCGATATCCCCGCAAATTCTCCCGACCGACATCGAAGCCATCGCGCGTGCGGGGTATCGGGCCATCATCTGCAATCGCCCCGACGGGGAAGAGCAACGGCAGAGCACGGCGAAAGAAGTCGAAGCCGCCGCCCGGTCTGCGGGGCTCGGCTTCGCTCATATTCCGGTTGTTTCCGGATCCGAGAACGAGAGCGATACTGCGGCCATGAAGGCGGCTCTGGAATCGCTCCCTGGTCCGGTTCTCGCCTATTGCCGCTCGGGCGCGCGGTCTTCGAAACTCGCGCAGAAGGCGGGCTTCCTGCAACCCGAGAAAGACGGTTCGCGCGTCTTCGACATTGTCATTGTCGGCGGCGGCAGCGCCGGGATCGCTACAGCGGCGAGCATTCGCAAGCGCAACCGCGATGTCTCGATCGCCATCATCGAACCGAATGAGTCCCACTATTATCAACCCGGTTGGACAATGGTCGGCGCAGGAGTGTTTGATCGTGATTTCACGGTGCGGCGCCAAGCGCAGCTGATTCCCCGTGGCGTTGAATGGATCAAAGCCTCGGCGAGCGGTTTTGCGCCTGAAGAAAACAAGGTGATGCTCTGTGATGGCGGCCACGTCGCCTATCGCATTCTGATCGCCTGTCCGGGCATCAAGCTCGACTGGGCCGCCATTCCCGGGCTCATCGATACCTTGGGACAAAACGGCGTCACCTCGAACTATGATTTCGATTTGGCGCCCTACACGAACCGGCTTGTGAAGACGCTGAAGAGCGGACGCGCGCTGTTCACGCAGCCGGTCATGCCGATCAAGTGCGCCGGCGCGCCACAGAAGGCGATGTATCTGTCCTGCTACCGCTGGGAACAGGCGCGCGTTCTGAAGAGCATCGACGTGCAGTTTCACACGGCTGGCGCGGTGCTGTTTGGCGTCGCCGCTTATGTGCCCGCGCTGATGGAGTATGTCGAGCGCTACGGCGCGCACCTGAACCTCGCCTCGAAACTTGTTGCGATCGATGGCCCTGCAAAGATCGCGGTCTTCGAGCAAAAGCACGGCGACGATATCCGGCAGGTCGAAGAAAAGTTTGACATGATCCATGTCGTCCCGCCGCAGGTTGCGCCAGACTTCGTGCGCGCTTCGCCGCTTGCGGCGGCTTCCGGCTTTATCGAAGTCAACGAAGCGACGCTGCAGCATCCGCGCTTCGCCAATGTCTTCTCCCTTGGTGACGCCTGTTCAGCCTCGAACGCCAAGACGGCCGCGGCCGCGCGCAAGCAGGCGCCGGTGGTTGCGGTCAATGCGCTTGCAGCGCTTAAAGGCGATGCGCCGGTGGCGGACTATGATGGCTACGGCAGCTGCCCATTGACGGTCGAGGCCGGCAAGATCGTGCTCGCCGAATTCGGCTATGGTGGGAAGCTGCTGCCGAGCTTTCCCAACTGGCTTATCGACGGCACGAGGCCGTCGCGGCTCTCTTGGCTACTCAAGGACACCATCCTGCCGCCGGTCTACTGGTACGGCATGCTCAAGGGCCGAGAGTGGATGGTGAAGCCACACATGATCGGCGCCTGAAATGAGCAAGTGGGCGCGCTACTTTCCGATCCTTGACTGGGGCCGCAACTACGGCGGCGCCACGCTCACGAACGATCTGCTTGCGGCGCTGATCGTAACGATCATGCTGATCCCGCAAAGCCTTGCCTACGCAATGCTTGCGGGCTTGCCTCCGGAAATCGGCCTCTACGCCTCCATCGCGCCAATTATCGCTTATGCGATTTTCGGAACCAGCCGTGCGCTAGCTGTCGGTCCCGTCGCAGTGATTTCGCTGATGACGCTCGCGGCGGCAAGCGAGATCGCCCCGCCGGGAAGCGCTGAGTTCATCCAGGCCGCGCTCATTCTCGCCTTCCTCTCAGGCGCCATGCTTATGCTTATGGGCGTATTGCGGCTGGGCTTTCTCGCCAATCTTCTTTCTCATCCGGTTGTGTCCGGCTTCATCACGGCGAGCGGGATCATCATCGCCTCCAGCCAATTGAAATCGATCCTCGGCGTGCAGGCGAGCGGCCAAGCCATGCCGGAGCTGATCGTCTCGCTGATCGCGCATGCGAAGGATGTCAATCTACCCACCGTCGTGATTGGCGTGCTCGCGACCGCCTTTCTGTTCTGGATCCGCAAGGGATTAAAGCCTTTGCTGATGCACTTTGGCTTGAAGGCGCGACCGGCTGAGCTGATCGCCAAGGCCGGACCAATCGCGGCCGTCGCCGCGTCGATCCTCGCTGTTGTGTTGCTTGATCTGGAAGCGCAGGGCGTGCAGGTTATCGGCGCTATACCGCAAAGCTTGCCGCCGCTGACTGTTCCGGTCTTTGACGCTGAGCTTTGGGGGCGGTTAGCGATCCCGGCGCTCCTCCTCTCCGTCATTGGCTTTGTTGAAAGCGTCTCCGTGGCGCAGACATTGGCGGCTAAGAGACGCCAACGCATCAATCCGGATCAGGAGCTTATCGGGCTTGGCGCGGCGAACATCGCGGCGGGCTTCACAGGCGGCTATCCGGTGACGGGCGGCTTCGCCCGATCCGTCGTCAACTTCGATGCTGGCGCGGAGACGCCGGCCGCTGGCGCCTTCACGGCGGTGGGCATCCTGATCGCGGCGCTGTTCCTGACGCCGTTGCTGACCTCGCTCCCGATCGCCACGCTGGCCGCGACCATCATCGTCGCCGTGCTCAGCCTCGTCGATTTTAAAAAGATAGCCGAGGTCTATCGCTATTCACGTTCAGACTTTGCCGCGATGATGGCGACCATTGGGGTGACGCTTCTGGCTGGCGTCGAGCTGGGCGTGATCGTCGGCGTTTGCGTAAGTCTGGCGCTGTTCATCTGGCGCGCGTCGCGACCCCACGCCGCCATCGTAGGGCGCGTTCCGGGAACCGAACATTTCCGAAATGTCAAGCGGCATGACGTTTTCACCGATCCGCGCGTGCTGACGATCCGGGTCGATGAGAGTCTGACTTATCTGAACGCACGCTGGCTTGAAGAGTTCGTACTCGACGAAGTGGCCGAACGACCGAAGATCAAGCACCTCATCTTGATGTGCTCGGCAATCAACGCAATCGACGCGTCCGCCCTTGAGAGCATCGAGGCGATCAATCACCGTCTATCAGACGCCGGGGTTAAGCTGCATCTGTCTGAAGTCAAAGGCCCGGTGATGGACGCGCTCGAACGTTCGCTTTTGCTGCGTGACCTGAATGGTCAGATATTCCTCTCCCAAAGTGAAGCGTTCAGCACTGTTATTGCGATCGCGGATCGGGATGAAGCTGAAGAATCTGTGCCCGACCCGCTGCGGGCGCGGGGCATTATCTGATGCCTCACACAATCCAATCTTACCAATCATTCCGAGCGAAGGAAGAAAAATGATCCGGAAAACCCAATGCACCCGGCTTGCCGCTGCGGCTTTGCTGGCCGCGGCGTCGCCAGGGTGCGCCGCCACAACGGAAGCCCCGATTGCCGCGGAACAAGAAGCGTTATTGTCGGCACTCGATGACGAATATCGCGCCGAAGCCATATATGAAGCGGTCATCCAGAGATTTGGCGAAGTGCGGCCTTTCGTCAACATTATCGAGGCTGAGCGCCGCCATGCGGCCATGGCAAAGGCGGAGATGGATCGGCTGTTGATCCCCTACCCGGCCACCAATCCTCATCGCGGAAGAATTGCAGCACCCTCCTCCCTGCTGGAGGCATGCCAGCCGGGAGTTACGGCGGAGAGAGAGAATATCGCACTCTACGACCGCCTGCTGCCGACAATCCAGGACAACCAGGTCCGGGAAACGCTCACCGCACTGCAATAGGCTTCGCGTGAACGGCACCTACCCGCTTTTGAACGCTGCGTTGCACGCGGTGGCGTGATGGGCCCGGGCGCCGGCCGCCAGGACTAAATGGAATTCGCCCCAACCCAAAACACGAAAAGGAAATACTATGTCTCTCCACATTGGCGACATCGCCCCCGATTTCACCACGGACACCCAAAACGGCCCGCTCAGCTTCCACGCTTGGTCGGCAGGAAGTTGGGTGTTCTTTTTCAGCCACCCGGCGGACTTCACGCCGGTCTGCACCACGGAGATGGGCCGCACCGCGCAACTGGCCGCGGAGTTTGAAAAGCGGAACGTGAAGCCGCTCGGGCTCTCCACCGATACCGCCGCCGAGCATCGGCGCTGGATCGAGGACGTCAACGACACACAGAACACGACCTTGAAGTTCCCGATCGTCGCCGATGCCGATCTGTCAATTGCGCGTCTTTACGACATGATCCACCCGGCCCAGAGCGAGACGGAAGCCGTCCGGTCGGTCTTTATCATCGATCCGACCCACAAGATCCGACTCACCATGACCTATCCGATGAGTGTCGGGCGCAACTTCGATGAAATCCTGCGCGTGATCGATGCGCTGCAGATGAGCGACAAGCACCGCATTGCAACGCCAGCGGATTGGGTGATGGGCAAGGACGTCATTATCCCGCCATCCATCAAGGACGAGGAGGCCAAGGTGCTGTTCCCGCAGGGCTGGGTCGCGCATCGCCCATATCTTCGCACCACCAAGGTTGGCTGATTTTCGCACCTCTCGATGAAACGCTGATCGCGGCACGTACAGTGGGCTCATCGTAGCGCCCGGAGCACGCCAATGATCGAACAAGAATGGGCTCTGATCCTCGCGCGAATCCAATTCGCTTTCACGGTCAGCTTTCACTTTCTCTTTCCGGCCTTTTCAATTGGCCTCGCTAGCTATCTCGCTGTGCTTGAAGGTTTGTGGCTGAAGACCGGCGAGGGCGTCTACGCCAACCTCTATCGTTATTGGCTGAAGATCTTCGCGGTCGTTTTCGCCATGGGCGTGGTCTCGGGCATCGTCATGTCCTACCAGTTTGGAACCAATTGGTCGGTCTTTTCCGACAAGGCAGGGCCGGTCATCGGTCCGCTCATGGCCTATGAAGTGCTGACGGCGTTCTTTCTGGAGGCCGGCTTTCTCGGCGTGATGCTCTTCGGCATCAACAAGGTCGGGCGGAAGCTGCATTTCGTGGCAACGCTCGCTGTCGCCGTCGGCACCTTCATCTCGGCGTTCTGGATATTGTCCGTGAACCGCTGGATGCAGACGCCGGTCGGCTTTGAGATGGGCGAGAACGGGCAATTCCTGCCGGGCGACAGCTGGCTTGCGATTATCTTCAATCCGAGCTTTCCCTACCGGCTCGTCCACACGCTG
>JBILMQ010000393.1:0-2769 GCA_044375455.1 Caulobacterales bacterium | reverse complement strand
CGCGTGGTGTCCATGTTCCAGGATACTGAATCTTCCGGTTTGCCGGCGCTGCGTCTGGACAAGGCCCGCGCCGAATCCGCGCTGCCCTATCGCCAGCAGGGCTTGCCCGGTTCGGAAGTGACGATCGCGGAAGTGTTGAAAGCTGCGGGCTACCATACGGTGCATATCGGCAAGTGGCACACCGGGCTTGGGCCGGAATTCGGGCCGAACGCACAGGGCTTCGATGAAAGCCTCTTGATGGCGAGCGGGCTTTATCTGCCGGAAAACCATCCCGACGTTGTCAACGCCAAGCTGCCGTTTGATCCCATCGACAAGTTCTTGTGGGCGCGCATGGAATATGCGGCCTCCTACAATGATGGCCCTTGGTTTGAGCCTGGCGGCTATCTGACAGATTGGTGGACCGACGAAGCGATCAGCGTGATCAAGGCCAATCGCCATCGGCCGTTTTTCCTCAATCTGGCGCATTGGGGCGTGCATACGCCGCTACAGGCCACGCGCGCCGACTATGAAGCGGTCGGCGATCTGGGCTCTGAGCGGTTGCGCGTCTATGCCGCGATGATCCGTGCGCTGGATCGCAGCGTCGGGCGTATTTTGGACGCGCTGGAGGCCGAGGGCCTGGCGGAGAACACGCTGATCGTTTTCACTAGCGACAATGGGGGGGCGGGCTATATCGGCATTGATGATGTCAATAAGCCCTATCGCGGCTGGAAGATGACCTTCTTTGAAGGGGGATTGCGGGTTCCCTATTTCGCCAGTTGGCCAGCCAAGATCGCCGCTGGAACACGCATCGACGCCCCGGTGGCGCATATTGACTTGATGCCGACCTTGGCTGCGGCCGGGCGCGGCGCGTTGCCAAAGGGCGTTGAGATTGACGGCGTCAATTTATTGCCTTTGGCGATAGGCCCGCCCTTGCAGAACGCCCCATCTGATCGGGCGCTGTTCTGGCAAAGCGCCGGCTATCGCGTGGTCCGCAAGGGCGATTGGAAACTGCAGACCACGGAGGCGCCGGCGCGCGCCTGGCTGTTCAATCTCGCCGATGATCCGACCGAGCAGCGCGACCTATCGCGCTCAAACCCGCAAAAGCTTGCCGAGCTTCGCGCCCTGATCGCGCAACATCAGGCCAATGCCCGGCCGCCGCTCTATCCGCATTCGGTGGAAGCGCCGATCGCGGTTGATTATTCGCGCGCCAAACGCGCGCCAAACGACGCCGAGATCGTCTATTGGGCCAATTGAGCGGGTGACGCGGGCTGCGTCCGCACGATGCGAAACCCGATATGGCTGGCGGAGAAATCGATTTCTTGCTCTTCACGCGCAGCGGTGCGGTAACGCTGGCAGTAATTTGCCGCGCACAAATGTGAGCCGCCCTTGATCACATGCGCGCCTGGGCCGGCCGGCGTTTGCGTCCATTCCCAGACATTTCCGATTAGGTCATGCGCGCCATTGGCGTCGGGCGCGTAGCAACCGACTGGGGCGGCGCCGGTGAATCCGTCTTCGGCGGAATTCACAATCGGAAACACGCCGCGCCAAATGTTTGCACTGGGTGCACCGTCGGCGCCAGTAATCCCGGAGAGCGGATCGCCACGATCGCGCAGCCCGCGCCACGCTGCATATTCCCATTCGACCTCGGTCGGCAGGCGCGCGCCTGCCCATTGCGCGTAAGCGCGCGCGTCATTCAGGGAAACATGCACAACCGGATGACTACCGCGGCCTTCGATATTTGATCCTGGCCCCATGGGCGCGCGCCACGCAGCGCCACGCACGAGCCGCCATTGGCCGGGCGTCGCCGCTGTTGGCGGGAAGAACACTGCCGATCCGCCGCCAGGATCGGCGCTTGCGGACGACTTTTCCGCATCCGTGACATAGCCGGTGGCGGCGACGAACGCGGCGAACGCATCATTGGTCACCTCATGGGCCAGCATCTCGAACGCATCGACTTGCAGGGTCAGCGTGGGTTGCTCCTCTGGATAGAGCGGCGCAAATCCCTTGACGAAGCCGCCCGCCGCAATGGGGACCATGGCCCCAATGGCCAGCTCAGCTTTCGAACATTGAAATGCCGCCGTTGATGCATGCGGCTTTGGCCCGCAGCCCCACAGCGTGAGCGCCAATAAGCCGAAGGCCGCCGCGCGCCGCATCAGTCGGCCAGCAGCTTTTCAACCGTGAGTAGGATGGCGGCGCGCGCGTCGCGAACCGACAGATTCTGATCCTGCCGCAGCCGCCGCCACGCTTGAAACCCCGTCGCCAGCTCGAGGGCGTTGACGAGCGGGGCGTTGGACAAAATCTTCTTCGGCAGGACTTCGAGCAAAGTTGAGCGTTCGATGCGGATGAAGCGCTGATGGTCTTCCATCAAGAACGCGGACGAGAAACGCCGCAGGCTGCCGGCAATGCGAAACGGCGCGATATGTTCGAAAATGCCCATGCGGCGATCGAGCAGGCAATCCAACCGCTCCCGCCAGGCCTTGCCTTCAATCGGGCTTGTCGCCAGCGGCAGAACTTCTGCTTCGACCATCGCGGTCATTTCGCGATAGAGCGAATCGACGTCGTCGAAGTGGCGGAACACGGTGCGCAGGCTCACGCCGGCAAACTCAGCGATTCGCGCCGCACTCGGCGACATGTCGCCAGCGCGGATGATCTCGATCATGGCACGGATGATTTCGGCCCGGCTGCGGCTTGAGCGCAGAAGGCGGCCGTCAGAGATGTCGGCTTCACCGGCGGCCGGTCCGGAAGAAACTGTCGCCGTCGTCTTCTTCATTCCATCCTGTCCTTTTGGAT
>JBILMQ010000394.1:0-2769 GCA_044375455.1 Caulobacterales bacterium | reverse complement strand
GCAGGCCCGGCGGCCCTGCATCGGGCCAGCTGCGTCTGACGCAGGCGCCGCGTGTCGACGTCCGGGCGACAAAAGGTATATCATTGTTTGTCAGGCTTGGTGGCAAGGACATTTCGTGAAGCAGAGGGTGGCGCAAATGGACGGCTCGCTCGGACCCACGGCGAAGACGAAGCGCGCGCGCACGAAGGCGCAAACCGGTCCCGGTGCAAGCGGCGTCCCGGCGAGGCAGGCCAGCCCCGGCGCGCAGAGCGCACCTCGCAAGACCCGCCCGGCAAAACCTCCGGAGCAGTCCAGTCCTGATCAGACTGCGGCCGCGGCGCCGGCGCCAGAAGCAGCCACACCCTCGTCCCCCATCGCCTATGACGGGCCGCCAGACTACCGCGCCGTCGGGCGCCACGGCGTGTTTCCCGAACTGACCCACGATGAGGCGGCGCGCTACAATTTCCTCGCCCATATGAACCGCCACCTCGCCGCCAAAGTGATGCCAGGGGTCAAGCTCGCCTTTGATGTCCGCGTCGAGCCGGCCTTTCAGAGGGCGCACAAACGCGCGCCGCGCCATCGCAACGAAGTGCGTAAGGCGCTTCTGGAGGATCCCTACTTCCAGATGTGGTCGGCCCTGCGGCGCAACACCATGGAGGCCCGCCAACAGGCGGGGCGCTGGCTTACCATCCGTCAGGCCGACGCGCTCAACGCCAGAGCGCTGGCGCTCACCCAGGACGATCCCCGTCTGCGCCTCGATGCAACCGTGCAGCCGCCACGCTACATCGCCGCGGTCGACAATCACTGCATGCCCGGCAGCTACTATACCGAACTGGCGCCCGGCGACGTCACCGGCGCCGCCAATTACGACTCAGGATTGTTCGCCACCACCGGCGGAGGCCTTGGGCGGTATTCCGACGGCGGCGGCGTCGCAGTCGCCGCGTGGGTCAAGGCCAACCTGCCCGGCTTCAAGCCAAGGCGCATCCTCGACCTTGGCTGTGGTCTCGGTCACAACGTCCTGCCCATCGCGCAGGCCTTCCCGGATGCTGAGGTGATCGCCGTCGACATCGGTGCGCCAATGCTGCGGTACGGCCTCGCCCGGGCGAAATCGCTGCGCGTGGACAATGTCAGCTTCGTTCAGGGCAATGTCGAAAGCCTGAAGGCCTATCCCGACGCATCCTTCGATTGGATCCAGTCGACGATGTTTCTGCACGAAACCTCCTATAAGGCTCTGCAGGCCATCTTTTGCGAGACCCACAGGCTCCTGCGGCCAGGCGGCTTCGTGCTGCACGTCGAACAGCCACAATACGCTGCGGACATGGCGCTGTTCGAGCAGGCCATGCGCGACTGGGACGCGTTCTACAACAACGAGCCGTTCTGGACGCGCATGCATGAAATCGACCTCGACAGGTTCATGCAAAAGGCAGGATTCAGCGCCCAGTCGCTCATCCATGGCGGCGTCTGCGCGGTCGTGGATACGACCATCTTTCCTGATGCAGCCAAGGACGAAGTCGAAGATTACGGCCGCAAACCCGCTTGGCACGTGATCGGCGCACGCAAGGCGGCCTGACATGACACCGCTTGATCCCCTCGAACTCGCCGGCGCGAAGTCAAAGGGCAAACGGCCCTACTTCCTGAAGGATCGGCAAACCGAGCAGGTATTGTCGATCGTGATGGCGGTGGCCCAGGAACTCGCTGTCATGCGGGAGCGCATGGACACCATCGAGCGCCTGCTGGCCGCCAAGGGCATTGTGACTGCAAACGACATCGAAAGCTTCACGCCAACCAAAGCCGAGGCGGAAGCACGAGGCCGTTGGACCCAGGAATACCTCGCGCGCATCCTGCGCATCCTGCAGCAGGAGCAGGAGGCCATGCGTGACGCCAACGACCAGAGTTCTGAGTCGGTCAGCGAGGAACTGGCCCATTCCTGACGGTCGAGCGGCGGGGGACCGGACGCTCCAAAGCCAGGCGCACGCCCGTCACGGTCGTGGGCGCCGCTCTTGCCTGAGGGCCAATCTCCCGGACGCAGCGGGATCTCCGCATGGCCGGCGCCGGGTCGAAACGCCGCCCGAGCCTGGCTGACCCGTGTGACGCAAGCGCCACACGATACAGGCCACACGATCCTGGCGCATGCGCAGCGCCAGTGCAGCCGGATCCGTCGGAGCGACAAAAATGCATGCAATCACGTCCCGTTTACCGCATGATTAACTTACGGCGGCTGGGGTCGCAGCTGCCGTACGGCGATGGCCCTTAATATTGAGGCGACGCCGTGCGTGTGTTCGGCCGCACTACAAGTCGGGGAGCCCGGCCATGCAGACTTCGCACCTTCGCACTTTGTCCTCTCTGACCGCCGCCCTGGTGCTCTCGGCAGCGGCGGCGATACCGGCCTTTGCCCAGGACGCCGCGTACCGGGCCCAGTTGGACCGGCAGCTGGAGGCGGCGCGCGGGCTGTTCGCGAACCAAAACATCGAAGTGGCGGCCGGTCCGTTCTTCGGGTCCCTGGAAGAGGATGGCAGGGATACCTACACACTTCAGGTCAGAGGCGGAAAGAAATATTATGTCGTCGGCGTCTGCGACACTGATTGCACCGACCTCGACATCCGCCTGCTGAACGCGCAAGGAACCGTGCTGGCGCAAGACCAACTCGAGGATGGTGCGCCGCTCGTTGAGCTGGTGCCATCGATCAGTGGATCCATCCGCATCGAAGTGACCATGTTCAAGTGCTCATCAGAACCCTGCTTTTTCGCCGTTGAGGCCTATCAGGGTCGCTGACACGCTGAGGAGACAGCC
>JBILMQ010000132.1:0-9265 GCA_044375455.1 Caulobacterales bacterium | reverse complement strand
CGACCCGTGAAAAGGGGTCACAGGAGGGGCGGCCCGGTGCAGATGGCGCCCGGTGCAGATGGCGCCTGGTGCAGGTGATGCCTGGTGCAGGTGATGCCCGGCAGACGGGGCTCCGGCACAGACGGGGCTCCGGCACAGGCGGGGCTCCGGCACAGGCGGGGCTCCGGCACAGGCGGGGCTCCGGCACAGGCGATGACCCGGCGCAGACATCACATCGCGCGCTGGCCATCGTGAGCACCGCCGGGACCGGCCGCAGGAGGCGGGCGCCACGGATCGCGTCCGGCATCGCGTCCGGCATCGCGTCCGGCAACGGGTTTCCCGCGGGAAACCCAGGAAATGGTTGTTGCGCCAGGGCAGGGTTGTTGCGCCAGAACAGGGTTGCTGCAAATGCGTCACGTCGTGATCATAGGGGCCGGGGCCGGAGGGCTTGCCAGCGCGCTGGCGCTGGCGGGGCGCGGCGTCGAGACCACGGTGCTGGAACGCGCAGGCGCAGTGGGCGGAAAAATGCGCCAGACGCCAAGCCCCGCTGGCCCCGTCGACGCCGGACCGACCGTGTTCACCATGCGTTTCCTGTTCGAGGAATTGTTCGCGAGCGCCGGTCTTGCACTTGAGGATTTCCTGCGCCTTCGCCCGGCCGAACGCCTCGCGCGCCATGCCTGGCCGGACGGCGCGCGCCTCGATTTGTTTACGGATGTTGATGCGAGCGCCGACGCTGTCGCTGCGTTCGCAGGCGCGCGCGAGGCCGATGGCTATCGCCGCTTCACCCGCGACGCGGCGCGCGTGTATGCGGGCCTGTGGCGCCATTTCATGCGCACGCAACAGCCGAGCCCCCTCGACTTTGCCCGCCGCGCGGGGCCAGCCGGCTTGTGGCGCCTTGCCGCTGGCCATCCGTTCCGCTCCCTGTGGGCGGGTCTGGGCGGCTACTTCCGCGACCAGCGACTGCGCCAGTTGTTCGCCCGCTACGCAACCTATTGCGGCGCGGATCCGTTCCTCGCCCCCGCGACGTTGATGGTGATCGCGCATGTCGAACAGGCTGGGGTGTGGAGCGTGGAGGGCGGCATGCATGGTCTGGCCCAGGCCATGGCGGACGCGGCGCGTCTGCGCGGGGCGCAGATCAGGCTGACCGATCCGGCGGCGCGGATCCTGGTGGAGAACGGACGCGCCGTGGGCGTGCTGACCGCGCGCGGCGAAACGCTTGCCGCCGACGCAGTGATCCTCAACGCCGACAGCGCCGCCCTGTCGGCCGGGCTGTTTGGCGACGCCGCCGCAACTGCGGTCGATGCGCCACGCGGCGCACGCTCGATGTCCGCCATCACCTGGACGGGCGCAGCGCAGACGGCCGGCTTCCCGCTTGCCCATCACAGCGTCTTTTTCAGCGCCGACTACCGCCGCGAGTTCGCCGCGCTGCGCGCCGGGCGCCTGCCGGATGATCCCACAGTCTATGTGTGCGCCCAGGATCGGCGCGACACGGCCCCACCGATGACGGACGAGCAGGGTGAACGGCTGCTCATCCTCGCCAACGCCCCTGCGATCGGCGACAGCGGCGCGCTGGCGCCAGAGGAGATCGAGAGATGCCAGGAGGCGACCTTCGCACGGCTGGCTGGCGCGGGCCTGACCCTGGCGCCCCGCGCCGCCTGGACCCGGACGACGCCGCAGGACTTCGCCCGCATGTTTCCGGCGAGCCGGGGCGCGATCTATGGCGCGGCCAACCACGGACCGATGGGCTCCTTCGCGAGACCGAAAGCCCGCACGCGGCTTGCGGGCCTGTATCTGGCGGGCGGAACGGCGCACCCGAGTGCGGGCGCGCCGATGGCGGCCCTGTCGGGGCTCCTGGCGGTGGAAGCCCTGTTTTCGGACCAGCCTTCGATGCCGCGGTCCCCGCCGGCGGATATGTCTGGTGGTATCTCGATGCGCTCAGTGCGGACGGCCGCTATGGACTGACGCTGATCCTTTTCGTCGGCAGCGTTTTCTCGCCATATTACGCAGCGGCCGGACGACGCGATCCGGACGACCACTGCGCGGTCAATCTGGCGCTTTATGGTCCGGATCGCCGGCGCTGGGCGATGACCGAGCGTCCGCGCCTGGATGTGCGCCGCAGCGCAGACGCCTTTGATGTCGGGCCGAGCCGTGCGGTCTGGCGCGATCAGGCGCTGGTCATCGACATCGACGAGCGCGCTGCGCCCGCGCCGCTCGCCACGCGCGGACGCATCGTGGTGCGCCCGAAAATGCTCACACACCGCGTCTTCGACCTTGACGCAGGCGGCGTTCACCAATGGCGCCCGATCGCACCGGACTGTGACGTGCGGGTGCGTTTTGATGCGCCCAGCCTGTCCTGGAGCGGGCGCGGCTATCTCGACTCCAATGCCGGAGCGCAACCGCTTGAGGCCGGTTTCACCCGCTGGAGCTGGCTGCGCGCCCATCGCGGCGACGCCTGCCTTATCTCCTATGACGCAATCCCCCGCGCCGGCCCGCGCGCGACGCTCACCCTCAGGATAGATGCCGACGGCCAGGTCAGCGCCGCCCCCCCGGCCCCCGTGCAGCCGCTCGCCCGCAGCCTGTGGGGCCTGCGCCAATGGGTCCGGGCGGACAGCGCCACGCTGCGGCGGCAGTTCGAAGACACTCCGTTCTACACCCGCGGTGAACTCGACGCCGTCCTGGGCGGACGCCAGGGACCTGCCGTCTACGAATGCCTCGACCTTGACCGCTTCTCACGCGCCTGGGTGCGCGCGCTATTGCCCGTCCGAATGCCCAGACGGCGCGCCGGTCCGGCGTGACGCAGCCTCGTCAAGTTTTCTTGCCTCCGCCGCCCGCGCCCGGTCAGACCGCAGTGAGGCGCGCACCGACAGGAGTTGCCAGCCGAGAAACCCCAGCACGAAAGCCGGGATCACGACAAATTCGAACAGCTTGAAAAAGTCGCGGTCCGACAGGAGCGGCTCTGCCACCTCAGCGGCTCACCGCAGCACGCTGGGTTTCAACGCTGCGATACTTGGTTTTCATGGCGATCCAGTAGCCGTACCCCGCGATGGCCGCATGCATCCCGCCGAGATCGAACAGCGTGATATGCCGTTGTGCGTCCACCGCGAAGAAGGCGATGGTCAGTCCGCCGGCGATCAGGAAGAGCGAAAAGATCGTCAGCGACGGTGCAAAATCGACCAGCATCGACAGTGAGGGATGCAGCTGCGCCTGCTTGGCGTCGCCATGCTCCGCGCGGATGCGGGCGGTCTCCGCGACAGAGGCCTTTTTGTGCGTGTAGCCTGACCAGATGAGGATCAGGCCAAGAGTAAGAAATGCGAGCCCAACGAAATAAGCCATGTGCCTGCTCCATGCTCGCCGCAGGACGCCGATCAGCGCACTGCGCGGTACGGCCTGCGGGTTTCCAACTCACTGAACAGATCAAAGACGCGACCCCAGGCCTCATCGGCGCGCCCAAACCATGACTTGCGTCGAAACGGGGCCGCGCCGTGAAGGGTCGCTGACTTGACCAGATACTGGTTGGCGGGCAGAGCCGGCTGCGTCAAGCCCGCCGCTGATCTGGCGGCCGTCTGTGGCCACGTCGGCGCCAGAGCGCGCGCCGCCAGGACAGCTTTGCGCGTCGCCGTTGTGCGCGCGCGCGCGCTTACCCCATCTCCACCTGCCGCCCGCACCCGCACGCCAATCTCGGCATACACGGCCCGGGCCGCCCGGATCGCCGGCCGGCATGTCGGCGCCAACCCGGCAATGCCGGCATCCGCCCGCGCATACAGCGCGTCGGCCTCATCAAGCAGGCGCAGCGTGGCTGCGCACACACCCGGCAGCGCGCGGGGATGGCGCAGGAAGTCGGCCACGTCGACACCGGCCGCAGCAAGCCAGGCGCAGGGCAGATAGACCCGGCCCATACGCGCGTCCTCCCCGACGTCGCGCGCAATGTTGGTGTACTGCATGGCAACGCCGAGATCCCCGGCGCGCGCCAGAAGATCGGGCGTGCGCGCGCCCATCAGCGCCGCCATCATGACCCCGACCGACCCCGCCACGCGGGCCGCATAGGCCTCAAGCGCGTCAAGGGTCTCGTATCGACGTTCCTCAAGATCCCAGGCGAGTCCTTCGATGAGCGCATCAAGCGGCGCGCGCGGCAAAGCATAGCGCGCCATTACGACAGCCAGGGCACGATCCACCGGCCCGGCGCGGGGCGCGCCCGCCATGACGGCGTCAAGGCGGGCCGTCAGGCGGGCTGGCGCGCCGTGCCGATCCACCGCGTCGCGCGCATCGACGCTGTCGTCGGACTGTCGGCAGAATGCGTACAGCGCTGCGACCGCGTCGCGCAGCTCGTCCGGCAGCAGCCGGGATGCGAGAGCAAAGGACTTCGAGCCCCGCGCAATGATTGCATGGCAGGCGGCGAAGTCGGCGCGCATGGCGATCGTGGCCTGCGTCATGGCGCGCCCCGGGCGCGGCGCACGCCTGCCGGCGGGATCACCTGGTCGAGCAATCGCGCCGAGGACAGAACACCTGGCACGCCTGCGCCTGGGTGTGTTCCCGCCCCCACAAGATAGAGGCCAGAAATCTCCTCGCTGACATTGTGGGGCCTGAACCAGGCGCTCTGCAGGATCACCGGCTCCAGACTGAAGCCTTCGCCCCTGAGCGCATTCAGGCGATCACGGAAATCCAATGGCGTCATCACCTTTGATGTCACGATGGCGCGCTCCAGTCCGGGCAGCAGACGCGACTCAAGCGCGCCGGATATGGCCCGCCGATAGGGTTCGGCCATGTCCGTCCAATCCGTGCCTGACTCGAGATTCGGCACAGGAGACAGCACGTAGAACGCGTCGCAGCCCGGCGGCGCAAGGCTCGGGTCGGTCGCTGTCGGCCGGTGCAGGTAGAGACTGAAGTCTGGCGCCAGCTGCTTGCGGCGGAAGATGTCGCGCAGCAGCCCCTCGTAGCGCGGTCCGAGCAAGATCGAATGGTGGGCGACGTCCTCGTAACGGCGGTTGACGCCGAAATACCAGACGAACAGTCCCATCGAATACCGGACCCGGTCGATGCGCGCGTCGGTCCATCGCTTGCGCCAGCGCGACGCGACGAGGTGCTTGTAGGTGTAGAGTGCATCCGCATTGGAGATGACGAGATCTGCGTTGATCACGCGACCGTCGGCCAGGCGCACGCCGCACGCACGTCCGGCCTCCACCACGATTTCCGCCACTGCACAATTCGTCTGCACGCGGTTGCCCTGGCCGGTGATGAGATCGACCAGACCCGCCACCAGCGCGCCCGTGCCCCCCATCGCACAGTGCACGCCCCAACGCCCCTCCAGATAGGAGACGAGCGCATAAAGCCGTGTCGCGTTGAGCGGATCGCCGCCGATGAATAAGGGATGGAAGCTGAAGGCGATCTGCAGTCGCTTGTCTGAAAATGTCTCCGCCGCAAAGCGGAATACGGACTTCTCCGCGCGGTGGAAGGCGAAGCGCGGCCCAGCCTTGATCATCTCGGCAAAATTTGAGAACGGCTTCTGGCCAAGCTCCTCAAAGGCGAACCGGTAGATCCGTTCGCTCTGCCGAAGGAAACGCGCGTAACCAGGAAGGTCGCGCGGCGACAGACGCGCCACTTCGGCCTGCATGGCGGCGGGGTCGCCGGAGCAGGCGAAGTAGGAGCCATCGGCGAAATGCAGCTTGTAGAAGGGATCCGGGGCGGCCAGCGTCACGTCGTCAGCCATGCGCCGGCCCGCCAGCGTCCATAACTCCTCAAAGAGATGCGGCAGGGTGATGATGGTGGGGCCGGCATCGAAGGTGAAGCCATCCTGCCGGAACACGCTGGCTCTTCCCCCGGCCTGCTCGTTCCTCTCCAGAACGCTCACCCGATAGCCGCGCGCGCCCAGGCGCACAGCCGCCGCCAATCCGCCGAAACCCGACCCGATCACCACCGCGTGCGGCCGCGGATCGTCAGGCTCCTCAAACGGCCGGACCGCGTCGCAGGCCCCGCGCGCCGCTTCTCGGGACGCAGAAACCGCAGGTGGTGACGCAGCGGCGCGACGAACTGCGGGACGGAGCTCGGCTGTCAACATGATTGGACATTGAAAACCGTCCAGCGCGGTCCCGCAAGAGAAACCGCCACAGCGACGGGTCAGATCCGTGCGGCGATTGCGCCCAGCCCGACAAGACTTGCCGCGGTGAGCGCAAGACGCAGCGGTCCAGTCCAGCGCGGCAGCAGACCGGCCCGCGCGGCGGCGACATCCCATGCCAGGCAAAGAAGGCCGGCGACGGCCAACAGGCCGAGCGCCAGGGGACGCTGCGCCGTCAGCAGAACCACCGCAACGCCCGGTGCGACCGCAAGACCCGCCGCAGACAGCCGCCAGAGCGACGGCGCTCCCGGCGCACGCACCAGTTCGGCGCCCCAGCGCACCCCGCCCAGAAAGCCGAGCAGGACCCCGCCATAGGCGATGGCGACGCTGGCGCAGAGGTCTGCAGAGCGAGGCGCACCCCACACGGCGAGCGCCAGCCCCAAGATCGGCGCGGCGCCCAAGGCGGCGATCACCCCGACCGCCCAGGGCATGGCAGGCGCGGCCGGCGCCCTCATGATGTGACGGGACCCGGTTTGACCGCGCCAGGTCCGCGCACCCGTCTTTGGTGATACACAATCAGGCCGACGCCGATCAGGATCGGGATCGCCCACAGGGCCGGATTAAAGGCATGATCGGGCGTGAGACGAACCAGGCCGACGGACAGGAACGCGGTGTAGGCTGAGATCCCCGCCCCGACCCCGGCGCGGATGTGTTCCAGGAGCGGATCAAGGCGTCCTGGCGTTTGCTTTGCGAGAAAGGCAAGGGTCAGGCCGCCGGACGCAAAGCCGATCATCGCAATGCCGATCATCAAGGGCTGGCCGAGCGCGACCCCGCGCCAGAGGCAGATCGCCGCCGTCGCGATCACCGCCAGCTGCAGGCCGATGGCGGGCGGCGTGCGACGCGCGGCGTGATCGCCCCTTGAGCGGATCGATTGAAGCGCGTGGAAACCGAGACTGATCGTCAAGGTGGCCAGGAACAGCATCATCCAGCCGAACAGGCCGCGCGCCAGGGCGGCATCCGTGAAATCCTTATGGGTCGCAAGCGGGGCGGCGAGAGAGCACAGACTGATTGCGATCGCCACGCTTCCGGTCACGATCATGCTGCGCGCGAACAGCAAGCCCCAGCGGCGATGGGCCGGGCCGCCCTTGCGCGTCAGGACAGGCCCCCAGAACGCAACAAGCCCCGTGAGACCGGTGACGATGTGAACAACCACCAGAGCATGAAAGAGCGTGACGATCATGACCAATGTTCCTGGCCATCTGCAAACTGGACCAATGGACCCATAGGACAGTCCGAAACGGTCTGTCAGCACGACCAATCGCCTCAGCCGGGGGGCGCCTCAGCCGGGGGGCGCCTCAGCCGGGGGGCGCCTCAGCCAATGGATCGCCTTCCTCCGGGATGGGCGCGCCCGGCGCCGCGTCCTCGCGGGCGAGCTCGGCGGTGATCGTGCGTGCGATCCGCTCGGGCGCCTCCTCATGCGCGAGATGGCCAAGGCCAGGCTCCGGCACGATGCGACACGACCTGACGAGCCGGCAAACCTGACGCGCCTGGGCACTCGGCACGGCCTTATCGCCGGCGGCGACCACCAGCACCAGTTGGCACGCGAGACCGGCGAGCTCAGCGCGCAGGGCGTCCAGATCCCAATGCGCCATCATCCCCATCACGCCCTGCACATGATCCGCAGAGCGCAGCAGGCGCGCATAAAGAGCAACCCCCTCTGCATCGAGCGTCGACCCGGTCGAGGCGATGAGACGCGCCACGCTGCGCGGCGTCGCGCTTGCAGCCGCCAGCGATGCGGCGAACGGATTGAAGAACAGTGCGCGCGCGATCCCGGGAAACAGACGCCCCGCGGCGCCCGCGAAGGGCAGGAGCGCCGCGTTCAGCCCGATGATCGCGTGCGGCGCGGCAAGACCATCAAGCGCGAGGCGAACCGCCACGGCGCCGCCAGCGGAATGGCCGATCATGTAGCGGGGCGACTCGCCAAGAGTTTCGAACAGTGCCGCCACGGTGCGCGCCATTCCTGGCAGGGACAGATCCTGGGCCGAATGTCCCGTGGAGAAACCATGACCGGGCAGGTCCATGGCGATGACGCGATGTCGCTCCGCCAGCAAAGGCGCAAGCCCGCGCCACGTGTGCACGCTCGCACCGGCCCCGTGCAGGAGCGCGATGAGCGGGCCTGACCCGAAGGTCTGGACGTGCATCGTGCGCGCACCGACGGACACGAAGCGACTGGCGCACCGATGCGGCCAATCGGCGCCGTCGCGCGCCCAGTCAAGGCGCGCCCTCACCGCCGGGTCTCGCGCGTCTCTCCCGGCTGCGGCGACAGACCATAGGGCTGCATCAGCCGCCAGACGTGGTCCGGGATCATCGACTTCATGCGGCGCGGGCGGGCGCGGCGCAGATGCAGGATCGTCTCGGCCGCCTTCATCTCGATGCGGGTCCGGGCAAATTCCACACCCTTCGGTCCGATGCGCGGCATCAGCCACCCCATTACGGGGCGCAGCCAATCCGGCATGGCGCGCAGCGGCAGGCCGCCCGCGGCGCGCCGCGTATTTGCGATGAAGGCCTCGACGGCGGACCTGCGCCGACCCTTGTCCTCAGGCGGGCTGGTCCTCAGCTCCGCCCCCAGAAGGTCAAGCAGCGCTGCGCCGCGGGCATTGCGCACGATCAGCCACTGTTCCCCCGAGCCGCCCATGTAACCGACGGTGATGTCGGCAAGAACATTGGCATAATCCACGCATGTCCGACAGGTGAGCGGAAAGAAGTCCGCCGGCAACTGCGCAATGGGCAGCTGCAGAAACGGGATCTCGCGCTTCTCGCCCGAGCCGAACCGCACTTCAACGTGGAAATCGGCCCGGAACTCCAGATAGGTGATGTCGTCGGGCTGATCGCTTATGAGGGCCAGGAAGTCATGAAACCGCTCCGTCGTCGTGTTGTCCGAGCACGGCGTGCCGATCACGGTGATGGAGTCAAAGCCCAATGACGCCTCGAGCGCACGCACCGCATGCACCTGGCAGGGAATGCCGATCATGGCGATGCGCCGATAACCCTTGGCGCGCGCCGGCTCCAGAAGAGCAGCCAGGGGCGCGTAGCCCATGCGCATGCCGCGACACCGCGCCATGCCGGCCGGCCTGGTCACCAGGACGGGAACGGGTCGCCAGCGGTCTTGCGGATGCGCCGCCACCGTCAGCACGGCGTCAACCGCGCCCGCAGCGAGCAGCTTCTCACCCAGACGGG
>JBILMQ010000392.1:0-2772 GCA_044375455.1 Caulobacterales bacterium | reverse complement strand
CCGTCGAACCACTTTACGCGGCCGACTATGCGCACAATGTCACCGCCGTCGGCAGCGTCGCTCAAGTCAGACATTCCCACCATCCGACGCGCGCGCCTTCTTTATTTCCAGAAGCCGCACACGTTGTAAATCGATATAAAGCTAAATCAAAGCGTCCGAAAGATGCTGGTTCCAGGCCATCCTCGACACCGGAGGCCGTCAAACACACTTTGCACCGAAACACGCTGGACGCGAGTCCACGCAACGCAACGCAGTTTACGCAACGCGCCACAGATTACTTTGTATGGCGACAACTATTCAACGCGACACAAATTACACAACTATAAGATGCATTCGCACCTCTGAGAGCTGCGGCCATCTCGAGCCGGGCATGGAGGCCGCAGAGAGCTCACCGGACCCGCCGGATATAGCCCGCGGGTCGATGGCAGTGATGGGACATGAGTGAGACGACGCCGCACTACTCATACAACGCCGAGCTACGCACCACTGAACGCACCGGCGGCTACAATTGCCCGCCGGAACCAGCAACTACAATAGCCAAGGGAACTCTTACAAGAGGCAGGACGCTTGAAGAAGACGCTGCATGACCAGCCACACCGCTTCCAGCGGCGCCCACGCGATGAAACCGATGGGCGACCAACCCGACGGTTCACAAACCCAATAATTGTCAGACCCAATGATAGACAAACCCAACGATCGACCAAGCCGATGGTCGCAAAACGCGTCGCTCGCCCCCCCTCCTACCAATACCGAATTGTCGTCCGACCGCCCTTCCCGCCATTCTCATTGCCGTGGCAGGCCCTACGGGAATCGAACCCGTCTTTTCAGATTGAAAATCTGACGTCCTAACCGATAGACGAAGGGCCCAGGCGGCGGAGGCAGCCTCTATATCGACGCTCACCGTCTGGCGCAAGTATGTGCATGCAGAGCGCCAGGGCACGCCGAAACCTGAGCGCGCGCGGCGATTTTTGTGCGTCTGGATGCGGCGCATCACACCTGCGAAACATCGGCGAAGGCCGCATCGACGACATGCAGTTCAGCGGACCTGCCGCCAGACCAGTCATCGACCTTGAGGCGCCCGGCGACATGAAAACGACGACCGGACCGCTGCAGCAAAGCGTCGCCCATCGGGGTCCCGACGGCGCGAAACGCCACGGCCTTGATCCGGCGGCCATCGACATCCTCGAGCTGCACACGGACATGGGCTTGGCCGGCTTTCGCGGCGAAGGCAACGCGCACATCGGGGGCGACAAATACTGGCTCAGGGGCGCCGGCGCCGAACGGCCCAGCCTGCTCGATCGCCTCGACCAGCTCCGGCGTCACGCCCGCAAGACCGACAATGCCGTCGACGGCAAGCTCGCGAGCTTCATGGGCGCGCGCCATTTCCGCTTCGATGGCCTGGCAAAGAAACGCGCGGAAGCGATCGATGCGGTCACGCGCAATGGTCAGACCAGCGGCCATGGCATGGCCGCCGCCGGCCGCAAGCAGACCCTCCCGGGCTGCGCGCCCCACCGCTGCGCCGAGATTGACCCCAGCGACCGAGCGGCCGGATCCCTTGGCCCACCCCTCCTCGACACCGGACCAGCCGATGACGATCGCGGGTTTGAGGCGGCGTTCCTTCAGCCGGCCGGCCACGATGCCAACAACTCCTGGCGCCCAATCACCGGCAACCACGATCGCGGGATCGTCAAGAGCCCCGGCATGACCGGCCTCGATCTGACGCTCAGCTTCGTCGGCCGCGGCTTGTTCGATCGCGCGCCGTTCCGCATTCAGGGCTTCGAGGGCCGCGGCAAGATCTGCGCACTGGGCCGGATCATCACAGACCAGCAGACGGGTGGCCAGAGTCGCATCACCGATTCTGCCGCCCGCATTCAACCTTGGTCCGATGACAAACGTCGCATCATAAACTGTCTTCGGCGCCCGCGCCCGCGCCGCCGCCGCCAGCGCAGCGAGACCTGGCTTCTCCAGGCGCGCGAGCACGCGCAGCCCCTGTGCGGCAATCGCCCGGTTGAGACCAACCAAAGGACCGACATCGCACAAGGTGCCGAGCGCCGCGAGGTCGAGCATGGCCATCAGGTCCGGCTCAGCCCGCTGCGTGAACCAACCACGACGGCGCCCTTCCCGGTTCAGCGCCACCATCAGCACGAAGGCGACCCCGGCGCCTGTAAGATAGCCAAGCCCGGAGTTGCAGTCTGGCCGGTTCGGGTTGACGAGCGCGGTCGCTGGCGGCGCGTCGTCACCCATCAGGTGATGATCGATGACCACGACCGACAAGCCGATGCGACTGGCCTCCTCAAGCGCGGCTCGAGCCGTCGCGCCGCAGTCGACGGTGATCACGACATTGACCCCGCGCCCATGAATGGTGCGGAACGCCTCGGGACTTGGTCCGTAGCCCTCCCGCAATCGGTCGGGAACATAGAGGTCCAATGTGCGGCCGAGGGCGCGGAAATATCGGATGAGCTGGGCTGCCGCGGTGGCGCCATCCACGTCATAGTCGGCGAACACGCACGCCCCATCGCCAGCATCGATGGCGTCGGCGATGGCCTGAACGGCCTTATCCATGTCGCGCAGTACAAACGGGTCCGGCAGCGCGTCTTTCAATCGAGGCTTCAAGTGACGCGCGCCCTCCTCAACCGGCACGCCGCGCTGCGCGAGCATGCGGGCGACAAGATCAGGAAGCCCAAGCGCGCGCGCATGGGCGCCGGCAAGGCGCGCATCGACGTCGCGTTCAATCCAACGCCGGCCTGTCAGGCTTTGTGCAATTCCGAGAAA
>JBILMQ010000391.1:0-2774 GCA_044375455.1 Caulobacterales bacterium | reverse complement strand
GCAGCGCCGCCCAACACAGCCAGTTTGGTCATATTCGAAAGGTGAAAGTCCACGCTCTGTGCGACCCAGAAGCCTGCAATCGGCAGGGCGAGAGCGATCAAGGGCGTGAGGTCGCGCACATGCTGCGCCATCCTTCGCCCGTCCACCGTTCGCCCATCGGCGTTCTCAGCGTCCGTTCGGTCATCATGGCGCGCAAGGCGCGTCGTCGCCAGAAGCGACAGGACCAGCGCCAGGGGATACTCGTAGATCCCGTCAAAAAGCACAGGGGCCGCCAGCGCATTGAACGCACCGCCGATAACCCCGCCGAGCGAGACCCAGAAGTAGAATTCCGTAAGATGGGCAGCGTGCGGACGCTGTTCGGCGACCGCCGTGTGGCATGTGAGCGCCGCACAAAACAAGGCCGTCAGATTGAGCCCGAGAGCCAGCACCCAAGTGTCACGCAGAGCACTGAACACCACCGCAAGCGTCAAAATGGCGATGATCTGCAGCGACGCCGCCACGCTGCGGATCGTCGGACCCAGTCCTGCGAAAGCCAGGATGAATGTGAGAAGATAAAGCGTCAGGGGCGCCGTCCACAGGAAGGGGGTCGCGGCCACATCAGTGGTGATATGCTGCGTCACGCCCACCAGAAGGCTGGCGGGCGCCGCCGCAAGGCCGACCCACATCGCGCGGCGACCCCAGGACACGGGCCGGAGCGCCGGGCCTGCCACTGGTCCAGAACCAGCCTTCTCGCGCTTTTCTGCACCGGCGCCAGCATCAGGCCCAGGGCTGGGCGTCAGCGGCGCCGAGGTTCGCGCAATAAGACCGCAGCCAATGATCGCCGCGCCGGCAAGCGCGTAGCCGAAACTCCAAAATTCGCTCTGCGCCCGCGCCCCGAGCATCGGCTCGATGACCAGCGGATAGGCGAGAAGCGCCAGAAGACTTCCAGCGTTGCTCGCCGCGTAGAGGTGATAGGGATCACGCGCGTCGTCGCGCCCGGTGCGGGCAAACCACGCCTGGAGCAACGGCGCCGTGGCAGACAGAACCGCAAACGGCGCCCCAACGGAAATCGCAAGCACGCCCAGCAGCCACGCCGTCTGGCCAGTTTCGGGCGGAGGACCGAGGGCTTGGGTGACCGCAAGCGGCAGGGCGAACGCAGCGAGCGCGATGAAAGCGATGTGAACGCCGAGTTGCACATCGATCCGACGCAGGCGCTGCAAGAGATGGGCGTAGCCGTACCCCGCAAGCAGCGCCGCCTGAAAAAATGCAAGCGCAAGGTTCCACACAGCAGGCGCCCCCCCCAGCAAGGGCAGCGCCATCCTGGCGAACATCGGCTGGACGGCAAAAATCAGGGCGGCCGATACAAACATCGTGAGCGCGAAAGCCCACGGCGCACTTTTACGGGCGACCAAAGCGCGGCTCACAGTGCTCCTCCAGACCCCAAGATACAGCCCGGCGGGAGGACGGCTCCGACCGACCCGCCAAGATCACGAGGGCAGACCAAGCCAGCCCCATCTGATGCCATAACTGTTGGACGATAAGCTTCGACCACTATTCTGCACGTCGGGCATTGGCAAAGTGCTAAGGACGCTCAACCCGGTCTGACCGGCGCGCGTCGGCGCAACCGACGGCGGCCGCCCGAGGACCAGCCGGCACTGCGCACACGCGCCGATGGGAAGGAAGCTACGCGATGTTCGACGCCGAATTGCTCCAACTTGCGATGCTCACCCTGGCTGACGCAGAGGAAAGACGGCTGAAGATCGCCACTGCGGAGAGCTGCACAGGAGGCCTTGTCGCCGCCCTCCTCACTGCCGTCCCCGGCTCCTCCGCGGTCGTGGAGCGCGGGTTCGTGGTCTATTCGAACCGGGCCAAGGAAGACTTGCTGGGCGTTCCGGGCGATCTGATCGCGGATATGGGGGCGGTCTGCGAACCCGTCGCGCGCATGATGGCTGAAGGGGCTCTGCGCGAATCACGCGCCAATCTCACCGTTGCGGTCACCGGCGTAGCAGGACCTGGCGGTGGTACAAAATTCAAGCCCGTCGGGCTCGTCCATTTCGCCGCCGCCCGGGAAAACCGCTCGATTTTGCATGAACGGCGCGACTTCGGCGATATTGGCCGCGACGAGATCCGGCGTCAGTCGGTCATCACCTGTCTTGAGCTTCTGCGACGGATGATGTGACCGCGCCATAGCGCCGGTCGGCCTCGTCGGCGAAAGCGGCCATGATGCGCCGTCCCGCCTCCTCTCCGACGCTGGACGCCAGGGCGCGCAGGATCGGGTGGGAGAACTCATACTCGATCTCGAACGTGACCCGCGCGCCGCCGGCGCCGTCCGGATCGAACCGCCACTGGTTATGAAGCCGTCGGAACGGGCCATCATGCAGCCGGGTCTCTATCGTGCGCGCCGAACTGTCGCTGATCACCCAGGTGGAAAAGCGTTGCTGGATCATCCTGAAACCGACCACCGCTTCGGCCAGCCGCGTCAGCCTGTCCCCGTCGCGCTGCTCCCGCGTGACGCGCATCGCTTTGATCCAAGGCAGGAAGTCTGGATACACCAGCACATCCCCCACAAGGTCAAACAGCGCCTCAGGCGCATAGGGGAAATACCGCTGAACCGTCTGGCGCGTCATAGACCTGACGCTGCCGCGCCCGCGCGGCGCGCCTTGAGCTTGGCGAAGTCCGCACCCGCGTGATGGCTCGAGCGCGTCAGCGGGCTTGCGGCAGCCATCAAAAATCCCTTGGCGTCGGCAATGGCCGCGTAGCCTGCAAACTCCTCAGGCGTCACGAACCGATCGACA
>JBILMQ010000131.1:0-9322 GCA_044375455.1 Caulobacterales bacterium | reverse complement strand
CGATCTCGCACCCACGCACCCCCGCTTCCTCATAAAGAGCCACGGCGAGCGCCTGGCCAGGGTAAGACAAAGGCGGAATGTGGTCGAGCCACGCCCGGGCGTCGATGAACACCGCGTGTCCGCCGACCGGACGCACAATCGGCACACCAAGACTGATCAGCCGCTCGCCGATGTACTCGTTCGCGCGGATGCGATAGCGCAGGTAATCCTCATCAACGATCTCGCAAAGCCCCTGCGCCAGCGCGTCAAGGTCACGACCCGCGAGGCCGCCATAGGTCGGGAAACCCTCCGTCAAGATCAGGCGCGCGCGCGCGGCCTCGGCAAGCGCATCATCGTTCAGCGCCAGCCAGCCGCCGATGTTGCCGAAGGCGTCTTTCTTGCCCGACATGGTCATGCCGTCAGCAAGAGAAAAGATTTCGCGCACGATATCTGGGATCGGACGGTCGCCTTGGCCCGGTTCGCGCTGCTTGATGAACCAGGCGTTTTCGGCGAAGCGACATCCGTCGATGATGAAAGGCCTGCCATAGGCGCGCGCGATGTCACGCACCGCGCGCATATTGGCCAGGCTGACGGGCTGGCCTCCGCCTGCGTTGTTGGTGATGGTGAGCATTACACACGCCGCCTGCTCGCCATGTTCCCGCAGGACAGCCTCGAGAGCGGCAAGGTCCATGTTTCCTTTAAACGGATGCAGGCTCGCCGGGTCTCGGCCTTCGGCGATCAGGCAGTCGACAGCTTGCGCTCCCGTCGCCTCGATGTTGCCACGGGTGGTGTCAAAATGCGTATTCGACGGGACCACACGGCCATGCCCCCCCAGAATCGCAAACAGGATCGCCTCGGCAGCGCGGCCCTGGTGGGTGGGAATAATGTGTCGAAAAGGCATCAATGCGCGCACTGCAGCTTCAAATCGCTGAAAGGAACGCGAACCCGCGTAGCTCTCATCGCCGCGCATGATCGCGGCCCATTGCTCCGCACTCATCGCGCTGGTGCCCGAATCGGTCAGCAGGTCGATCAGCACGTCCTCAGCCGGGATGGCGAACAAATTGTAATGCGCGGATGCCAGGATCTCCTGGCGTTGTGCCCGCGTGGTCATGCGGATCGGCTCAACCGCCTTAATGCGAAACGGTTCGATGATCGTCTTCATGGGATCGTCTTCATGGGATCGTCTTCATGGGATCGTCTTCACCCGGTCTGCACGTTGGAAGCGCCGTCACGGAATCGACGTCATGAAATCGACGTCATGGACGCACGCCTTAGCCAGTCTGCGCCGGCCAACCAAGCCGCATCAGCGCAGAGCGGTGGCGAAACTTTCCCCTGCAAGCAGCAAACCATTCAACGGCAGGGCGATCACAGCCGAGACCTGACGGGTCGCCGGGACCTCTGACGCGTCAGAGACAACTGCCGGCGGTTCGCCGGCCGGACGTTGTGCGTCATCCTTCACCCGCAGGGCGTCGATGCGCGCCCGGTCGGCCATGAAGGCGCTCAACGCCCCGCCCTGCAGCGGCGCGCGATGCCCAGCCTGGATCGACAGCGGATTGACCTGCACGCCGTTCACCATGATTTCGTAATGCAGGTGCGCGCCAGTCGAACGCCCGGTTGAACCGACATAGGCAATGACATCGCCCTGCGCCACCCGATCGCCAACTTTGAGCCCTCTGGCATAGCGCGACAGGTGCGCATAGGCAGTTTCAAGACCGCCGCCATGATCAAGACGCACGTAATTGCCATAAGTCGAGAACCAGCCAGCCTGCACCACCACCGCATCCCCGGCGGCCAAGACCGGTGTTCCTGCAGGTGCGGCGAAGTCGATGCCCTTATGCATCTTCGAGAACCCCAGGACCGGATGGCGGCGCATGCCGAAATCGGAAGACAGGCGCGCCGATCCCTTGATCGGCGTGCGCATCAGATCCTTGCGGGCGGTGACGCCATTCTCATCGTAGAAGCCAGCCTCATTCGTCTGCGGATCGATGAAGCGGTAAAAGCTCTTGGCAGGTCCGCCGCGCGGCTGCAGCGAGGCGAAGAGCAACTCCCCGGTTTTGAGCGTTTCTCCCCAATCGTCTCGGTAGCGCTCAAAAACCAGCTCAACCACGGCCCCCGGCCCGACATCGCGCTGAAAATCGATGTCGAATGCGAACGCAGCCTCAATCTGCTCGACTTCGCGTTCGGTCGCGCCAAGCTTGCGCGCCGTCGTCAAGAGGTCCTCCTCAATCACGGCGCGACGCGCCGCAACCTCGAAGACGGACGCAGTGACCAGCTCCGTTGCACGGTAGCCGCCATCGGAGGTGCGGCCCACCGAGACGGTGCGGTCGAAATCCGTCCGCAAGGAAAAGCCCGCCAAGCGGACCACCGCGGGCGTGTCGCGCGGACGTTCGAAGTAGGCGGTGACAGTTCGCCCTTCCGCCAGTCTCGGGTTCGCCGCAACGCGCAACATGGCGGCGACAGACGCCGATGCCTCCGCGTCTGCCGCGCCAGCACGCCGCAATGCATCAAAGACGGTGTCGCCGGGAGCGATCTTGACGGGCCGGATTTCAGTATTCGGGCGTTCATCCATGAATGCGGCGTGCTCGGCCGCAATCAACGCGGCGCTCGCGATCGTGCCGGCCGGTCCGCTTGAACCTGCGACAGATCCTGGATCCGGGGGCTGGCTTTCGGCGTTTGCCACACCCGTCGATGCAAGACAGATCGCCGCCGCCGGCGCCAACAAAGCGAGGCGCACGCCGCGCGCCCAGACATGCTGGGCATGGGGGCCGACCTTGATCGCGCTCATGCTTGCTTCCGGCATTCTTGCTCCCAGCCTCGCACCTGCGACGTCGCCATGCCCCGTCTCGAGCGCAAAAGCCGTGCCAAATTAACCTTAACATTGACCGGCATCGGCGAAAACCCGGCCGCAATGACCATCGACTTCGGCCAAAAAAGGGCAGAACTGTCTTCTTATGTGGACCACATCGCTCTGCGAGCGCGAGACATGCCTCAAGCACCAGGAGATATGGCGCGACGCGACGCATCCCTGATAGCGTTCCGCAGCTGGCGGCAAGAGCCACTGGCAGAACGAACCTTTCCTCAAATCGAGGCCATGGCCTGACGCGATGCGCAAACCCCTTCCCCCCCCAGACGAACAATCCGCCGGTGCGCGGAATTCGCCGCCGACACGGGGAAGTGAACCGCCGCGCGGCATGCGGCAATCTGTCCCGGGTCTGGGGTACTGGGCAGGCGGCCTTGCTGTGGCGGCGAGCGCGATTTGGTTACTGCGCGCGCCTGCAGCGGAACAAATTGCCGAGGCCATCCTTGCCCTGCGGGGCGTGGAAGCTGATCTGCGGGTCGAGCGCATCGATTTTGGCCGCGTTGAACTTGCCGCCTTGCGGATCGGCCCAGCGGTGTCGCCGAACCTGACGACCGGCGCGCTGTCTGCCCGGCTGGATTGGCGCTCGCCCTGGTCGCTCAGCATCGAGGACATCGTGGTGTGGGATCCTCACCTGCGGGTCCGGTTCGCAAACAGTGCGGTCGACTGGGGCGCCCTGGCGCCGCTTGTCGGCGACCGGCTTGGCGCAGAGGCGGATCACTCGCAGGCCGCGTTCCTTGGGGCCACCCACGTCCGGGGCGGCATTATTGAGGTTGATACGCCAGGCGGCGTCCTGACTGGGCGCTTCACCGCCGACCGCGCCAAGCGCGATGAGGCCTGGCGACTTTCGGCGCGCATCAACCCAGTCCACTTCGCCAGCAGCGACCTGAACTTCTCGCTCAGCCGAGCCGAGCTGGAGGCAACGCTCGGCCGGACCGGACTGGCCGGAAACCTGCGGATAACGGCTCCGACTTTCATCGCCCATGGCCTTGAGCTCGGCGACGCCCGCGCGACGGTGACGCTGGGCCAACACACGAACGGGGCCAGCCAGCTGCAGGCTGCCTTCTCAGCGGCGCGTGTGCGCTCGGGCGAAGCTCTCGCTGAGGGCGTAACCGGCAAGGCGGCCGCGACGCTGGCTTACCACAATCTCGCAGCGCTGCGGGACATGCCGGGCGAGGTCCGCCTGACGGCTGACGCGGCGCGGACCCGTCTTGGACAGGCGACCGGCAAGGCGATGAGGATCAGAGCCGTCCTGGCGCGCGCCCGCGCGGGCGACACGCTCGATCTGGGCCTCGACCTCGAAGACGTGCGGCTTGGCAGTCTGCGCGCGGCGGCCGCCGCCGCAACCACTCGGTTTGAGGGCGCCACAGGTCTGTTCTCAGATCGTCCACAAAGAGGCCGCGCCACGGGCGTGCTGTCGCTCTCGCAGGCCTCATTGAATGCAACCGCGCGGGAATTGCTCGCACGCACACTTGGCGGGGAAGATGCGCCGGAGCCTTTTGGGCCGCTGCTGGGCGACCTCGGCGGCCCGATCGTGGCGGCAGCGCAGGATTTTTCGCTCACATTGCCCGTGGCGGCAGAGCTCCAAGGCGGCGGCGGATCTGTGCGCCTCGCAGGCCCGGTGCGGCTGCGGGCCGTGAATGGGGTCACGGCGACCTGGAGCCGCGCAGACGCCAGCCAGCCGGACCTCGCCATGCGCCTTCAGCCGTTGTCGATCGCCGGCGGGGGCAGACTTGTATTTGCCCGCAACGGCGTTGAACTGGGACAGGCGCAGGTGCACAGCCTGCGCGCCGAAAATGGACTGCTGCGCGCAGAAGGCGACGCCTCCTTGAGCCAGCCGCGCCAGGGCGCCGCCAACGGCGCCGTGCGCCTTGAGGACGTGAAGCTGGCGCTCGCCCCTGATGGCCAGGGCAGCGCCGCTTTCCGGCTCGACGCCGCCGCCGATGGGCCGATGGCAGGCGGACGCGTGAAAAACGCTCGGTTCGCCATGACGGCGACCGCATCCTGGTCGCGCGCGGGCTTCGAACTGCGCGCCGCGGAACCGCAGTGCCCGCGGCTCGCCTGGACCAGCCTGGCGGTCGGGCAAACCCGCTTCGGTCCGCTGGCGGCCGGACTTTGCCCGCGCAATGCCCAGGTGATGCAGCTTCAAAATGGCCGGCTGTCCGGCGCATGGCGCAGCGCCGGCATCGGTCTCAGCTTCACCACCGGCGAGGGACCGACTCTGACAGCCGGCCACCTGACGACCGGCGCGATCAGCGTCTCGCTTGCAGGGTCAGGCCAGCGACCCGTTGCCAACATCGCCCTGACTGCGCCGGAGTTTCGCGTCGGGCCAGACGGTGAGGCGCCCGTCACGGCTGAAGCCCCCCGCGCCCGGCTGCAGCTCATGCTGGGCGATCCCGCAGGCTGGCGGCTGCGCATGGACGCCCAGGCAATCACAGCGCGTCGACCGGGGTTCGGCCTGGTGCTTGAAGATGGCAGCCTCGCCGCAGCGCTGCGCCCGGTTCGGGACGGCCTTGCTGCGGCGATTACGGATATTCGAGCGCGGCTGGTCGACACTGCCCGACCGGTCAACATTGCGCCGCTGCGCGTGGCAGGCAATGGCGGTTTGGAGGCCAACATCCTCACAGCCGATATGACGGCTTCAACGGATGCCGGCCGCCCGATCGGAACGGTTGAAGCCCGCCATGACTTTGCGCGCGGCAGCGGCAGCATCGCCTTCGCATCGCAGCCCTTGCAGTTTTCCTCAGGCGCCTTCGAACCCAAATCGCTTGCACCGGTTCTGCAAGGGCTCCTGGCGGATGTGTCAGGGGCGATGTCCGGCCACGCTGATCTTGCCTGGGACGGCGGCGCGCTGCGCAGCGGCGCCAGGGTCGACTTTGATGGGCTGGATTTCGTGTGGGCCGGTGGCCCCGCGCAGGGCATGCGCGGTTCGGTTGTGTTCAATGACATTATGACGCCGTCCACCCCGCCGGGTCAGCGCCTGACCTTTGCCCAGCTCAACCCCGGCGTCCCGCTGGAAAACGCAGAAGTGACTTTCCAGGTGATCGACCCGGTCACGCTGCAGCTTGAAGGCGGCGTCGCCCCCTTTGCACTGGGCGCATTGCGCCTCGAGCCCGCCTCGTGGCGCTTAAACAGGGAACGACAGGACGTCGTGGTCACCATCGATGCGATCGATCTCGGCGCACTGATCCGCACCTTCAAGCTGGATGACATGGCCGGCGAAGGCCGGCTCACAGGCCGGTTGCCACTGGAAATCACAGGCAGCCAAGTCCGGATCGTCGACGGCCTTATCGAGGCATCCAAGAACGGAGGCGTTTTCAAGTATAATGGCCCTCTCAATCGCGATCTGCCTGATCTTCCAAACCCGCGAGATCAGCTCAACAAGCTGGCCAGCGACCCCTCCTGGGTGACGATGAAGAGCCTGGAAGATTTCAGGTATGACGAGCTGTCGCTGCGCGTGTCAGGGGACTTGGCGGGCGACATCGTCGCCACCGGCGCGTTTCGCGGACGCAATGCAAAAGTTTTGCAGGGCGCCGTGATCCGCTATGATGTCACGCTGGCAGCGCCGCTCGGACGATTGTTGTCTCAGGTTAAGCCGGGGCGCGGGATACTCGGCATAACACTTCCTGAAGGCGCGCTCGAACAAGCGATCCGACTGCACAACGAGGAGGCAAATCCGGTTGACGGGCCGCCCGCGCAGCCGAGATGATCTCCTGGCGGGCGCGCATCAGGATCGGGCCGGTTGGAGAGCAGCAATGAATGGACGCGTCTTCCTCATGATGTTGGCGGCGGCGCCAGCCGCCGGATGTATCTCGACGACCGTGAAAATCACCCAGGACAAGCCGCTGGAAATCAACCTCAATGTGAAGATCGATCAGCAAGTGCGGGTCAAGCTCGATAAGGACGTCGAGCAGATGATCAAAGCCAATCCGGATATCTTCTGATGTCAGTGACGACTGTAAGGAGGCGAACCATGCGCTTGCGCACAATCTTGACAGGCTTCGCGGCGGCCGCGTTCAGTCTGGTGCTGGCGGCTGGTCCAGCCGAGGCCGTGTCTGATCCGCTGGTCAATGCCGCCATGGACCGCGGCCAGATCGGCGAGACTGTGTCGGGCTACCTGGAACAGACCCCCGGCAGCGCCCTTGAAGCCGACGTGAAACGCCGCATGGATGAAATCAACCTCAAACGGCGCGCCTTCTACACTGAGTTGGCGGTTCAGAAGGGAGAGACAGTGAACAACGTCGCCCTGGTGACTGCGGAAAAGCTGATCACAGAGCTTCCAGAAGGCCAGATGTTCAAGGACGGATCGGGAACCTGGAGAAAAAAGTAGCTGGCGCGCGCGTAAGACAAAATTGAGGTTCTCGCGTGCGCGCCTTACTGCTTTTGATTTTTGGATTGGGCGGCCTTTTGGCGGCGGCTGTGACCGTCGCTGCGATCGGCTGGACGTTTGGGGGCGCTTTGAGCATCCACGGCTGGATTGCCCTGGCGCTCGGCGTCAGCGCGAGTTTTGGCCTGGGCGTTGGTTTGATGTCTCTGGCATTCTTCTCCGCACGACGCGGTTTTGACGATGTGCACCGTCCGAACGACCAAGCTGAGCTGTGACGCGCGCCGGCGTTCGTGACCGCAATTGGCCTGGGAAATGCTGAACGCGGGATGGCCGGTGCAGCCCCGAACATCGGTTGCCCTGCCTGTCAGCGAGATCTCCGATGTCGCCCTGGCGGACTGATGCTCTCAGATGCGCACAAACCGCACGGCGGCGAAGACCGCCATTCGCCAGACAGAATGTGGCCAGCCAGGATGTGGGCGGCCAGGATGTGGGCGGCCAGGATGTGGGCGGCCAGAATGCAGCCTGCCCGAAAGCGATCCGCCAACACATGGTCAGCAAGGAGTTGCCCTGAGGCAGCCCGCCCTCACACGAAACCGGCCAACACAAAAAAAGGGCGGCCTTTCGACCGCCCTTCTCCACGTGGCTCAAGAACATGCCAGGAACGTCCATCCAAGAAGGCCCCGCGTTGCCTTAATGGCCACAGGGGGCCACAGGGGGCCAAAGGAGGCGACAGGCGGACGACAGGCTGATCTTCGATCTGGAAATCTTGAAGCCGGATGACCCCATGTTCCGGTGCGCCAGGACAATCGCCCCAGCGCACCGGCTCAGTGAGACATGTCAGAACTTAGAAATCCATGTCGCCCATGCCGCCGCCCGGCATGCCGGCGGGCATGGCGGCCTTATCGCGCTTGGGCGCTTCGGCAATCGCTGCTTCCGTCGTGATGATCAACGCGGCGACCGAGGCGGCGTCCTGCAGAGCAGTGCGAACGACCTTGGCAGGATCGATGATGCCTGCCTGGATCATGTCCACATACTCTTCGGTCTGAGCATTGAAGCCCATCGCGCCCTTCGACTTGAGGATTTCCGCAACGACGACAGATCCGTCGACGCCGGCATTGTCGGCGATCTGACGGATCGGGGCCTGCAGCGCCTTCTTCAGGAGCTCGATCCCCGCGTCTTCGTCCTCGTTCGCACCCTTGGTCTTGAGGCCCTGCGACGCCTTGAGAAGGGCGACGCCGCCACCGGGGACGATGCCTTCTTCAACCGCGGCGCGCGTGGCGTTGAGCGCATCGTCAACGCGGTCCTTGCGCTCTTTCACTTCGACTTCCGTAGCGCCGCCGACCTTGATCACCGCAACGCCGCCAGCCAGCTTGGCCAGACGCTCCTGCAGCTTTTCACGGTCGTAATCCGAGGTTGTTTCCTCGATCTGCGCCTTGATCTGGCCGATGCGGGCGTCGATGTCCTTCTTCTTGCCGGCGCCATTCACGATCGTGGAGTCGTCCTTGGTGATCGACACCTTCTTGGCGCGCCCAAGCATCGTCACATCGACGTTCTCAAGCTTGATCCCAAGATCTTCTGAGACGACCTGGCCGCCCGTCAGAATGGCGATGTCTTCGAGCATCGCCTTGCGACGATCGCCGAAGCCCGGCGCCTTCACAGCAGCAACCTTGAGACCGCCGCGCAGTTTGTTGACGACCAGTGTCGCAAGGGCTTCGCCTTCGACATCCTCGGCAATGATGAGGAGCGGCTTGCCGGACTGAACCACAGCCTCCAGGATCGGCAGCATCGGCTGCAACGAGGAGAGCTTCTTCTCGTGGATGAGGATCAGCGGGTCTTCGAGATCCGCGATCATCTTGTCGGCGTTGGTGATGAAATACGGGCTCAGATACCCACGGTCGAACTGCATGCCCTCAACGACATCGAGTTCTGTGTCGAGGCTCTTGGCTTCCTCAACGGTGATCACGCCCTCGTTGCCGACCTTTTCCATCGCCTTGGCGATCATCTCGCCAATCGCGACTTCGCCGTTCGCCGAGATGGTTCCGACTTGAGCGATTTCCGCTGAGTTGGCGACCTTCTTGGACTGGCGCTTGAGGTCAGCAACCACATCGGCCACCGCCTTCTCAACGCCACGCTTCAGGTCCATCGGGTTCATGCCCGCC
>JBILMQ010000390.1:0-2792 GCA_044375455.1 Caulobacterales bacterium | reverse complement strand
GCGGCGGCGATCCGCCCGCAATCGCTTCGATGCAGATGACGCCCTCATGACTCGCCTTGTGGGCCAGCCACGGCGGGCCGGTGAGATCCCCGATCGCATAGAGGCCCGGCACACCGGTGCGCCCGACCCCGTCGACCACGACATGGGTCTTGTCGATCTTGACGCCAAGCGCCTCCAGTCCCAGGCCCTCCACAGCCCCGACAATGCCGATCGCGACGATGATCCTTTCGGCGCTCAGAGCGAGCGCCTCTCCGCTGGCGGCGCGCACGCGTGCAGTTAGCCCGCCGTCGTGCTTGGCGACGCTTTCCAGCGTCGCGCCGGTGTGGATCTTCATGCCCTGCTTTTCGAAAGCCTTGCGAGCCATTGCCGAGATTTCATCGTCCTCCACAGGCAAAATACGATCCATCATTTCTACGACGCACACTTCAACGCCAAGCGTTCGGTAGAAACTCGCGAATTCGATGCCGATCGCGCCGGAGCCGATGACGAGCAACGATTTCGGCAGCGTCTGAGGGACCATGGCCTCCCGGTAGGTCCAGATTCGCTCGCCATCCGGGGCAAGCCCCGCCTGGGGCAGGGTTCGCGCCCGCGCGCCCGTGGCCAGAATGACATGGTCGCCGGTGAGCTTCGTGGTCTTCCCGTCAGGTCCCTCCACGATCACGCTCGGCGCCTTTGCACCCCTCTCAAGGCGCGCCGTACCAGCCACAATCGTTATCTTGTGCTTTTTCATGAGGTAGGCGACGCCCGAGGAAAGCCGCTTTGCGACATCGCGCGAGCGCTTGACCATCGCGGCAAGATCGAACCTCGCGCCATCAACGGCAATCCCAAACTCCTTTGCGTGCGTGATCAGATCAAACACTTCAGCGCTGCGCAGCAGCGCCTTGGTCGGTATGCAACCCCAATTGAGACACACCCCGCCAAGCGCATCACGCTCGACGATCGCAGTCTTAAACCCGAGTTGCGCAGCTCGGATGGCCGTGACGTATCCGCCAGGACCAGATCCGATCACAATGACATCATAGCTCGACATGGCGTGTATGCGGTTCCTCCTTGCGGCCCTTGATGCTATCTTAAGAGCCCGAGCATTCAGGCGTGCTGCGCAAGCGGACGCGACGGGTCAATGAGATACTTCTCACCTGTGGCGCGCCGCGCGTAGGCTTTCAGAATGCTGAGATCGAGGGCTTCGTCCAAGGAAATGACCCGTGTGTAGCGGCTCGCGAAGGTGGTGGTTATCTCGCGTGCGACGCGCGTGCGCATTGCAGCGACGCCCTCAGGTCCGAGTTTCTGCAGGAACGGCGTCAGCAACCAACCGCCGAGCCCCCAGGAGAAGCCGAAAGCCCGCGTCAGCTCCGTCGGCGCAATGTCCAGGCCGCCATAAATGTACACCTGTTTGTAGACAGACGAACCATAGCGCGAATAGGCATCCATCTTGCGGTTCGCCGCCTGCTCCATTGCGGTCAGGATCTGGCTTGCAAGCTTGCCTCCGCCGATGGCGTCGAAGGCAAGCGTCGCGCCGGTCTGCGCCAGCGCATCGATCAGCGCGGCCATGAAGCCTTGATCGCTGGAGTCAAGCACATGGCGCGCGCCAATATCATGGAGGATCTTCGCCTGTGCGGGACTTCTCACGATGTTGATGAGCGGGATGTTCTCCGCTGCGCACAGTCTGACCAGCATCTGCCCGAGATTTGAGGCTGCTGCGGTGTGGACCAGGGCGGTATGGCCCTCGCGGCGCATGGTTTCCACCATGGACAGAGCTGTCATCGGATTGACGAAAGGCGAGGCCGCCTCTGCCGGGCTCACCCCGCGCGGCATCTCGAGCACGTCGCGCACGCGGATGCGCCGATATTGCTGATACATCGCGCCGCCGGCCATCCCAACAACCTTGCCAAGCAGCGCCTGGGCCTGCGCGCCCCCGCCTGCGGCTACGACGACGCCGGCCCCTTCGTTACCGACCGGCAGGTCCTGGTCAACCCTGGCGGCGAGCGCACGCAGTTGCCCGGGCGTCGCCTCCGCCGTCACTGTCGCGCCAGGCCCGGCGCCGGACGCGCGCGCGCCAGACAGGTCGATAGGGCCGATCAGTAGCCCGAGATCGGACGGATTGATCGGCGTCGCCTCAATGCGCACCACGACCTCGTCCTCGCCAACCGGACCAATGTCTGCTTCGACCAGATGCAAGGTAAGGCGCCCGTCCTTCGACAGACGCGAGCGCAGTTGCAGGCTCGTGGGAGGCAGTGCCGTCATTGATTTGCTCCTGGTGCGCGCCGGCCTGCGGGCGGGCGCTTATACGCCGACGAAAGCAGCTTCAGTCCTGGCGGCGACCTCTTCAAGTGAAACGCCGTCGGCCAACGCCACCAGGCGCATTGGACCATCGCCCCTTTTGTCGACGTCGAACACGGCGAGATCCGTGATCACCCGGTCCACCACCCGCACGCCGGTGAGCGGCAGGGCGCAGCGCTTGAGAAGTTTAGGCGAGCCGTCCCTGGCGGTGTGCTCCATCACCACCACGACGCGGCGCACCCCCGCGACAAGGTCCATCGCGCCGCCCATGCCCTTGACCATCTTGCCGGGGACGACCCAGTTGGCGAGGTCGCCCCGCTCTGACACCTCCATGGCGCCCAGAATTGACAGGTCAATGTGCCCGCCACGGATCATCGCAAAGCTGTCGGCGGACGAAAAATACGACGTCTTGGGAAGTTCGGTGATAGTCTGCTTGCCGGCATTGATGAGGTCGGGATCCTCCTCGCCCTCGAAGGGAAAGGGCCCCATGCCGAGCATGCCGTTCTCCGACTGCA
>JBILMQ010000389.1:0-2801 GCA_044375455.1 Caulobacterales bacterium | reverse complement strand
CGCGCCGAGCAGGTCGACAACCGGTTGTCGGGGGCGAGGCCAGGGTGTTCGAACGACGTCAACTTTTGCCGCCAGTTCAGGAAATGCAACCAGAAGCCCTTCCATCAGAACGCAATGCCAGCAGTAGAAGCGCTGCCCGGGATAGGCAGGATCCTCGAAATCGACATCAAGAATGATCAGCGTGTCGCGCTTCGTTTGCATTGCGGCGACTTACGCCAACTCCCGACCTTCGCCAAGGGCAGTTTTGGGCCACTTCATACCGGCTCGTGCGCGCCTCGCTGCCGAAGAAGGTGCAGGCGACACTCGCGCCGTTCGCCTGAGCTATGCGAGCACGGCACCGAGCCAGATCAATCCAACCGCAGCGCTTCCTCGATTAGCGCTGTGCAAAGTGCCGTATCGATCGCCTCGTCCGGCCCGAACCTGATGTGCCGCATTTGCTTGCCGTCGCCTAGCAGCCGATTGCCCGGATCGGACATTAGCGCACCCTTCTGGAACCCCAGAGTCACGTGGGTTTTGGCGCGCTGGAGATAGCAGAACAGCGCGTTGCGTGTGTAGCAGGGCTGCCCCCACTTAAACGCCTCAGTCGCGTCCGGGGACAGCGACAGAATGATCGCGCGCAGCCGTTGCAGTTGCACTCGCTGCGCCTCCGGCGCTTTCCGGAACCAGTCCTCGATGGAGGTGCTCATCCATTTTCTGCCCGAGATTTCACAGAAAGGCTAACTTGGTAGACCGAAGCCAGTCAGTCGTTAAGCGCCCGCATACCGGCGTGATGCTCGTCGATTGCTGCATTAGGCAACATCGCGTTGCCACCGCATTCACTTAGTCATGTTTCAGCGCCGGACGAGCGCCGCAACAATGTCGCCGAAACCTGTGAGAAACTGATCATCGCGGAGTCCCAATGGCGGCGCCCCCAGAGTCCAGGCAGAGCGCCTGAAATTGACGACGCCGCCCATCAACGTCACCGCCAAGACGCTGGCGTCCAGCGTTGCACCACGCTTGCGCAGCCAGCTCTCTAGAATTGATTTCACAGCCTGAAATCCAGCCTCGGCGCCGGCGCGAAACTGGTCGCGCAATTGCCCCAGACGTTCGCCCTCCCGCTCCAGGATGTGGGTCATCTCCCTTTGCGCATCGAGGTCGTCCAGAAGCCATCGTCCGAAAATCAGTGCGACGGTTCGCGGATCGGCGTCGCGCGCCTGAAACAGTTCCAGATTGACCTGCTGAACCGCGTCGAAGTGGCGGCTGACAGCCGCCTCGAGGAGCGCCTCCTTAGTGGAAAAGTGACGGTAAAGCGCGCCGCGCCGCGGTTGCAGGCCGGCAGCAGCCTCGATCTCGCCCACGCTGGTTTCGGTGAAACCCTGCCTGGCGAAAAGCGTGAGGCCCGCACGCAGCAGGCGCTCCCGCGTCGGGACTTGCGGCTCGGGGGAAGGCGATGTAATCATAAGATTACATTCCGTAACTTATTAGTTCGCCCCTGAAAAGGGCGATCGCCAGGGGGGCGGTAGAGGATGGCCGGGATGAAGGTGCTTGTGACCGGCGGCACTGGCGCCATTGGCCGCCCTTCCGTGAGCGCCCTCGTCGCTGCGGGGCATAGTGTGACGGCGCTCGCGCGTAGCGAACAGAAGGCCGCGGAGTTGGCCGCCAAAGGCGCTACGCCCGTGCGCGGCTCAATCTTTGATCCCTCGCACCTGGCAACCTTGTTTGCGGGCCACGATGTCATCGTAAATCTCGCCACCGCGCTCCCGCCCACAGCGGACTTCGCAAAGCTCAGCGCCTGGAAGGAAAACATCCGCATTCGCACCGAAGGGTCTGCCTGCGTCGTCGACGCCGCGCACAGGGCGGGCGTTCCGCGCATAGTCCAGGAGTCGGTGTCGATGATCTATCGGGATCGTGGCGCCGACTGGATTGATGAGGACTGGCCGACAGATGACTTCCCAATGGCGCGCTCAAACCATGCCGCAGAGGCGAGTACGCAGCGTTTCACCGCGGCGGGCGGGACCGGCGTCGTGCTCCGGTTCGGTTGGTTCTATGGCCCCGGCGCAGCCCATAGCGAGGAGTTCCTCGCCCTCGCACGAAAACGCGGCATCGCCTTCATGATCGGACCGCCCCATACCTACCTCAGCTCAATTCATGTCGCCGACGGCGGCCGCGCTGTCGCCGCCGCGCTTCAGGCGCCGGCAGGGCTCTTCAACGTCGTCGACGACGAGCCACTTACAAAGCGCGATTTCGCTGATGCGCTTGCCCACGCCGCAGGCCGCAAACACTATATTCGCGCACCGGGCAGCTTGGCGCTGATCATGGGCGACAACACGACCTCACTCACGCGCTCACTTCGCGTTTCCAACGCGCGATTCAAGCAACTGACCGGGTGGGCGCCGCACTTTCCAAGCGCGCGAGAGGGCCTGGCGGCGATGAAGGTTTGATCACGCAAGAGGCAGCTTTGGGCCAACCAATCATCCCATTTCGTAACCCTGGCCCGGTCCGGAAGCTATGGGGGCGGTTCTGACCACTCGGCCCGAAGAGAGCCCTACCCTCAAATTCTGCCTGGCTCTCTGCACCTGTCGCCCAATGAACGGCCCAACGACGCTTGCTATCGGTGTGTCTTAGGCGCCTGCCGCCCGAGAAGCGCGCAAAGAAGGGCGACGTCGGCGCGGTCTATCTCTCGTGGCGGATAGCTGGTTTTGAATTTCAGTTGCAATTCAGCGCTGATGCAGCGGACCCGCACGTCGGCGATGACGCCCTCACCGGTCAATGAGCCGGCAGGATAGGCGATCCCGTCGACTGCGTCGGCGAAAACCCCGTCA
>JBILMQ010000130.1:0-9346 GCA_044375455.1 Caulobacterales bacterium | reverse complement strand
GCTGTCCGCCGTCAGGGGCGCGCCCGATCGACGCCGCACGCGACGCCGCAATCTGGCGCTCACGCGACCGGCCGATCACTCTGCTGCGTCGATCGCGCGCGTGGAGGCCCCGCGCGATGGCCTGCCGCGGCAAAGCCAGATGATCACGAGGGGGGTGTCTCAGTGGTTTGTCCTGTGATGGTGAGGCGCCTGCCGGCGGCGCCGGTTGCAGCGCCGCACGGCGCGGTCAGTCTGGCGGGCCGCCGCACACCGGGCAGTCTGGATCCGGCCCGAGGCGGACGGTGCGCGCTTCGCCGCTGAGGCCGTTGATGATCGCCAGGCGTCCAATCAGCGGGTCGCCTGCGGCGGTGATAAGCTTGATCGCTTCGAGCGCCATTAAAGAGCCGGCAAGGCCAGCGAGCGCGCCGACCACGCCGACCGCTGCGCAGGTCGGCGCGTGCGCCGGGGCCGCCGGTACGAAGCATTGATAGCAGGGATTGCGTTCCGTCGTCGGACGCCCTTTCGTGCGCCCTGACGCGAAGACCCCGACCTGTGCGTCCCAGCGACCGATCGCGCCGGACACAAGCGGTTTCGCCGCGCGATGGCAGGCCTCGTTCACCACAAAGCGGGTTGCGAAATCATCGCAACCGTCCACCACCACATCGATGTCGCGCAGCAGAGTCTCGGCGCTGTGCGCATCGAAACGCTGCGCCAGGCCTTCGAGCCTGATGTGGGGGTTCAGGCTGGCCAGACGCTCCACCCCCGCTTGCACCTTCGGCCGTCCGACATCGGCGCTGGCGAAGAGGACCTGGCGCTGCAGGTTGGACAGGCTTACGTGATCATCATCTACGAGGCGCACCAGCCCGACGCCTGCAGCGGTGAGATAGAGGGCGGCCGGGCCGCCGAGACCGCCTGCACCCACAATCAGCACGCGCGCGTCAGCGAGCCGCTTCTGGCCTGGGCCGCCGATCTCGCGCAGCATGATGTGTCGCGCATAGCGCTCCACGTAGGAAGGGTCGGTCATGGGAGCAGACTGACTGTGTGCCGGTGCGCCTGTCTAGGGTGCGCTTGAAAGTGCTGTGCGGTTGGCGCTCGAACCGACATGGCCCGATGGGCCCGCGATGCGTGGGCAATGCAGGCAGTTGGCGCGGCCTCCACAAAATCCCGAAGACGCCCGCGCAAAGCGCGCTAGGATGGACAGGAGACTTCTGAGGCACCGTGTCGGCCCCAACCCCCTATCTCGCAGTCCATCGGCTTCTGGAGGACACCGGCGCGTCGGTGTTTCTGACCGGGCGCGCCGGCAGTGGGAAGAGCACCTTGTTGCGTGACTGGGTGGCCGCAACCCGGAAAACCGTCGCGGTGCTCGCGCCCACTGGAATCGCCGCGATCAATGTCGGCGGACAGACGGTGCATTCGTTCTTCAAGTTTCCTCCCCGCTATCTGGAGGCGCGCGACATCCGCAAAGGCCCCAATGGCGGCGTGATCCGGCGGCTTGACGCGCTGGTGGTTGATGAGGTGTCGATGGTGCGGGCCGACCTCATGGACGCTGTCGATGGAGTGCTGAGGCTTGCCCGCAACGATCAATCCCCGTTCGGCGGGGTTCAGATGATCCTGGTCGGCGATCCGCACCAATTGCCGCCTGTGGTGGATCGCGCCCTGGCGCAGCACTTCGATCAGCGGTTTGGCGGGGGGTACTTCTTCAACACCTCCGGGTTTCGCGCAGCCGGCTTCACCAAGGTGGAGCTGCGCCGGGTGTTTCGCCAATCAGATGGGGAGTTCCTGGCGATCCTGGACCGCATCCGGCGGGCGGACATTCGCACCGAGGATGGTCAAAGGCTCAATGCCTGCGTCCGTCCGCGCCCAGCCCTCTCGGCTGACGAGAGCGCGATCGTGTTGACCCCGACCAACGAAGTGGCTGGCAGGATCAACGCTGCCCAGCTCGCCCGTCTGCCTGGCGACAGCACGATCTATCCTGGCGGCGTGGACGGCGACTTCGACGCCAAGCTGTTCCCGGTGGAGGCTGATCTCGCGCTCAAGCCGGGGGCTCGCGTCATGATCACGAAGAACGACCCAGACGGGCGATGGGTCAACGGCACCATTGGCGTGATCGAGGATCTCGGCGCGGCCGTCATTCGCGTGCGGGTGGGCCGGCTCGTTCATGAGATCGAAAAGACCACCTGGGAGCGTTTCCGCTACGATGTCGACATCATGGCGGACGCCGTGACGAAGACCGCGGTCGGCGCCTTCCGGCAGTTTCCCCTGCGGCTGGCCTGGGCGCTCACGGTGCACAAGGCGCAGGGCCTCACCTTTGACGCTGTCCATATCGACTTCGGATCAGGCATGTTTGCGCATGGCCAGGCCTATGTGGCGCTGTCACGCTGCCGCACCCTGGCGGGGCTCGGTTTGTCGCGCCCGCTGCGCCGCAGCGACCTGGTGGTGGATCCGCGGGCCTTCGACTATGGCGAGGAGGACCCGCTGGTCGAGGCTGAGGACTATGTGATCACGCGCTTGACGGGGCGCCAGCGCATCCCAGTGGAATGACTGGCGCCGGGCCGCGACGGGGCGTGTTGCGCGGCGCTGCCATGGGATTTTGTCGCGCTCAGGGCCCTGTGCGCCGAAACCGCGCGCCCTGGGATTTCATCACGGCAAGCGCCAGCTGGTCGGGCAGGATTTTGCCGAGTGCGGCGATCGCCTTGTTCGGCCCGCCGGTCACGATCACAGCCTGGTTGCGCTCGCAGGCCTCGGCCCCTTGGCGGGCGACGTCATCGGCGCTTTGCCACAACGCCTTGGGCAGCTTTGAGACTATCCCGCGCGTGCCGTTCACGTCGTGGAACTCCGAATAGGTAAAGCCTGGGCAGACCGCAGTCGCATGCACGCCCTGTGGTGCGCCTTCCAGATGCAGGGCCTGGGTGAAGCGGATCAAGAACGATTTCGAGGCCGCATACATGGTATGCCCTGCGGCGCTCGGCAGATGGCCTGCGAGCGAGGCGACGTTGATGATCCGACCGAAGCGGCGGGCGAGCATGCCGGCCCAGACGCCATGGGCGAGTTCGCAATAGCTGTTGACCATCACCTGCAGAAATGCGCTGTGCGTGCGCCAATCGGACTCGGCGAAGGTCCCGGGCAGGCCGTAGCCTGCATTGTTGACCAGAGCGTCTGGCGCCTGCCCTTCCCGGGCGAGCGCCGCCAGAATGTCGGCCGGTGCGGCCGGATCGGCGAGGTCTGCTGGCAGGACCAGCACCCTCACTGCGTGGTTGAATCGGATTTCCTCGGCCAGAGCCTCCAGGCGATCCGCCCGACGGGCCGTGACGGCCAGATCATAGCCGCGTCGGGCGTATTCACGGGCGAAGGCCGCCCCGATGCCGGCTGAGGCTCCGGTGACCAGACACAAGCGACCCATCATGACCTCCCATTGGCGCGCGGCCTGCCTTGCAGGCTCGCAGGTCCGCATGCGGTGCTGCATGCCGATTGCCGCGACGCGCGGCAAGGAGTATTCGAGCCGCCTTTCACAGGCGCGCCCGGCTGTGTCTGGAGGCTGTTGGCGCGTTCCCAGGGGGTCAGCATGACGGGTGCGGGCGCGTCTGAAACAGGGTCGCCGCCGGAAGCCGATCACGGGGCGCCGGCGGCTCACGGTCGCGGCGGCGATGGGTTTTGGAAGCTTGCCCTGGGCGCGTGCGGGGTCGTCTATGGCGATATCGGGACAAGCCCGATCTACGCCTTCCGCGAATCGCTGCACGGCGCGCGGGAGGGCGGCATCGCGCGCCACGAGATCCTCGGCGTGATCTCGCTGATGCTCTGGGCGCTGATTTTTGTTGTGACGGTCAAGTACGTTCTGTTCGTGATGCGGGCCGACAACAAGGGCGAGGGCGGCGTTCTGTCGCTGATGGCGCTGGCTCAGAAGGCGATTGGCGCGCGCAGTCAGTTCGTGTTCATTCTGGGGGTGATCGGTGCTGCGCTGTTCTACGGCGACGCCATCCTGACCCCCGCGATCTCGGTTTTGTCGGCGGTCGAAGGCTTGAAGCTCGCCGTTCCGAACTTCAATGACGCACTCATCACGCCAATCGCGGTTGGGGTGCTTGTTGGTCTGTTCGTGGTGCAGGCGCGCGGCGCTGGCAAAGTTGGCGCGTTGTTCGGGCCGATCATGGCCTTCTGGTTCGTGGTGCTTGCGGTCCTTGGCCTTTTGCACATCAGCGACGACTGGGCGATCCTGCAGGCCTTCAATCCGGTCTTCGCCTTTACCTTTCTGTTTACCCATGGTGTTGCGGCGTTCATTGTTCTTGGCTCGGTCTTCCTGTGCGTGACCGGGGCCGAAGCGCTTTACGCCGATATGGGCCATTTTGGCCGCCGGCCGATCCGGATCGCGTGGCTGGCCTTCGTGTTTCCCTGCCTTGCGCTCAACTATCTGGGCCAGGGCGCCATGGTGCTCGCCCACCCTGAGCGGGCTGACAATCCGTTCTTTCTGCTGGCCCCGGACTGGGCGCTTCTGCCTCTGGTGCTGCTCACTGGCGTGGCCACCATCATCGCAAGTCAGGCTGTGATCACGGGCGCCTTCTCGCTGACGCAGCAGGCAATCCAGCTTGGCCTGCTGCCGCGGCTGCAGATCCAGTTCACCAATGAGGAGCAGCGCGGTCAGATCTATCTGCCGCAGATCAACTGGCTTCTGCTCGCCGGGGTGCTGTTGCTGGTGTTCATGTTCCAGACGTCGTCCAACCTTGCGTCGGCCTATGGCATTGCAGTGACGGCGACCATGCTTGTCGATTCCTTCCTGCTCTTCATCGTGGCGTGGAAGCTGTGGAAGTGGCGCCTGGTGATGGCGGCGCTGTTTGTGACGCCCTTCATCGCGGTCGACCTCGCCTTCCTTTCGGCGAATCTCTTGAAGGTCGCGGCCGGCGGCTGGTTCCCGCTCTTGCTTGGCTGCAGCCTCATCATCCTGATGCTGACCTGGGTGCGCGGATCCGGGATCCTGTTTGAAAAGACGCGGCGCGATTCTGTTCGTCTTGTTGAGTTGATGCGGATGCTGCAGACCAAGCCGCCCGCCCGCGTTCCAGGAACGGCGGTGTTTCTCACGAGCGACGCCGACATGGCGCCGATCGCCCTGATGCACAATCTCAAGCACAACAAGGTGCTTCACGAGCGCAATGTCATCCTGTCGGTCAAGACCGCGGACGTGCCCCGGGTGAAGCCGGAGGAGCGCGTCCGGATCGATCGCCTCGGCGAGGATTTTCTGCGCATTGAGATGCATTTCGGGTTCATGGAGAGCCCCAACGTCCCGAGGGCTCTTGCCCTGTTGCGCAAGAGCGGCGGGCCGAAATTCGACATCATGTCTACGAGCTTCTTTCTTGGCCGGCGCACGCTTGTCGCCTCCCCGACCTCCGGCATGCCGATGTGGCAGGACAAACTGTTTGTTGCGCTCGCCAAATCGGCCGCCAATGCGACCGACTTCTTTCACATTCCGTCCGGGCGTGCGGTCGAGCTTGGCGCCCAGATCATCGTCTGACGGGCCTCAGGGGCGGCTGGCGGGCCAGGCGCCGGCAAGACCTTCTCACCGCGTGGGGCTTTATCACCGCGTGGGGCTGTGTCACGACGTGAGGCGGCGGGCCGTCTCTTCGCCGAGCGCCAGGCTTGCCGTCAGGCCGGGACTGTCGACGCCAAACAGATTGACGAGCCCCGCGAGCCCGTGCACGGCCGGATCATCGATGCGAAAGTCGACCGTGTGGGTGGCAGAGGGGCCGATTTTCGGTCGGATGCCGGCATAGTCTGGCGCGAGCTTCTCCTCCTCCACGCCCGGCCAGAAGCGGCGGATGGCGGCGGCGAACATGGCGCGTCGGGCGACGTTCGGCCGGTAGTCGATCTCCTCCACCGGCTCGACATCAGGACCGAAGCGGGCGCGCCCGGACATATCCGGCGTCACGTGCAGGCCCTGGCTGCCGAGCGCCGGCGTTGGATAGATCAGGCGTTGGAACGGCGCCTTTCCCTCGTAGCGGAAATAGTTGCCCTTGGCGTAGCGGATCACCGGCACGCTGGCCGGATCGACGCCTTCGATGGCGCATGCAGCTGTGCGCGCGCCGAGCCCTGCGGCATTGACGAGGCACGTCGTTTCGATCACTGACGGCTCGGCGCCGCCGACATGCACGCGCCAGCCCTGCGCACTGGGCGCGGCGCGCACAAACGGCGCCGCGCGGGCAAGCGCCCCGCCTGCGTCCTCGATCTCGCCGAGCAAAGCGAGCATGAGGCCGTGACTGTCGACGATGCCGCTTTCCGGCGAGTAGATCGCCTGGAGTGCGGTGACAGCGGGTTCCAGGGCGCGGATGCGCGCGGCTCCGATCATCTCCAGGCCTTCCACGCCATTGGCGAGACCCTGGTCCATGATGCGGTCCAGATCGGCGCGTTCGTGGTCCTCCACCGCGATGATGATCTTCGTCGTCTTCTGGGCCGCAACGCCGCGCGCGGCGCAGTAGGCGTACATCATGTGGCGACCGGCGACGGCGAGGCGCGCCTTCAGCGAGCCGACCGGATAGTACATGCCGGCGTGAATGACCTCGCTGTTGCGAGAGGAAGTTTCCTCGCCGAAATGGGCGTGACGTTCGAGCACGATTGCGGTCTTGCCGCGCCGCGCGAAGGCTGCCCCAACGGCGAGTCCAACCACGCCTGCCCCGATAATCACTGCATCAACATCCGCCATGCCTGTTTCCTGGCATGATCCGCGCTGATTTGACCAGACGCCGGATCACACACCAGATCAGGCGCCGTTCCGGCGCAGATCTTTTCCTGCGCGCGGAGCGGTTCAAAAGTGGCTGGCGACGATGCGTCTGACCTCATCGAAATGGCGCTGCGCCATGTCTTTGCGCATGTTCGGCGCGATCGCGCCGAAGTGCACGTGATCGATCGGAACAAGGCCGCAGATCTGCCCAAAATAGGTGTCCTGCAGGGCGCGCGCGGCCTGCCAGATGCCTTGCGAGACCAGCCAGTCGTTTGGGGCGCCGGAGGCGGAGAATGCGATGAGCTTGCGTCCTGACAGCAGCGGCGTCACGCCCCCGGGGCCTTTCCCATAGGCGAAGCCATAGCCGAAGACGCGCTCTAGATAGCCCTTCAGCATGGCTGGCATTGACCCCATCCACATCGGAAAGACGAGCACAAACACATCTGCGTCGGCGAGCATGGCGCGCTCCGCCGTGACGTCCGCCCCTGGTGTGGGCGCGCCAGGGCCGGGAATTTCACCTGCCTTCAGCACCGGATCGAAGCCGATGGCGTAGAGGTCGCGCACGATTGCTGTGTGGCCGTGATCGTGCACGGCGTGGACGTAGGTTTCAGCCACGGCGCGGGTGAAGCTCTCGCGTCTGGGATGACAGACGATGACGGCGTGTTTCATGGCGCGGCCCCCGGATCGGCGTGGTCAATCTAGGCCGCGTGTCGGGGGCGCGAAACCACGGGAGAACGCTTAGGCGTCGCCATCGCTGCGTTGGCCAAGCAACCGGTCCCAGAAACTTGTGCGGCGCACGGGCGCGGCCGCCGAGCCAAGACTGGGCCCGGCCGCGGATCGCTCCGACGTCTCGCTTATCGCCGCCTCCGCGGTGTGGTGCGGCCAGTCTGCTGTTGTGGGCGCGGGGCGCTTGTCGATGCGCCGGTGCACGGCATCGGCCAGGCGCTTGGCGACCAGATCCGCATCGCCGTTCCACACCAGCCAATCCTTGCCGCGGATCAGCGGGAGCTTTGAGAGATCCGGCTTGCCCACGATCAGGGGGGCGACGACTTTTTCTCCCGCCACTTCCATGGCCAGGGCTGTGTTGATTTCGAGGATCGGCCATTCCTTCGCGACCGAGTGGCTGGACACGATGACGAGCACCGTGCGCGCCGCGCCGAGCGCGGTGTTGATCTTGCGCGTGAAGCTTTCGCCCCAGCCGATGTGGGCCTCATCGAAGAACGCCTTGACGCCGCGCCGCTCGCAGGCCTCGTAGATCGGTCGCGCAATGGTGTCCTTGTCTTCGCTTGCATGGCTGATGAACACATCATAGTCGCCGGCGCCGAAGACCATCTGGCGCACGAATTTCGAGGGGTTGGGATCAAGGTCGATGAGCCGCGCGCAGAGTTTGAGGAACAGCGGATCGTCTGCGCCGCGCACCATCTTAACATAGGCGAGTTCGCCGTAGACGACGTTTCGGAAGGCGCGTGCGGGGTCGCCCGGCGGTTGGGCGAGGCCGCGCCAGCGCAGAAAGTGTTCCGCGCCGGCCGCCGCCAGGCCGTGCCTCTCCCAGGCGTGCATCATGGCGCGGATCCGCCGGATGCGATCGCGGGTCACATTGGCGGTTTGATTGACCACCAGGCCGGTCACGCTTTGGCGCTGGTGGCGCGTCTGCAGGCGGACCTTCCTGCGGTTGATGTTGAAGCCGGCCGAGGCGACTGCACGCTCAAGCGCCTCGCCGGGCGCTGCGGTGAGCGGGCCTGGCGCCGCCTCAGCGTACACTGCCAGGGCTGGGGGAAACATGTCTGTGCTGGTCGAGAAGGTGATGTCGTCGGCATATCGGGTGTAGCGGGCGCGGTTCTCGCGCGCGAGGCGCGCCAGGCGCCGGTCGAGCGCCGCAGCGATGAAGTTGGACAGGACCGGCGAGGTTGGCGCGCCCTGCGGCAGTCCGTTGCGGTGGGTGCAGATTTGGGCCAGCACCGCGGCCGCCGCTGGTCCCGCCCCGAAGGGCGCAGCCATGAACAGGCCGCGGATGCGGCCGAAATTGATCGATGGAAAGAAGTCTTCCAGGTCGATGTTGAAGACGTATCGCTGGCCTTCATGGACGCGTGCATTGCTCGCCACGCTGCGCGCGCAGACGAAGCCATGCGCTGCGGGATGGGCCTCGTAGAGGGCGGCGAATATTGGCGCGAGGCGTTCTTGCCACGCGCGCAGATTGTCCTTGGGCGCGTGGATGACGCGCATTCCGCCGGTGCGCTTGGGGATCTCGAAGCGGGCGTAACGCACGCTTTCGGGGGCGGCGTACAGCGTCCAGGTCAGCGTGTGTTCTGAAACGCCCAGGAACTTCGCGACATCCTGCGCCGAGGCAAGGGCGCGTCCGTTGAACAGATCCGGCCGAAATGGGCGCGCACGCTGGGCCTTGCCCGCTGCATCGCCCTTGGCGCCGTCGAGCACGCCCTGAGCCGCATCGGGCCCGACTAAGCCGGGCTCATCTGACCCGGGCCTGGGTGACTGGGCCTGGAGAGTCTTGCCCACGATCGGATCGACCTGGATCGGATCGGTCTGGATCGGATCGGTCTGGCGTGGGTCGATCTGTGCTGGATGCGGCCGACCGGCAGGTTCTGGCGGGTCTGGGGAATCGGATGGAGCCATCTCATCCCTCGTACCTTGCGTCAGGCCGGTCGCTTG
>JBILMQ010000388.1:0-2826 GCA_044375455.1 Caulobacterales bacterium | reverse complement strand
CGCTGGCGAGCGGGGTCCCCGTCGGCGGTGAGCTTGATCATCTTGATGATGGCACGATCCAGGCTGCGCTGATGAGCCGGCGGCGGTTTTGAGCGCGCTCAGCGGGGCTCGCGGAAATCCTCGCGCAGCGCGTCCTCCAGAAGCTTCAGATCGATCGAAATCGCTTTGTCGTCGTGCGCTGCGATGGCTTTCTCGGAGGCGCTGAAGGCATTTTCCAGACGGATCAGCATGGCGCGCGCCGCCTCTGCGGTTTCCTCGCTTGCGCGTCCACGCTGATCGCAGGCGGCGACATGCGCGGCGAGGTCGGCGGCGCGCGGCAGGTAGTAGGTGAGAAGACGCTGCGCGTCAGCGAGCCGGTCCGGGTGGTCGCTGATTTCGTGCAGGATGTGCTCGGCTTTGCCTGCAAGGCTCTCCAGGCGCGTGCGCGTCGCAGCGTCGGTGATCGCCATGCGGGCTGCGAGCAGACGCTCAAGGTCATGCGCCGCCTGATGGAGCAAAGGCCCGAAGAGCGCAGCACGGGTCAGCTCAGAAGTCTGCGTCGGCGGGTCAGGGGTTGGGGTGAGCAGCGCCGCCAGCGCGACGAAGCCGACGACCGTGACCAGAGCGGCAAGCGGAAATGCGACCCGGAATTCGAATACCAGAAAACCCAAGACCACAGCCGCCGCGACCGCGCACAGTGCGAATGTCACACTGCGCCGACGCCGGCGCTCAGAGCCATTGGGCGCGGGCGCAATCACCAGGCGGCCTTAGGATTCGAGGCCGGTGTTTGCGAGACTCCGGCGAAGATCCTCCGTCATCACGGCCATCTGCTGCTCGGCCTCGGCGCGCTTGAGCCGGCCTTCCTGCTGGATTCGCAGCACGCTCTCGATTGTGTCGATCAGTTCCCGGTTGGTGTCGGCCAGCGTGGCCATATCGACAATGCCGCGCTGCGACTGCTCCTCGATGGCGATCGACTGTTCCTTCATCATGCCGCTGGCCTGACGCATCATCTGGTTGGTGGCGTCCGTCACCGACTTCTGCAGGGCGAGGGCCTCTTGCTGGCGCTGCAACCCCAGGAGCAGCACCATTTTCTGTTTCCACACCGGGATCGTGAGCTGAGTGGAGGCCTGAAGGTTCTCGATGAGCGTTTCGTCGCCCGACTGGACGACACGGATCTGGGGCAATTGCTGGATGCCGATCTGGCGCGCCTGCTGAAGGTAGAAAACGCGCTTTTCGAGCCGGTCGAGCGCCTGCACGGCGTCCTGGTATTCCTGGGCGCGGATCAGTTTCTCGCTTTCCTCCTGTGCGGTCGCAGCCGCCGCCTCGAGGCGTGGCAGCTCGTGTGTTCTGAACTCGGCGGCGAACGTTTTGCCGGCTTCGATATAGGCTTCAAGATCGATGATGGCCTGCCGGGTTTCCTCATGCAGACTGTCCATCATGGCGATGTCTCGGCGCAGCACGTCCTTGCGCTTGTCGAGTTCTATGGCGATTGCGTCGATCTGGGCGGCCACGCTCTCAAACCGCGACTTAAACTTGCTGACCTCGGCTTTGACGTTGCCGAAGATGCGCGCGATGAGGCCCTTGTTCTGGATTGCGGCCGGATCGAGCCCCTTGGCTTTCATAATAATGTCGGACAGCAGTCGGCCGGTCTCGCCGATGTCCTTGTTGCGGGTCTGAGACAGGATGCGGTCGGAGAACTCGGTGACGCGTTTGTGGGCGCGTTCGCCGAACTGGGTCATGCCTGCCCGATCCTTCAGCTGGATCTGGCTTCGGATTTGGGTGATGAGCTCCGTCGCGGGCCGGACGGCAGGAAGGACTTCAATCTTGGACTGTACTGCGGGCGCTGCCTCTGGCGCTGCCTCTGGCGCGGCCTGGGGCGTTGGCGGTTGGTCAGCGGCGACGGGCCGGGCGCCAGACGTTTCCTCGACGGCCATGGGCGGACCTCCCTTTCTCAGCGGCAGGATCGCGTCAGTGCGACCGGGCTGAGATATCGCCCTCATCGGTCCTGGTTACAAGACGCTGGCCAAAGCGCCGGCCAAGCGGTGTCTGGGAAGCGGGGGGACAGGCGATCGGCTGGGCGTTGCGGCGCCGTCCGGCCACTGCGGCGCAGGCGGGTCTGGGCGGCGCGGGCGGCGTCCGGGCCATGGGATCTTGCCTGGGCCAGGCCAGAGGAGAGTCTTGCTGGTTCAGCGGCGGTCGCGGCGACACCTTTGCGCCCGACGCGCCGGCGCCCTAAAGACATGGCTGGCAAGCAGGGGGCCAATGATGGCCGGATATCACAGCAACCAGCGCATCCTCGTCACTGGCGGGGCGGGATTTCTTGGGTCGCATCTGTGCGAACGGCTGCTCGACCGGGGCGCGGAGGTGGTGTGCGTCGACAATTTCTTCACCGGCGCCCGGCGCAACGTCGAGCACCTGATTGGACACCGGCGGTTCGAACTCCTGCGCCACGACGTCTGTTTTCCTTTATATGTGGAGGTGGACCAGATCTACAATCTGGCCTGTCCGGCGTCGCCGATTCACTATCAGCATGATCCCGTGCAGACCACGAAGACGAGCGTACACGGGGCGATCAATATGCTGGGGCTCGCCAAGCGCGTCAAAGCGAGGATTTTTCAGGCGTCGACCTCGGAGGTGTATGGCGATCCCTCGGTGCATCCGCAGACGGAGGACTACTGGGGCAATGTCAATCCGATCGGGCCGCGGTCCTGCTATGATGAGGGTAAACGCTGCGCTGAGACGCTGTTTTTTGACTATCATCGTCAGCACCGTCTGGAGATCAAGGTCGCGCGCATCTTCAACACCTATGGTCCGCGTATGCATCCCAATGACGGGCGCGTGGTCTCC